>DAHUYL010000060.1 GCA_027315255.1 Solirubrobacterales bacterium | reverse complement strand
CTAACCCTGACGAGCCGCGGCCGCCAGCGCCTGGTCTAGATCCTCGATCAGGTCGTCGGGGTGCTCGAGCCCGATCGACAGCCGCACCATGTCGTGGGTGATGCCGACGTGCTCCAGCTCGGCCGGGCGCAGCTGCCGGTGGGTCGTCGACGCCGGGTGGGCGATCAGCGACTTGGCGTCTCCCATGTTGACGAGCCGCTTGAACAGCTTGACGCCGTCGAAGGTGGCGATCGCCGCGTCGCGACCGCCGCGCACCCCGAACGTGATGATCGACGGGACCCTGTCGCCCAGGTAGCGCTGCGCCAGCTCGTAGTACGGGTTGTCCTCGAAGGCGAGAAAGCTGACCCATGCAACGGCCGGGTGCGTGATGAGGTGACTTGCGACCGCGCGGGCATTGGCCTCGTGACGGGGCAGCCGCACGGCCAGGCTCTCGAGCCCCTGCAGGTGCAGGAACGCGTTGAATGGAGACAGGTTCGCGCCGGTGTTGCGCATCCCCACCGTCCGGCAGCGGGTGAGGTACGGCGCATGCGCGAACTCCTGCGTGTAACGGACGTCGTGGAACGCGGGCTCGGGCTCGATCAGGTTGCGGAACCGCTCGGGCTGCGCATCCCACTGGAAGCGGCCGGCATCGATGATCATCCCGCCGGTGGTCGTGCCGTGGCCGCCGATGAACTTCGTCAGCGAGTGGATCACGACGTCGGCGCCGTCCTCGATCGGCTTCCACAAGAGTGGCGTCGGCACGGTGTTGTCGACGATCACCGGCACCCCGCGATCGTGCGCCGCCGCCACCACCGCCGCCAGATCGATGACGTTGCAAGCGGGATTGCCGACCGTCTCGCAGAAGACGGCCTTCGTGCGCGCGTCGATCAGCGCCGCGAGCGAGCCGGCCGAGTCGTCGCGCGGGAACCGGACCTCGAGTCCCAGTCGGGGGAGCACGTGCGAGAAGTACGTGTACGTCGCGCCGTACAGCTGCGGCGCCGCCACGAGGTTGTCGCCGGCCTCGAGCAGGTTCAGCACCGCCATCGTGACCGCCGACATGCCCGAGCTGGTCGCGAGCCCGGCGACCCCGCTCTCGAGCAGCGCCAACCGTTGCTCGAGCACGTCGCAGGTCGGGTTGTTGATCCGGTTGTAGTGGAAGCCGGGGGTCTCCAGGTCGAACACCCGGCCGGCATGCTCGTGGTCGATGAAGTCGTGTGCGACCGTCTGGTAGATCGGAACCGCCACCGCACGGGTGGCATCGGCGGTGTACCCACCGTGGATCGCGACCGTCTCGTCGTGCATCTGTTCTGAACTGAGTATCAGCCCGCGCGGTTAGACGGCCACGCGACGTGGGTCGAGCGCGAGGTCAAGCCAGTTCCGGTAGAAGGCAGCCGACGCCTCCCCCCAACGGTTACGCAGGCCGCTCGCGAGCTGTGCGTAGGGGAACGCCTCGTAGAGCGCGAGCGGGTCCTCCACGCACGCCGATGCGCGCTCGCGAAACGCCTCGAGCAGCCGGGTGCCCTCGGCCGAGAAGTACCCCTCCGGCTCCTGCGGGTACTCGATCGCGCCATGGCCGAACAGGTGCCGGCGCACATCCCGCCGGTACTCGCGCAGGAGGCTCTCGGTGCTGTACTCGGGGTGCCCCTGACAAAGGACGAACGTCCCGAAGCCCTGTCGCCTGGCGGCCACCGACCAGCCGCTGCCGTTCGCCCCGCCGCCGATCACGAGCCGGTACCCGGCATCGGTCATCGCCGCCTCGGGGATGTCGTTGAGGCGCGAGTGCGGGATCGGCACGATCCTCGGAAGCGACTGCGCGAGCCGCTCGTCCCCGGTGGCGACCCTCCCTTCGAACACGCCGCTGCACTTCTGCGGCAGCGGCTGGCGCTCGATTCCGTCGAAGATCAGGAGACTCGCGTGCGCCGCCAGGCACGACAGCAGCGTGACCGGGACGTTGTCGGCGGCCCACTGCAGCACCTGCGAGAGGTGCGGCCAGTACGCCTCGTAGGACAGCTGTGCCTGCGCCGGCTCGGTCCCCGTGACGATCAGCCGATCGGGGGGATCGTCGTAGAGCTTGTCGAGCGCCAGGTAGCGCGAGCGGATCTCGGCCATCACCGCATGGGACCGATGCAACCCCGACATCGTGTACAGGGCCAGCGCTCGGGAACCCGTGTACCCACCCGCTGCGAGCACCCGCCGGAACTGCAGCTCGGTGTCGACGAACGCGCCGTCCGGCATGTTGTTGACGAGCGCGATCGAGACCGGCGTGCCCATCTGAAGCCACCCTAACAGGCGGACCGTCTTGGGTGGAATGGTGCGGATCCCATACAGTCGTCGCGGTACATGGATCGTCCCCCGAGACTGGCGATCGTCTACGGCCATCGGTCGTTCGATGCGATGCAGCTTCGCGCTGCGGCGCGTGGACTGTGCGAGGTCATCTGGCTGGTGGATGCCGCCGATCCTGCTGCCGTTGCGGCGGCTCCGCTGCTTCGTCGCAGCGGTCCCGTCGTGCCCGCGCTCGGCTTGCCGGCACAGGAGGCCGCCGCTTCGCTGCGCCAGCACGCGCCCGATGGAATCGCCACCTTCTACGACACGGGCATGGAGCACGTCGCTCGGATCGCCGCCGAGCTCGAGCTGCCGTTCAACGAGCCCCACACGGCACTCGCGCTCGAGGACAAGCTTCACCAGCGCACGGCGCTGCGCGACGGCGGGATCGACACGCCGGCGGTGATCGAGTTGCCCGCCGGCGCCGATCTCGACCAGCTGCGGCCGCTGTTCGAAGCGGCCCCGTTTCCGGCCGTGTTGAAGCCGCGGCGCAACTCCGGCAGCTGGCACACCTTCAAGGTCGACGACGCAGCCGAGCTGCTCCAGGTGCTCGAAGCGCTCGAAGCCGAGCCGGGCGAGGACCGCATCCTCGAGGGCTACCTCCCCGATGGGCCGCAGCTGCCGGCCGGCTTCGAAGCGGATTACGTGTCGGTCGAGACGGTCGCGACCGCGGGTGTCTTCACCCACCTGGCGATCACCGGGCGCCTGCCGCTCGCTCCGCCGCTGCGGGAGACCGGGTTCTTCATCCCCTCGACGCTCGACGCCGCAACGGCCGCTGCTGTGGTGGCCGAGACCGAGTCGGCGCTGCATGCGCTGTCGTTCCACGTCGGCTGTGCCCACACGGAGATCAAGCTGACCGCGGACGGTCCGAAGGTGATCGAGATCAATGGACGGATCGGCGGCGGCGTCCCCGAGATGCTGTCGCTGGGGGCCGGCATCGACGTCGTCGGCATGGCGATGCGGGCGGCGCTCGGCCTCGAGCTCGAGGTCGAGTCGATGCCCGAGACGGCGGGCGTCGCGTACCGCTTCTTCTACCAGCCGCCCGCGTTCGCCCAGCGGCTGACGAAGCTCGACGGCCTCGACGAGGTTGGGCGCCTCCCGGGCGTCAGCAGCGTGTTCATGCACCACCCGCCGGGAACCGAGCTCGACGCGCGGCACGGCACGCGCACGTACCTGTGCGCCGTCGTCGGCCTGGCGGAGGACCACGCCGGCGTGGTCCGCGCGCACGAGCAGATGTGCGCGCACGTCTCGGCCGAGTACGAGCGGTGGCCCGATCAGGCTTCGGGCGAGCCGGCAGCGGGACCGCGCCCTGAGGTGTCCACCGGAGCCCGGGCGTGAGGATCGGAACCGAGTCGGGCTCGTCGCGGCAAGCCCTCGCCCGCGGTCATGACGACCGATCGGGCGTCAGGTCGAGCGCGGCGGACTCGTAGGTGAGCTCGAGCGGCTCGATGATCACTCGCCGCGGCCCGGCCTCGATCCTGCCCGCAACCAGGGCGCGGAGCCCGAGCTCGCGCGCCAGCTCGACGACGTCCGTGCCGGCCCCGCCGGCGCAGTAGACCGCGAAGCCACAGCCCATGTTGAGCGTCGAGTAGGCGGCTGCGGCGCTCATGGCAGCCTGCGCGACCATGAACCTCAGCACCTCCGGTACGTCGGGCAGTGCGGCGATCCTGTAGGTCAGAGACCGGTCGGGTCGCATCAGCTTGAGCAGGCCATGACCGGTGATGTGGCTGAGGTAGTGGACGGGAAGCCCCTCGTTCTGCAGGGCGCGCACGAGCGGCACGTAGAGGATCGTCGGATCGAGCAGCGCCTGGCCGAACGTGCGGCCGTCGCCGAGCGGGGTCTCGTAGCCGAGCTCGAGCTGCTGAGCGAGCTTCCGAGCGAGCGATGCGCCGTTTGCGTGCAGCCCGGAACTCTCGATCAGGACGATCTCGTCACCCGCGCCGAGGCGTTGGCCGAGCAGGGGCTCCAACCCGTCGGGCACGACCCCGAGCGCGCTGCCGGCAAGCTCGATCTCCCGCTCGGACACCAGCTCGGGCAGCGACGGAGACTCGCCGCCGCCCCACGTCGCCCCGGCGTCGCGGCAGGCGCTCTGCCACCCGTCGATCAGCGCCGCATGGCGGTCGACGTGGCCGTACCAGCCGGAGCTCCCGGTCGCGAAGTAGGCGTTCACGACAACCGGTAGCGCGCCGACGCAGCAGAGATCGTTGACGATCGCCGCGACCGTGTCGTAGGCGACATCCGCGAACCGGTTCTCGCCCTGCGCGTCGTGCACCTGGCGCGCGATGATCGACTTCGTCCCGAGCCCTTCGACGACCAGCGCGAACGTATGGCCGGCGAGCTCGAACACGAATGCCGGCTCACCTCGGGAGGCGTCGTTCGCGCGGCCGCCCGGATGCGCGGCGAGCAGGTCGGAGGTGGCGAGCGCGGCCGTCAGCGCTGCGCGCTTGCCGGCGTCGAGCACGTCGTAGTCGACACCCGCCGAGCGGTAGGCCGACGAGCCGTGGCCGTCCTGGCCGCCGCTCATCGGCTACGAACCGGCATTGCGGCCCCACCAACCGGCTCGGTTCGCATCAGCCAGGCGAGCACCGCCGCCCGGGCGAACCGCCATTCGGGCCCGAGCCGGCGCCCCGGAAGCTCGCCCGCCTCGGCGAGCCGTCGGATCGCCTCGGCCGGGACCCGCAACAGCGCCGCGGCCTCCTCCAGAGTCAGCACCTCCTCCACGCCCTCGGCCGCAGCTGCCGCCGTGCGATCCTCGCGGATCTCGGCGCGGCCGACGACGAGCCGGTCGGACAGGAGGTCGCTGACGAGCTGCTGCTTGCGCCGGCCGGTCTCGCCCGCCAGCCGGTCGAGCGCTGCCGCCTGCTCGCGTGGGAGCCTCACGTACAAGGGAACTCGGTCTGCGGGCATACCGGACAAGATAGCAGCTGCTATCGTCAGCTATCCTGCTCCCTCGCACGCACCCCCGATGCACTACCGTTGCAGTACCGACATCGACCACGGTCGGGGCTGCCCCCGACACCCCAGGGAGTAGCTGATGCCTACCTACGAAGAGCTCGGATTCGGACGCGGCGCCGTCCTCAGTGGCGACCGCGCTCGTACCGTCTTCGGCCACGTGATGGGTCTCGTCGCCGTCACGCTCGGCTTTGCCGCGCTCGGAGCCTACCTCGCCAGGAACATGGTCGGTGGCGCGGGCATCCTCTTCTTCCTCGCAGCGTTCGCGTGCATCTTCGGCCTGCAGGCCGCGGTTCGCCGCGGGCGCGAACAGCTCGCGACCGGCCTCTTGTTCGGGATGGGCGTGCTGCTCGGGATGGCGGTAGCACCGGTGCTCGACTACTACGCCAAGTCCGATCCGGGCGTCGTCTACCAGGCCGCCGGGGCGACCGGTCTGTTCACAGCCGTGCTCGGGACTGCCGCCGCCTTGCCCGCGCCGGCTACGAGAGCGCGATCCCGATTGCCGCGTCGATCTTCCTCGACGTCTTCAACGTCTTTCTGCTGCTGCTGAGCCTGTTCGGCGGTGGCTCGAGCCGCCGCTAGACACCGGCGCGAGCTGGGTGCCCCGTCCGCGACATCAGGCGTACACCGGCTTCCGACCGCGGCGCACGGCGATCGTCCGGGCGAGCGCCAGGTACATCATCAGGGCGATCACGCCGGCGATCGCCGCCCAGTCGAACGCTGCCTGGTAGGCGGTGCCCGGAGCGGCCCCGCGGTGTGCGGTCAGTGCGGCCTGGAGCACGATGGCGCCGAATGCGGCTCCGAATGCCTGCCCCAGGCGCATCATCGAGGTCACCAGAGCAGAAGCGTGCGATAGCTCCTCGGCTGACAGCTCGGCATAGCTGGCGCCCGTCGCGGCAACCCACGCCTGGCCACTGAACGCGCCGGACGCGAACAGGATCAGGCAGATCACCGGGTAGGGACAACTCGGGCCGAGATGTGCCAGCAGGATCGTCGTCCCGACGACGCCGAGCACCCCCGCCGCCGCGAGCCGCGCGCCGCGGAGCCTGTCCTTGACGCCGCCCGAGAACCACATGCTGGCGGCAGTGCCGGCTCCCTGCGGAGCGAGCAGCAGCCCGGCCAGCGCCGGCGACGCGTGCCTGACCTCCTGGAGATACAGCGGCAGCAGGATCAGCGTGGCGTTCCAAGCGACATTGATCCAGAACAGGCACTGCGCCGCGGCGGCGAACAGCCGGCGGCGAAACAGCCGCAGGTCCAGCAGCGGCTGCCGGTGGCGACCGGCATGCCGGGCGAAGTCGAGCAGCAGCGCCACGCCCCCGCCAAGTGGCGCGAGCACGTCGATTGCCGTCAGGCTGCCACCGATCTCCGCCTGTGCAAGTGCGAACACGAGCAACGGCACCCCGACGCTCAGCCGCGCCAAGCCCGTGAGATCGAGTCGCCCGGGCGGACGTGCGGGCGTCTCGGGCAGCATTCTGAGCGCCGCGACCGTCGCGATCAGCCCGATCGGAACGTTGATCAGGAAGATCCAGCGCCACCCCATTCCCTGGACGATCACGCCGCCGAGCGACGGTCCGATGACCGCACCGAGCGAACTCGCCATCCAGATGCGACCGATCGTCCGCCCCATCCGCTCCGATCCCGCGACCTCGGCTGCGATCAGCTGGGCGATCGGGCTCAGCAACCCGCCGGCCATGCCCTGGAGCACGCGGCAGAGCACGAGCGCGCCGAGCGAGTCGGCGACCGCGCACAGCCCGGAGCTGAGGGCGAACAGGGCCAGTGCGGCCGTGTAGACGTTGCGCGGACCGAACCGCCTCGCCAGCCATCCGCTCACCGGGATCACGGCGGCGAGCGCCAGCAGGTAGCCGGAGATCACCCATTGGGTGTCCCCCACCGAGCTGTGGAGATCCCGCTCGAGTGAGCGCAGCGCGACATTGGTCACGGTCGTGTCGATCGACGACATCAACGTTCCCAGGATCAGAACGGCCAACGTGCGTCTCAGGATGCGTGCGTCGCCCGCGTCCGGCGGCTCCTGCGCGATCCGCGCCCGAGCCGGGGGCCGACCGTGGCTCGTGGCGCTGACAGCGGACATCCAGGAGCGAATGTAGGCTGCTTATATGATCAGCACAAATGAAGATTCTCGGTCAGATTGATCGATAGCGCTCATGGATGAACCGATCGATCCCCGCACGCTGAGGGCGCTGGTCGCGGTTGCCGACCAAGGTTCCTTCCGTGGTGCCGCACGCGCGCTCGGGTACACGCAGTCAGCCGTCTCGCACCAGATCGCGACGTTGGAGGCTCGCCTCGGCACGAGCTTGTTCGTGCGCCCGGGCGGGCGCAGGCGGATCACGCTCACACCCCTCGGCGAGCTCGCGCACCACCATGCGCAGCGCGTGCTGGCCGCGAACCTCGCGCTCGAGGGAGACGTCACGGCCGCACTCGCAGGCGAGCGCGGCACGCTCCGGATCGGCACCTCGCAGAGCACCTCGTCGCTGCTCGCAAAGCCGCTCGCGCGGCTGGCCCGCCAGCGCCCCGGCATCGAGGTGTCGCTGTCGAACATCTCGACCGCGGAGTCGCTTGCGCAGCAACTCGACCGCGGGCAGCTCGACCTCGGGCTCTACATCAACATCGAGCCGAACGACCGCGTCGTGACCACGCCGCTGTTCGAGGACGCGTGGATGATCATCGCCCACCGCGAAGATCCGCTGGCAAGCTCAGGGTCCGTGACGCTCGACGCGCTCAACGGCGTCGACATGATCGCCTGGCACTCGCGGTGGCGCGCGCAGACGAACCTCGAGCAGCTGTGGCGGCGGCGACGGATCCGGCCGCGGATCATCTACAGGACCGACGACAACCTGATGATCCAGCGGTTGGTGATCAACCGCCTGGGCTGTGCCTGCCTCGGCGCGCTCTCGGTCGAGCACCTGATCGCTCCCGAACTGCGACGGATCCCGATCCGAGACGAGCTGCCACCGCGAACGCTCGCCATCTGCCATGCGCGCGGGCGGGAGCTCACGCCCGCTGCGCTGATCGTGATCGACGCGATCCAGTCGGCGGCGCACCCGATCTCGCCCATCGCCGCCGCGCCCGGCATGCGCTGAGCGTCGCCCAGCCCCTTGTCGGAGATCAGGCTGGCGCCCGTCGGGACGATCACGTTGGCGCCGCCCGCGTTGATCACGTTCGCCCCGCCGCCATTGACGACGTTAGCGTGCGCTGATCGAGTTGCGCGCCACCGGTGCCCGCCCGCGCCGGATCCCTCTCTCCGGACTCGAGTCGCTCACCCCCAGCGAGCTCCGGATCGCCCGGCTGGCAGCCGCCGGCGCGACCAACCGCCAGATCGCGCAGAGCCTGTTCGTGACGCCGAAGACGGTCGAGTTCCACCTCGGGCACGTCTTCCAGAAGCTGAACGTGAGCTCCCGGCGCGAGCTCGCACCGATCCTCGCCGGCGCCCCTGGCGAACCCCCGGACTCCGAGTCCGATCTCGCGCAGGCCAACCCTGGGGGGAGACCCTGGCGCGAATCCGCATCACCCCGCGGACAATGCCGCCGTGCAGGATCGCGAGAACGTCGAGCTCACACTCGAGCTGCACCCGAGCTCCGGACCGATCAGCGGCAGGGTGCGCCACGCATCGGGCGCGATCGAGCACCTCGCCGGCTGGATGGAGCCGAGCACGGCCCTGGAGCAAGCCCGCCCGGCGACGCCCGCCGAGCAACCGCTGGGCCCTCAGTCGGGCACGTGGTGGCGAGCACCGGCGGGATCCACCAGGCTCAGGTACGGCGCCGGCGGCGCCACCCCAGCTCGAGCGCGATTCCGGCCGCGATCAGCATCCCCAGCCCGGCCAGCGTGAGCCAGCCGACGTCGCTGACCACGTCGACGACCGGGGGTCCCGCGAAGTATGCGCCGAGGCCGATCCCGACCGCCCACATCGCCGCGCCCACGGCGTTCCAGACCAGGTACGTGCGCGCGGGCACCTGATGGATCCCGGCGATCCAGCTGAACGTCAGCAGGACCGCGGCCGCCGGCCAGCGTGCGTACACCTGCTCGCCCCGGTCGAGCACTCGCAGCCTGACCGCGTGCAGCGGCCCCGGCCGCTCGACCACGCGCCGCCCCGCCCGCATCCCGATCAGCCATCCCCCGATGCCCCCGGTCGACGCCGCTACGAACGCCACGACCAACACGGGCGCGAGGCCGAGCTTGTGCTTGGCGGCGAGGATCCCAGCGGCGATCAGCAGCGGCTCTCCCGGCCCCGGCAGCCCCAACCAGCTGGCGAACGCGCCTGCCGCCAGCGCCGCGTACTCGAGCTCGGCGTTCCCTGTCAACCCAGTGCTCACTCAGTCGAGGTTCTGCCGCTGCTCCGTCCGGACAGCGGCCGGGGGGGATTGTTGGCCCACCGGCCAATGCCACCGCGCGGCGTTGCGCGCAGGATTCACGGCCGCATGAGCGCAGACATCATCATCTCCTACGATGGCACTCCCAACGACGACGACGCCCTTGCTCTCGGCAAAGCGCTGGCCGCCACGGGCGCCGAGGTCGCGTTGGCGTACGTGCGCCACTCCCGCGAGTTCGACGCCGACCGCGAGCTGCTAGCCCAGCACGACGCCGAGCGGCGACTCCAGGCCGGCGCGGACCTCCTCGGCGACCCCGACACCCCCGTGCACGTCGTCTTCAGCGCGGGGACCGACTCCGGCCTCGAGCAGCTCGCGCAGGCAGAGGGCGCCTCGCTGATCGTGTTCGGCTCGGACTACCGCACTCCGCCTGGCCGCGCCGAGCCGGGCAACACCGCCCAGCGACTGCTCGACGGCGGACCCGTGGCGATCGCGGTCGCGTGCGCGGGCCTCCGCACCCGGCCGGGGGCACCGATCCGCACGGTCGCGCTGATCGGCCCGGACGCCGACGATACGGCCCGCGACACCGCCGAGAAGCTTGCGGCGAGGCTCGACGCCGAGCTGCTCGATCGCGCCGACGGCGGCGCAGACCTGATAGTCGTCGCCTCGGGGGCCGGCGCTCAGCACGGTCGCGTCGTGCTCTCTGGCCCGGCACGGGCAGCGCTGAACGCAGCCCGCGGCTCTGTGCTCGTGCTCGCCCAGGGCGTGCCCGTCGCGCTCTGAGCGCGGCTGGGGGCGCCTAGACTGTGGACGTGCTGATCCTCCCGCCAGGGCACGGCGAGATGGTGCGAGCGCGCCCGGCGCTCGGCAGGCGGGAGCGCCGGATCGTCGCGGCGGTCGCCGGGCTGGCGGTCGTGATCGCCGCCGTCGCGATCGGCGCGAGCGTCTTCTCCTCATCCCCGACCGCTGCCGGCTGCGTCGACGCGACCGTCCCGGGGCCGATCGGCGCCACCGTGTTCCACGAGTGCGGCGCCGACGCGCGTCACCTGTGCACGACGCTCGCTCCAGGCACCGACATGAGCGCCTACGGCCTCGCGGTGCTCGGCACGGCCTGTCGCAAGTCGGGGCTGAAGGTACCAGCGGGCATCGGCCAGTAGCTGCACGCGACGGCGGCGGCCTGGGTGCCGCCGCCGTCGGTTATCCGTATGGCTAAGCCGCCTGTCGGACGGCTGGACGTTCGGCCATTGGACGCGGAACCGGTGTCCAGAAGGATGCTCGCGATAACCGGTCCAGCTGGGCCGAGGCTGCCGCGGATGCGGTAGGTCCGATCAGTTCCCGACAGGAGCAAGGAGATACATGCTCGTAAATTCCGCACCGTGGCTGAGCGGCGGAGACAACGCCTGGCAGATCACGGCTGCAACGCTCGTCGGCCTGATGAGCGTGCCCGGACTCGTCGTCCTGTACGGCGGCGCGATGCAGAAGCGCTGGTCGATCAACAGCATGATGCTGACGTTCGCCGCGTTCGCGGTCGTGCTCGTCGTCTGGGTGCTGTACGCGTTCAAGATGGGCTTCGGTCAGCCGCTGTTCGGCGGAAACGCCGGCCCGCACCACGGCACCGGCTTCTTCAACAACTTCATCGGGACGCCGGGATCGGTGCTGAGCCCCGGCTCGGAGCAGAACCAGGCGAACATCCCGCTGGTGGGGTCGACGGCGTTCCCGGAGTCGGCGCTCGTCTACTTCCAGTTCGTGTTCGCCGCGATCACGCCGATCCTGATGCTCGGCTCGGTGCTCGGACGGGTCAACTTCAAGGCGTGGATCCCGTTCGTCGCGCTGTGGTGCTCGATCGTCTACACCGTTGACGCGTTCCTGCTGTGGGGCGGTGGCTTCTTCGCCCAGCACGGCGCGATCGACTTCTCCGGCGGCTACGTGATCCACCTTTCCGCCGGTGTGTCGGGCTTCGTCGCGGCGGCCGTGATCGGGCCCCGGCTCCAGCGCGATCGCGAGATCGACGCGCCCACCAACGTGGCGATGGTCGCGGTCGGAGCCGGGCTGCTGTGGCTCGGCTGGAACGGCTTCAACGGCGGTGACCCCTACACGGTCAACGCCTCGGCCGCGGCGGCGGTGCTGAACACCAACCTGACGACAGCGGTGGCGTTCCTGATCTGGGTCGCGTGGGACTACATCACCGGGCGCAAGCCGAGCCTCCTCGGCGGCGTCAACGGGATGATCACCGGCCTCGTCGCGATCACGCCCGCTGCCGGCTACGTCAACGGCTGGGGCGCGATCGCGCTCGGAGTGATCGCCTCGACGATCGTCTACTTCGCGCTCAACTACCTCAGCCGGATGCGGCCGTTCCGCAACGTCGACGACACGCTCGGCGTGATCTACACGCACGGCTTCGCCGGTCTGGCGGGAGGCTTGCTGACCGGTATCTTCGCCGACAGCCACATGGCGGTCACCTACCTGGCGAAGACCGTCGTCAAGTCCGGCAAGAAGGTGACCGAGTACATCGCCCACGGCACGCCCGAGGGCCTGCTCCAGGGCAACCTCGTGCTGCTCAAGTGGCAGTTCTTCGCCGCCCTGTGGGTGATCGTCTGGTCGGGCGCCGTCACCTGGGTGTTGCTCAAGCTGGTCGGGTTGTTCGTCCCGCTGCGGATGTCCACCGAGAACATGGAGATCGGGGACACGGCCGAGCACGGCCACGAGGTGTACCCGTCCGACGTGCCGTCGCTGGGATACCCGAATGGGATCCCGGGCTACGCGGGGACCGGGGAGCCGGCGACCGTATGAACGATGCGGACCTCCGGGGAGTGGCACATGCCACTCCCCGGACGGGCCCGCTGACGATCGTCACCGGCGCGGTTGCGGGTGACGACCTGGAGAGCGTCGCGCGCTCCGCCGCCGGCGCCCTCGGTTGCCCGGTCGCGATCTCGCTGCCGGAGCTCGGGCCGACGGTCGTCTGGCCACCGGACTCGAGCTCGGCCGAGGCCGTCCGAGCAGTCGGCGACTATGCCGGCGCACTCCTCGTCGACTCCTCGGCGCGAATCCCGGCCGGGCTCCGGCTATCGGTCCCGGTGCGCATCGGCCGCCAGATCGTCGGCGTGGTCGCCGCGCTGAGCGCCAACGGCTCCGACCCGGGCTCGTGGCTCGACGCGGCTGCCGCCGCCGCGGCGGTGATCGCGCTGCGACGCGACTCCTCGGGCTTTGACGCGGACAGCGCCCGCCGCGCGTTCCTGCAGATGCTCGAGCTGCACGTGCCGAACGACGGCGATGCGATGCTCGCTCGCGCCCGCCGGCTCGGCTGCGACCTGTCGGCCGGAGCCGCCGCCGTCTGCGCTGCGGCCCCTTCGTCGACGGTGCTCGGAACGATCGACGGCGGCGCGCTGCTCGCCGACATCGGCGACGGGCGGCTGCTCGGGCTGCTGCCGGCGGCGGCGG
>DAHUYL010000052.1 GCA_027315255.1 Solirubrobacterales bacterium | reverse complement strand
GGGGGGCTGAGTGCGCGGTGATCAGCGCGGCGCTGTAGCGCGGCAGCGCGATGCGGTAGCCGCCTGCCGCTGGCCGGATCGTGGTCACTCGGCGGGTGCCCGACCAGGTCCCGGAAGCGTCGATCCGCTGTCCGCCCAGCGTCACTCCGGTCGTCGAGGTGACGCCCGGAGCAGTGAGGCGCTCGACCATGACGTTGCCTGTGAGCGGGAGCTTCAGCAGCACGCTCGCCGCGCGGCTGCCCTTGTCGATCAGCAGGATGCGCGTGAGTCCGCCCGGCAGCCGCACGACCCATGCCTTGACCGGGAGACCCCGCGAGGCGGTGACGCGGGTTGCGAGCAGGCTCGCGCCCGGGCCGAGCATGCGCGCGAACACGACTATCCCGTAGAACAGCGGATGGGCGACCAGGCCGTGTGCGGTCAGCGAGAACGCCATGTTGATCGCGTCGGCGCGGACGTGGACGCTTGCCGACTCGACGCCCGCACGAACGAGCTCCATCAGCGCATCCGGGGCCCATAGCGCGGTCGCGAACGTGTCGCTGACGCCGCGGGTCCCGCCGCACGTGACCGAGTTGATCTCGGTCAACCACAGTGGGAGGCCGGCGCGGTCGCTGATGTGCTCCAACCGCACGGCCGTGCGGGCCATGCCCGCGGTCGCGGTATTGCTCAGGATTCGCGCGATCGTCGGGTACTGCCGTGATCCGCGATGCGCGCACGCCGAATATGGATAGCGGTGGGCGGTGATGCCACTCAGACCGGGGTGGGGCGCGTGCAGCAGCGTGGTCACCCAGTCGTAGTGCGTCTGCGGCTCGGCGAGCGCCGGAGCGAGCAACGGCACGCCCGGTGCGACGCGAGCCAGAGCACGGGCGTAGGACGCGAACGAGCGGGCGTAGCTCGATGCGGTGATATGTCGGGGAAGCGGCGGCGCGCCCGGACCGGCGGTCATCCGCTGCCACGCTCGCCGGTCGTAGATGTCGGGCTCGTTGCCGATCTCGAACGCGATCACGCTTCCGCGGGGAAGCCTCGTGAGCGCCACCCTCGCCCACCGCGCAGCGGTCGCCGGCGTCGCGGTCACGAGATTCAGATCGAGGATCAGCTTCACGTGCGTCCGCCGTACGACCCGACCGACCTCCGACAGCCAGGTCCCGCCGAGCTCGTAGGCCCACTCGGGCAGCTCCCGGGTGGGGGCCCACGCGACGTGGTCGGCCGAGTCGCCCCCGATCCGCAGATGTACCGGGCCTCCGCCGCCGAGCATCGCGAACGTCTTCTCGAGCAACGCCAGGTGGCCGGCCCAGACGGGCACCGTCCAGTATTCGGTGGAGATCCCGAGAAACGACTCCGGGATTGCCACCGCCGGCGCCGTTCGGGCGAGCGTCACGACCGCAGTGGCGTTCTGCTTCGCCATGCCCGCCGCCGATGGCGCACGGGTTGCGGGCGTGATGCTCCCGCCGCACCCGGCGATCAGCGCCGAAACGGCAATCGCCATCGCCGCCGCCACGCCGGCTGACCCGTGGGCCGCCATGCGGCGTCGCGTGCTGGGCAGCGCACGGTTGGCCTCGTTCGGGGGCATCCTTCACCAGCGTCGGCCGTTCGAGGCGCCCTGGCTACCGTCCGAACCCGCACTCCTGCGTCGTGGAGCGTACGGATCGCGCCGACGGGGAGATCCCGCCTCGCCTAGCTCGTTTAGCTAAGCTAGCTAGCTTAGCTAGGGGCGGACACGCCGCCTGGTGCTTCGAGCATTCGGACGTCTCGGTGGGACCGGCCGGCTGGCGACGGTCGCACGCCACACCCACCTCAGCGACCGCGCTCGCCGCCTTTCGATCACCCACAGCGATGCGAGCGCACCGATCAGTGCGAACGAGCCTGTCGCCAGGACGGGCCACATACCGGCCCCGCCGAGCATCGAGGGCGCCATGATCGCGGCCGCGACTGCGCACGTGCCGAGCGCGACGATCACGGCGAGTGCGAGAACGCTTGGAGGCGTCCGCGGTCGATCCGGCCGCATCGTCCGAGATCATAGTCCTGCCGGCCCTCGACCCAGCGGTCAAAGTTTCCAGGTTTCGGGAATGTCCTCGGGTCAGATGCCCGCGTACGGTGACCGCGTGTCCGATTTCGAAATTCGACGATGGCCACGATCGCCGCTGGGCGACCCGCCGCGATCGCGTGCGCCGAGGCGTTCCGTCGATCACACTGCCTGCAGCGTGACCCCCGCCCGCGCGCCATGGTGAGTGTCTCGAGGAATCGGCTCAGGAGCCTCGCCGGCGGCTCGGCCGCCGCCCTCGTGGCCGTGCTGGTCGCCGGCTGTGCCTCGGACCAAGGGGCGTACCAGCTGTTGCAGACCTCGATCCGGCGGACGCTCGATCACGAGCAGGCATACCGGAAGGTGGCCGGCGTCGATTGCCGCCCGCACGTCCAGGACGTCAGCTACTCCGCCGGCTACGTGCACCTCACGTGTGCAGTGCGGTTCAACGACGGATCCGCGTACTCGACCCCGGCGACGATCGAGGCTCGCAGCTACCAGGTGACTGGCTACAACTTCACCTGGAACAGTCCGGGTCAGGTGGACATCACCGTGGCTTCGCTGCCACGTCCCTCGGCCACCGCGGCACCGGCTGCTGCACGATCGTTGTTCGACGCGGCCAATCTCAGGCGGGCCGTTCTCGCGCTGAAGCGCCAGATGGGTCGTCACGACCTGGTCTTGCGGCTCGTGATCTATCCCGGCGTCCTGCAGGCGGTCGTCGGCTCGGATGGCCTCGCGAGAATGGTCACGATTCGTGCCGGCGGAACGCCGACCGCCGGAACTGCCGTCACCTTCGACGGATCTCGGGTGGGAATCGAGCTCGGGCAACTGGACCCGCGCGTGATCCAACACCTGAGCAGCCTGCTCGCCGACAACGGCAGGACGCCGATCGACCGCTTCGAGATGATCAACCTGCCCGGCGACATCGCCGGCTGGCGGATCGAGCCTGCTCGCGGCCACACTCACTACCAGTCATACCTCCTGGGTAACGATCTGATCGCGATTGGCCGCACTGGCAGACGGCTCAGCTGACGTACGAGACCGGCGCTCGACCACTTCCGCAGTCATCGGGCCGCGACTCCGGGGACGCCTGAGCGTCTGAGCGTCTGAGCGTGCCACACTGCGCACAAGTGGACGAGTCGCCGATCGAAGCGTTCCTGAGTGCCCTGGACGTGCTCGACCTCGATGCCGCGATGGCGCTGATGGCACCCGAAGCACGGGTCCTGGTCGCCGACGGCCGTCGTGCAGAAGGGGCCGAGGCCGTCCGCCAGCTGTTCGGCGACTTTCTCGGTCAGCTTCGCGCCACGACCCACCGGATCACCGCGCGGTGGCACGAAGCCGACGCCTGGATCGCGGAGGTGGACGCCGGCTACGAGCTGCGCGACTGGCTCCAACTGAACGCACTTCCACGGGTCTTCATCGCGCGTGTCGGGGCGGCCGGGATCACGGATCTGAGGGTCTACGGTGCGCACGAGCGCCAGCTCTCCGAGCACCGGACCGGCGAGGAGGGAATGTGGATCGCAGCACGGTGGGTCCCGCCGCTGTAGCGACCGCTGCAGCTCCGACGGTGGCGTGAGCCCGTGATTGCTACGTCTGCGCGTCTGCGCTCGGCTCGGAAGACCAAGCTGCGACGGACGCGTTTGCCCGCAGCGCGGGCCGGGTCGGTCATCGCTCGAAGCAAGCCGTGGTCAGGCCGCGGCCGCGGTCAGGGTCCGCGAGGACGTTCAGCTCGACGATCCTGCGGCGCGCGACCGTGAACCCGAGCACGGCCACGGGCTGCCCGTCGGCGAACGTGACCACGCCCGGTGCGCCGTTGACGAGCACGCGGCGAACGTCGAAGGTCGAGGCTGTTGAAGATCATCGCGCCAGTCGCGACGACCTCGGCGCCGCGGAGGATCTGACCTGTCTGACCCAGATCGACGCGCCGGACCACGTCGGGGTCGAGTACTTCGAGCAACGCTGCGAAGTTGCCGCCACGGGCTGCCTCCAGGAACGCATCGACGAGTCTCCATTGCGCAGCCACGTCAACGTCCGGCATCGCCGTCGTTCTGAGACGTCGGCGGGCGCGGCTGGCGATCTGGCGAGCCGCCTCCGGCGAACGGTCGATGATCCGGGCGATCTGCTCGAATTCGAACGGAACGCCGAAGATGTCATGCAGCACGAACGCCAGCCGCTGCTCCGGGGTCAGCGTCGCGAGCACGACGAGCGGCGCGAGCCCTACCGAGTCGGCGATCAGTATCTCGCCCTCCGGTTCGACGGCGTCGACGGCTGTGATGACGGGATCGAGAACGTGATGCTCGATCGTCACTTCGCGGCGCGCCTGCCGCGCGCGCAGCATGTGGATGCACACCCGGCCGACGATCGTGGTCAGCCGCGCACGGGCGTCGCGGATCGTGCTCTGCTGGTTGCGGGCTGAGCCGCAACCAGGCGTCCTGGAGCGCGTCCTCAGCCTCGCTCTGCGATCCGAGCATCCGGTGGGCGACCGCCTTCAGGTGCCGTCGGTGTCGCTCGAACTGCTCGGTCTCCCAGTTGAGGTCATTCACAAGGGCTTTGCTCCTTGGCTGGTCCTGGTTTCCTGGTGGCATCCGTCCTTGATGACGGATGCGCGGACCGGAGCGTGACGACGGGGAGTCCGAGCGATCGTCGCCGTGCGCGTCACATATGGCCCGGCCGCTCCGTCTGTATGAGTAGAAGGTGACAGCTCGCCGGCGCCAGCGGCGTTGCCGCTTCGCAACTCGTCCGGTCTCGACCGCAAGGAGCACAGCATGACAGGCACCCTCGACCACGGACCCAGCGGGTCGATCGATTCGCCCCTTCCAGGCGGGGACTGGAACCTCGACCCGAAGTACAGCGAGGTAGGCTTCGCGGTGAAGGAGATGTGGGGCCTGCGAACCGTCCGTGGGGTGTTCGGCTCGTGCGAGGGGACCATGAAGGTCAGAGCCGGCAGCGCGACGGGGGAACTGACAATCGACGCGGCCAGCGTCGCCACCGGGCAGGACAGGCGAGACCGGCACTTGCGCTCGGCGGACTTCTTCGACGTGCGCGCACATCCGCGGATCACGTTCACCGCAGTCACCGTCACCCCGCGAGCCGGCGGTGTGACGGTCGCCGGAGAGCTTGCGGTCGGCTCCGCGCGGGTGCCACTCGCCGTGCCGGCGGCGGTCGAGCAGGCGGCGAACGGCACGCTGCGCTTCAAGGGCAACGCGACCGTGTCCCGCAAGGCCGCCGGTATGCCATGGAACATCCTCGGGATGATCGCCGGCGACGCCAGATTGCACACCGTGCTCACCTTCAGGCGCGCCAGCTCATCGGCTTTGTCGGGTTGATCGCCATCGTCCTGATGGTCGTGGATCGCCATCGTCGGACGGCCCCCGAGGCGACGGCGTACGCGCGGCCACAGTCGCCCGCGGGCGCGCGATTCAGATTCAGAGCACCCCCGGAGATCGCGGAGCCGCCGTCGGCGCGCGCCGTGCCACGCCGCTCGCGGGGTCAGGCGCGGCAGCGAGCGCCAGCCATCTGGGCGGCGTGCCGCGAGCGGGCCCGATCGGGCACGACAACTCTGCCAACCCCCCGTCCCAGCGGGGGGTTGGCAGATTCAACCAGCTGTGAGGTGGTCTGAGCTGCCACCCCCCGCCGCAGCCGGGGGGTTGGCAGAGTTGTCGTCCCCCGCGCCGCCCGCGCTCCCGCGCCCCGGCGCCGCCCGCGCGCCGTCGTGCACCCACGGCGATGCGCGTCGAGCGCTCCACCCAACAGAGCGCTGCGCATAGCTTCGCTGGGAAATCGCTCGGAGGCACCGGTCGCCAGGCCTCAGCGGCGAGCCCAGGACAACTGCGACGCGAGCTACCGCCGCTAGTAGGCTTGGCGGCCGTGACAGGTGCGCACACGTCGGCGCCTGGTGACGCGGTCGCCATCGACGCTGCAGCCCGGATCCTCGCCAACGTCGAGCAGGTGGTCGTCGGCAAGCACGAGGAGATCGCGCTCGTCCTCGCGGCGCTGATCTCGGGCGGGCACGTGTTGCTCGAGGATGTCCCCGGTACCGCCAAGACGATCCTGGCCCGTGCGATCGCGCAGTCGGTTGGCGACACCTCCTTCGCGAGGATCCAATGCACGCCAGACCTCCAGCCGACGGACATCACGGGGTTGTCGATCTTCGATCAGCGCACTCGAGAGTTCGAGTTCCGGCCCGGACCTGTGTTCGCCAACGTGGTGCTCGTCGATGAGATCAACCGGGCGATGCCCCGGACCCAGTCTGCATTGCTCGAGGCGATGGCGGAGCGCCAGGTGACCGTCGACGGGGTGACACGCGATCTGCCCGCGCTGTTCCTGGTGATCGCCTCGGAGAACCCGATCGACCAGGAGGGTACGTTTCCGCTGCCCGAGGCGCAGCTGGATCGCTTCGCGGTGCGCATGCGCCTCGGGTACCCGCACGAGGACGAGGAGGTTTCGATCGTCGCGGCGCAGCGCCACGGACATCCGATCGAGCGGCTCCAGCCGGTGGTCGGCGTCGAGGAGCTCGCGGCGCTCCAGCGTGCGGTCGAGGACGTCTACGTCGACGAGCTCGTTCTGCGCTGGACGGTGCAGCTCGCTCGCGCGACGCGACAGGTCGCCGGAGTGGCGATCGGCGCGTCGGTGCGCGGGAGCCTCACGCTCGAGCGGACCGCTCGTGCATGGGCACTCCTCGAGGGGCGCGGGTACGTCGTGCCAGAGGACATCGAGCGGCTGTTCCTGCCCGTTGTCGGGCATCGCCTGCTGCTGACCGCGTCCTACCTCGCAGAGACTCGGGCGTTCGGTCGCGACGAGGCGCTCAACCAGATCCGCGAGCGTTGCCTCGAGCAGGCGCCGCCGCCCGCACCGGCCTGGGAGCGGTGAGCTCGGTCGCAGGCGGGCGACGTACGTTCCCGCTCGTGCCGCGGCGCCGACCCCACGGGCTGCCGCTCGGCGAGGTGCCGGGTCGGCGCCGCGGCCACGGGAGCGACATCATCGGCCATCGCCTCTACCAGGTGGGCGATCCGGTCACGAAGATCGACTGGCTCGCGTCGGCGCGCCTGGCGACCGCGAGCGGCAGCGACGTCTTCATCGTCAGAGAGCAAGCGGTCGACGAGGCACCCCGCGTCGTGATCGTCGTCGACCGAAGGCCTGAGATGAGTCTCTACGCTCCGCCGCTGCCCTGGCTGCAGAAGCGGGTTGCGATGCGGGAGGCGGCCGACGCGATCGCCGCGAGTGCGGCAGTCGCTCGTGCCGACACCGCCGCGCTCGACTTCGGCGACGGCGAGGCCTGGTGGATGCCGCCGGGCCGGCGCGATCGCCGCCTGCTGATCGCCGAGCGGGAGGGCGGCGACACCCCGTTTGCAGCGCCGCCCGACGTGCTCCCGCGGTCGTTCGCGTTCCTGGCAGCACATCGTCGTGAGCTTCCGACCGGCAGCTTCGTGTTCGTGCTGTCGGACTTTCTCTGCCCGCTGGAGCCGGAGACGTGGCTGCGCGGCGTCGGCAGCGGATGGGATCTCGTGCCGGTCGTGATCCAGGATCCGACCTGGGAGCAGAGCTTCCCGGCGGTGGGCGGCATCGCTGTTCCGATCGTCGAGCCGCGAACGGGCGCTGTCGCGCTGGTCCGGATGAGCCGCCGCCAGGCCGCGAAGCGCCGCGAGGCGAACGAACGGCGGCTCGCAGATCTGCTCGTCGACTTCGCCGCGCTTGGACTGCAGGCGGTGGTGCTCGGGACGAGCGAGCCCGACGCCATCGACGCGGCGTTCATCGCCTGGGCTGACCAGCGCACGAGCATCGGGTGGGGGCGATGACTCGAGGTCCCGCTGCCACGGCGATGTGGATCGCGGGCATCTGCGGGCTTGCGGTCGTGGGTGCGTTGGCGGCGCTCTGGGCGCTCGGGCATTCCGGATCCGCCCCGGCGGTCGTGCCGACGGCTCCGCTCGAGGTGACTGCGAGCTTCGACCCGCCGGCTCCGGAGGTCGGCGACCGCATCCTCGCCAGCGTCGTGGTCGCACTCGACACCCGCCGCGTGCGGGCGCAGACGCTGCGGCTCACGGACGATCTCGCGCCGCTCACCCAGCTCGGCGAGCCGCACACTGCCCGCTCGACGCAGGGCAGCCTGGAGCTAGTGACCGTCGTCCTTCCCGTCTCGTGCCTCACGGGGCAATGCGTCGCTGCCGACGGGTTGGCGCGGCTGGCCCTGCCGCGCGTTCAGGCGTCGGCGGTCGCGCTGGACGGACGGGTCGCGCGCGCCTCGGCGACTTGGCCTTTGCTGTCAGTGCGAGGCCGGGTGACGGCGGGGGACCTTGCGGCTCGCCCGCTGCCGCTCGAGGCCGATACGGTGCCGCTCGCGCCCACGTACCGGATCGCGCCCTCGGCGCTCGGCGCTCTGCTCGACTTGCTCGCAGTGCTCTGCGCGATCGGGGCGATCGCGGTCGCCGGCTGGGAGGTGTACGTGCGCGTCGAAGGTCGCCGTCGCCAGCCGACGGCGCTCGAGCGAGCGCTGCGGCTCACGCGAGAGGCAAAACGCCGAACTGCCTCGGACCGGCGCCGCGCGCTCGCGTTGCTCGGACGCGCGCTCGACCGGGACCAGCGCTCGGCTGCTGCCCGCAGGCTGGCATGGTCCGAGCCCGTGCCGGAGCCTGACGAGCTCGAGGCCCTCGTCACCGAGATCGAACAGGGGCGTCCCGGATGAGCGCGGGGATCCCGCTGGCAGATGTCCACGCGTTCCGCCCGTACGCCGGCACCACCCGCTTCGTGCTGGCGGCGCTTGCGGCCTGTGCCGTCGGGGCCGCGGCGGGTGTCCTGCTCGCTTCGCGTGCTTCCCATTCGCAGACGCTCCTGTTGCTCCCGCCGCACGCGAACGTGGTGATCGTGCTCGACCAGTCCGCGAGTATCGACGCGGCCGATTCCCCGCGCATCGCGGGCACGCTCCGGTTGCTGCTGCGAAGCCGCGACCGGGTCGGCCTCGTCATCTTCTCCGACGCGGCCTACGAGGCGCTTCCGACCGGCACGCCCGCGGCCGACCTCTTGCCCCTGCTGCGCTACTTCACACTGCCACGACAGACCGTGCCCGGAATCGTCCCGCTGTACCCCCTCAACCCATGGGGGAGCACATTCACGGGTGGGACCAACATCTCCCTGGGCATGCAGACGGCGATCGACATGGCAGTGGCTCAGCGGCCACATCCGGCCGTCATGCTCGTCAGCGATCTCGACGACAATCCGAACGATCTTCCTGCGCTCACTGCGCTTGGCGCGGTCGCCCAGCACGACCGGGTGCCGATCCGGATCGTCGGCCTCAATCCTCTCGCCAGCAACGTTGCGTACTTCCGAAGCATCTTCGGGCGAAGCGCGCGGTTCGTCGACGCACCGACGGCCGCGCAGGCCGCCCGGCAGCAGGAGCAGACCCCGTTCCCGTGGACGATCGTCGCGCTGATCGTGGCGGCCGCGACCGCGCTCGCAGTTCGTGAGGGGTGGGCGCCGCAGCTCCGGTGGAGGAGGTCGCAATGACGGCGCTGCGTCTCGCAGCGATGGCCGCTCTGACGGCAGTCGCCGTGATCGCGGCCCTGCTGGCCGCCGACGTTCGTGCGTGGCCGGCCGCGCTCGAGCACGGCGACGCCGTCTACGCGATCGCCCCGGGACGCGCCAGGTGGACGCCCGCGACGAATCTCGGTGGGCTCTCCGAGGACATGCTCGGGACCGCCGCCGACGTCGCGGCCCGCCGGGCGCTCCAGGGCTATCGTGGGGTCGCGGACGACCCGCAGCATGTCAACAGCGCGCTCCCGCTCGGGACCCAACTCGTCGGTGCGATCGACGAGCTGAGCGGGCCGGCGAGCTCGACCGACCCGCTCATGGCATCGCAGGCGCGGACGCTGCTCGGGATCCTGACGTTCGCGGAAGCGGCGGTCGGCGGCGGGGCCACGCCGGGCGAAACCGCGGTCGCCGACTTCACCGATGCCGTCCGTATCGACCCGGGCGACACCGCGGCGAAGTTCGACCTGGAACTGCTGCTGCGTCTCGCCGCGCAGAGCAGGCAGCCGCGCAGGAGCAAACTCGCCAAGGGGTCCGGCCGCACCGGGCGCGGCGCCTCCGGCAGCGCCTCGGGCAGCGGCTTCTGATGAGCTTCCTGACGCCGCTCGGAGCGCTCGCGGCATTGGCCGTGCTCCTCCCGCTCGGCGTCGCGCTGCACGGCCGTGCTCGCGTCGCCCTCGTCGCGCGTCGGCTCGGGCTCGAGCCGCCGCGGCGCTGGTCGCTCGAGCCGCGCACGACCGCGGCCGCGGCCGCCGTCGCGCTGCTCGGGTTGGCGGCGGCTCAGCCGGCGTTGACCGACGAAGCCCTCGTGCGCACCCGAACCGACGTCGCGGCCCTGTTCGTGTTCGACACCTCCCGATCGATGGCGGCGTCGCTCACGCCGAGTTCCCCCACCCGGCTTGCTCGAGCGATCGCGGCGGCGGTGGGGCTGCGCGCCGCGATTCCCGAGGTTCCCGCCGGGGTCGCCACGTTCACAGATCGCGTGCTGCCCGACCTGCTGCCCGTGCCGGGTACCACCGGCTTCGACGGGGTCGTGCAGCGGGCGGTCAGGATCGAGGATCCGCCGCCGAGCTCGCCGGCCGCGCGCGCAACCAACTACGGGAACCTCGGCGAGATCGCGAGCGGCGACTACTTCGGTCCCGCCGTCAGGCGGCGGGTGATCGTGCTGCTGACCGACGGCGAGAGCAATCCCTTCGACCCGAGCATGATCGCCGGAGTGCTCGGCGTCCGTGACGGTTACCGGTTCCTGGCGATCCGCTTCTGGAACCAGAGCGAGGCCGTGTTCGACGCAGGCGGCAGGCCCAACCCGGCCTACCACCCCGATTCGACCGGACGCCTTCTGCTCGCCGAGCTTGCGGGCTCGCTCGGCGGACGCTCGTTCGGAGGAGGTGAGGTCCAAGCGGCGGCGTCGTATCTTCGCCGTGTCGTCGGCCGCGGACCGACCGGCAGCACCAGATACGTGCTCGATCAGCAGCCCCTGGCCCCGTACGTCGCACTGCTGGCGCTCGTGCTGCTCTTGCTGGGCACCGTGCCGCAGAGTCTCCTCCGACCTGGGTTTCGCAGCGTCTGGGCGAGCAGACGGTGACGCTTGGCCTCTGACCGCGTCGTGAATCGCCGGAGGCGCGCCGCATGTCTCGTTATCGCCGGCTGCGTCGTCTACGAGCCATGAGCCAGAAACGAATCTTGATCGTCGGCGGTGGCTTCGCCGGCGTGCACGCCGCCATCGGGGCCGTGGAAGTGCTGCGATCCGCAAGCGGATCGGCGGTGTCGGTCGAACTCGTCAGTCCCGAGCCGGACCTGGTGATCCGGCCCCGTCTGTACGAATCGGACCTATCGGGAGCGCGGGTGCCACTGACCGGCGTATTGGGATCGATCGGTGTCAGGCACCGATGCGCACGCGTGACGGAGATCGACGTCGAGCGCCGCACCGTGCAGCTCGACGACCGCCGAGAGCCGGTCGGCTTCGATCAGCTGGTGGTCGCCGCCGGCGGTCGACTGGCGTTACCCGCAGGGACGGAGGTCCACTCCGCCGATACGTACACGGAGGCGGTCGCATTGCGCAGAGCCATCGGGTCGGTGGCGCGTGAGGGCGATCCGCGGCCCGGAGTGATCGTCGTGGGTGGGGGCTTCACCGGCCTCGAGCTCTCCGCGGAGATCGCATCGGGGCCCGAATGTGCGGCCCGTAGTGTCACTCGGCCAACCGGTGCCCATGTCATGCTGATCGAGCAGCGTCGGGAGCTCGCGCCGGATTTTGGTCCACGTGCGCGCGCGGTGATCGACGGGGCGTTGCGAGCGCTCGGGGTCGAGGTCCGCACCGGCGTCCAGGTGAGCGAGGCGCGCTCCGACGGGGTCGTGCTCGATAGCGGAGAACGGCTCGATGCGAAGCTGGTCGTCTGGTCCGCGGGGCCCCGCGCCTCAGCGCTGACCGATCAGATCCCGGGGCGCCGCGACCGTCTCGGGCGCCTGCACGTGGACCGGTTCCTCGCCACCGAGGTGGAGGGAATCTGGGCCTGTGGTGACTGCGCCGCCGCGCGTGTCGATCGGGAACATGTTGCAGTGATGTCCTGCCAGCAGGCAATGCCGCAGGGCCGCCGCGCGGGTGAGAACGCGGCATTGACCCTTCTCGGGAGACCACCGCGTGGCTATCGCCAGTCGCTGTATCTCACCTGCCTCGATTTGGGTGCTTTCGGGGCGCTCCTGACCTGCGGCTTCGAACGCAACACCATCCTCGCGGCCGGCCCGGGGGCGAAGGAGTTCAAGCGCTACATCAACCGCTCGCGAATCTACCCGCCGGCAAGCTCGGATCCCGAGCGAGTGCTCGAGTGGGGACGGACACCGCCGTCCGGATCGGCGCTCGCAGCGCTGTCGCGTTTGGCGCTACGAAGCAGCGCCATCCGCAGGCGAATCACGGGATCAGCCGAGGACCGGGCGTCGGTGTTCGGCACGAGCGCTGACGTCGACGCGGACCTGTCACGGGTTGCAGCCTGACGATCGACAACCGGAGAACGAGGTGAGGGCCGCCCAGGAACGGCTCGCGAGCGCATTCGAGCGCCAGCGCCCGCATCTGCAAAGGGTTGCCTACGCGATCCTCGGCTCGTTCAACGAGGCCGAGGACATCGTCCAAGAGGCCTGGTTGCGACTTCAACGCCAGCAGGATGCCGACCGGATCCGCGACCTACGCGCGTGGCTGACCACGACGGTCGGCCGCCTGGCGTTGGACGCGCTCCGAAGCGCGAGAGTGCGCCGCGAGCTGTACGTCGGTCCATGGTTGCCCGAACCGGTTGTCACACGCGCGGACCCGATCTCCGAACCTGCGGCAACCGGCGGCGGTGACCCGGCCGATCGTGTGACCCTCGACGAATCGATCTCGATGGCACTGCTGATCGTTCTCGAACGACTCTCGCCGGCCGAGCGGACCGCGTTCGTACTGCACGACATCTTCGGCTTCGGTTTCCAGCAGGCCGCGGAGGTGACCGGCAGGACCCCGGCGAGTACGAGCAAGCTAGCGTCGCGCGCCCGCCGTCACGTCGAGGCGAACCGCCCGCGGTTCCCACCGACGCGTGCCCAACACCTCGAGGTCGTGCAGGCGTTTGCCGCCGCGTGCCTCAGCGGCGACCTGGAGCGCCTGGTCAGCTTGCTCGACCCGGACGTGGTCTGGCGCGCCGACGGTGGCGGCAAGATCACAGCGGCCAGACGCGCCCACCGGGGCGCGGACAAGGTCGCTCGTGCGATGCTCGCGCTCGCACGCTGCCCCCCCGTCGGGTACATCGCCGACGTCAACGGCGCACCCGGGCTCGTGCTCCACGATGCGGACGGCGCCGCGAGCGTCATGTCGATAACGGTCGACGGGACGCGCATCACCGCGATCGATATCGTCCGGAACCCGGAGAAGCTGACACGCCTGCCCCAGTGGCCGCAACCACTCGAGCTCAGACCGACAGCTTGAACTTGGCGACGAGCCGCTCGAGCATCGCGGCGGTGCTGGCCAGCTCCTGCGCCGAGGCGGCGATCTGGTGCTGTGAGGCGGCCGTCTCCTCGGTCGATGCGGAGACCTGCTGACTGAAGGCCGAGGATTGCTCTGCGATCGTGGCGATGTCCTCGGTGCTGCTGTCCATCTGCGTGGCGCTGACAGAGATCATCTGGGAGGCAGGGGCGATCTGCTCGATCCGCGAGTTGACGTCCTCGACCGAGGCGCCGATGCGCCTGAACGCGTCACGGGT
Source organism: Solirubrobacterales bacterium (assembly GCA_027315255.1). GTDB lineage: Bacteria > Actinomycetota > Thermoleophilia > Solirubrobacterales > Solirubrobacteraceae > Palsa-465. Next base: position 2,506 of record DAHUYL010000052.1, on the reverse strand, counting down.
CTGTTCGACGATCGTGGCGCTCTCCTCCGTCCGCCGCGCACCAGCTCGGACAACTTCGACGGTCTCGAATGTCTCGGCGTGGATCGATTCGATCAGATCAGCGATCTCTCCGGCAGCGTGCTGCGACTCCTCGGCGAGCTCTCGCACCTCCTCGGCGACGACGGCAAAGCCTCGCCCGTGATCGCCGGCACGGGCGGCCTCGATCGCGGCATTCAGCGCGAGCAGGTTCGTCTGCTGGGCGATTCCAGTGATCGTCTCGACGAACTTCCCAGTCTGCTGTGACTTCGCAGCGAGCTCAGCGATCGCCGCGCTCGAAGAGTCTTGAACCGCGCGCATCGCCTCGTTGGCCTGTGCCGCCGCCTCGACGCCGTCGCCGGCGGCCTTGCGTGCATCCTGCGCGACGTCCGCCGCCTCCTGAGCGCTGCTCGCCGATTCGGTGATCGCCCGTGCGACCTCTAGAGCCGCGTCGCGTGCCTGGCCGATCATCGTCACCTGGCGTTCGGCGCCGCGGGCGAAATCGCTTACGGCTTGTGCGATCTCGCCCGTGGCCTTGCCTGCCTCGTCGGACGTTGCCGAGACCTGCTGCGAAGCAGTGCTGACCGTGGTGGCCGACTCCGAGACCTCACCGAGGATCGCGCGCAGCTGCAGGACCATCCCGTTGAACGACTCGATCGAGTCCAGGATGCGTTCCCGAATCCCGTTGACAGCCACCGTCACCTCGCCGAGTTCGTCGCGCGTCCGTTGCGGGATGTGGGAGCTTTGCGGATCGAGCGTCCGAGTGAGGTCACCTGCGGCCATCGCATCCAGCCCGTCGGCAAGCGGGCTGGCGCAGCTGACCTGGAGCTCGTCCAATCCCTCGAGGAGCTCGCGCTGCGACCTGCGTACCGACAGGTAGAAGCCGGCGAACAGGTAGATCGCGACGAGGACGCCGAGCAGCGCAAGCAGTTCCGTGCGCAAAGCGGTTCCCTGAAAGCCACCGATACGCACACTCAGGAGGTGGCCGATCACCGGGAACGTGGCGCGATCGAGCGTCAGCGCAGTCGCCTGTGTCGCAGCACCGAGGGTCATGGCTCCCGACGGATTCGGCGCTCCCTGGGCGGCGCTCGACAGCTGCAACGTGAGCGTCCTGAGCGCGGCGTCGAAGCTCGCCACCTCTGCAGCGCGGCAGCGTAGTCCGGGTCGGAGTTCGCCTGCGTGGTCAGGATCGTGCCCTTGAGGTCCTCGATCGCAAGACGCTTGGCGAGGGTTACATGACCACTGGCGAGGATCACGCGCTGCAGGTCGCCGGCCCGCCATGCACTGTCGATCAGCAGCGTCAAGCGGTTCAGCACTGCGTCCATCAGATAGTAGGAGTCGTTGTCCGGATCGAGGATCGTGTTCGAGTCATCGTTCAAGCCGAGGGTCGTGTCGGCGGCGCGTGCGGCGTCCACAGCGGCGATCGCTGACTTCACGGCTGTCGTCGGCGCCGCGAGCGCCGAGGGAGCCGCGTCGCGCGTAGCCACCTTCACCGCCACGGTCCGTGCCTTGACCAGCGACGCCAGGGCTTAGGGCTGGCTTAGGGCAAGGCTTAGGGCAGGCTTAGGGCCCGGTCCGCGCGAGCCCCGGGGCGCTCGTGAGCTAGGCGGTCGAGTCCCTGAAGCCGGTGGGGTTCGATCGTGGGAGTTCGACTGGCTCGAGTCGAGCCATGGACGTCCGGAACCATGAGGCGCCCGTGCCTGCTGTTCGTTGAACGAGCTCATCTCGCCAACCACGCACGGGCCGTTGCGTTTGAAGCAGCAGTCTGTTGCAATCCAACTATCGAACAGCCGGGGTGGCGGACCGAGTGGAAATCGACATCGTCGAGGGACACGAGACCGTGCGAGTGATCGTCGGCGGCGAGGTCGACCTGGCCGCCCAGCCACGACTCGACGCGGCGCTCGCACAGGCGGCGACTTCAGCTGCCGCGACGATCGTGATCGATCTGGATCGGGTCAGCTTCCTGGACGCGGCAGGCCTCGGCGTGATCGCCCGGCACGCGCTGGCGGCACCCCACGGCGAACGCGTGCGGCTGACCCGCGGGTCCCGGCCGGTCAGGCGCCTGCTCGAACTGACGGGGATGGATCGCAGGCTCCGCCGTGTCTGAGCTCCGGGCGCTCGACCCTCGCGGCGGCAGGACGCCGATGCCCTGGTAGATTGAATCCCCCGCGGTGGGCGTAGCTCAGTTGGTAGAGCTCCTGGTTGTGGTCCAGGCGGTCGTGGGTTCGAGTCCCATCGCTCACCCTTGAGGCATCCCCGTAAATACGGGCGATCGTGCGTTTCGGCTCTCGTTCCGCACTTCTCGGAGGTCATTTCTCCCCCCACCCTTCGGCGTGTTGGGCGGCTTGGATCGTGAGCGCTTCGAGTTCGCGGACGAGGTCGTGTAGGCGCTTGTCGTTGGCTAGCCAGGGGCGGTAGCGCTCGGCCTGCTCGGTGTTGAGGAGCTTGCTGGCGGTCTTGCCGGAGATCTTGCGTGTCCAGTAGTGGTAGG
>DAHUYL010000043.1 GCA_027315255.1 Solirubrobacterales bacterium | reverse complement strand
CGGCGGCATCGAGGGCTCGATCGTGACCGCAGTCTCACCTGACATCCGGCGGGCAGTTCTCGGCGTGACCGGAATTGACTGGGCCAACTGGCTGATCCCCAGGACCCAAGGGATCGGCGACTTCGGCGCCGAGCAGGATCTCGTCTACCCCGACCCATCCGCGCAACCGCTGATGCTCGACCTGATGCAACAGCTGTGGGACCGCGGCGACCCCAACGGCTACGTGCAGCAACTGATCTTCAACCAGCTGCCGGGAACCCTGCCCCACCAGGTGCTGATGCAGATCGCCTACGGCGACGAGTACGTGCCCATGTACGCCGGAGCCGCCGAGGCACGAACCGCCGGCGTCGACGCATACACCCCGGCGCTCGACCCGGATCGAGCCCCGGACGCCAACCTGTTCTGGGGCCTCGCTCCCGTTCCGAGCTCGCCGTTCGCAGGCTCGGTAGTCGAACTGTGGGATCTGGGCCCAGGCCTCGTCCGTTCCCCGCCGGTTCTCAGCGAGCAGCCGCCGCCCGACCAGCCGCCGTTCGTCAACCCGCACGAGTCGATCATGTACTCGCCCGCCGCGCTCGCACAGACGTCCGAGTTCCTCGCAGCCGACGGCGCGTTCGTCGACGCCTGCAACGCGGCTCCCTGCCACGCGGCCGGTTATCAGCCATAGCGGCAATCGCTCCGGCCAGTCGATCGCGCTCGAACTCGCATGGCTCACGGTCCGATCGGGCCGACCCACCCGGCGCGCATCGTGATCGGCCAGCTGACGCGTCGTCACCGGCCGACGCTCAGGGGATCACCACGATCAGCTTCGCCGAGGACCCGAACGCCTGCGCCGTCGCTGCGTCGATCGGCGTGATCCGCGGGTGCTGCGTCCTCAGGATTGCGGCCAATAGCCGCGCCTGGCCGCGATTGCGCGGCGTGTAGAGGACCTCGTAGAAACCGGGCGCCGGCCCTTCGAGGTTGCCCGTAGCGACCACGTGAACCCGCTCGTGCGCGAGCTCCGTGGCGAGGCGGCGAGCCGCATGCGGCGTTCGGCCCGCCCCCAGCACCGCGACCGTCGCGCTCGGTACCGCTCGCGGTGCGTGCTTCGGTCCGCTTGCGCTCGAATCCAATGCGAGATAGGCCGCAGCGGCGGCGGCAACGAGCCCAACCCCGATCGATGGCGGAATCCACCGGCGACGAGCTCGGTAGCGGTTGAAGGCGTCGGGCGTCGCCGCGCCATACCGTGCAGCCGTGGACTGGAAGTTCGCGTACCCGGCGGCGCCCGGGGCGACCGCGGGCCTGAGGCTGGCCGCCACGGCGGTCAGACGGCTCTCCACGACGCCCGCCCTCGCTACGGCTGCGTTCACGCGCTCGCGCATCGACCGCAAGCGCCGCCAGTTGCGAAGCACGAGCAGCAGGCCGACGGGCAGCAGCAGCAGCGCGATCAATCCCCCGACGCGCCCGATCGAATGCAGCATCGAGGTCTTGACCGCCGGTGCCGTGACGGTCGGGACCGAGGAGGCCTTCAGGATCAGGTGCCTAGGGGCGCTCCGGATACGGCCGATCGGTGCGGTCTGTTCGGCGATCGCCAGCAGCTCGCCGTTGCCGACAGCGTCGGTCAGGGTGTTGTGGACCCAGTACACGGCGCCGTACTCGCGCCATGCGATCGCCTGCAGATGGCTTCCCTCGTAATACAGCTCATACGAGCGTCGTCCCACCCGGATCGTCTGGTTCGGGGTGCCGAGCAGCGGCGCGCCGGTCCAGGTCGTGCCCTGCACATCGTAGAACTGCCCCAGATCTCCGTTGGAGAAGACCTCGACGTAGATCGGATACGCGCTGCCGTTCGGCGCGTGGATCAGGTAGTTGCGGATGCACGCCTGCACCACCTGCGTGCAGGTTGCGGCGACCGGGATCGCGCTGCCCGCCGTGTCCTGGACCTTCGGGAACTCGGCTGTGAACTGGAGCCTGGCGGCGGCAGCCTGCTCGCCGGCGACATTCGACGCGAGCGTCGCCGTCAACGGCAGGCGCGCAAGCCCGCCGCGACGGCTGAGCTTGTGGCCGATCGCCGCGACCTGCCGGGTTGGGGTGATGTCACCGCCGAACAGGAAGTTGTGAACGCTGTCGTGGATCTGCTGCGGGGTGGCGGTGAGGTCCCCGAGCGGGCAGCTGACGCCGTCGCACGGAAGCGTCTGGAAATGGACCTGGCGGACGCGAAGCCCGTTGGCGTTGATCAACAGGTCCGCGAAGTTCAGGATCTCGCTCGTGCTGCGCAGCCGCGCGTCCGTCTGGACCGTCTCCCCGAACACCCTCTCGAACTCGCCGGTGTTGCCAGCCAATCTGGGACCGTACTGCTGCTTGACCGCCAGCAGGAAGCTCTGATCTCGCGCATCGCGGACCTGCGAGGTGTCGGTGTGGCGGTATGACACGAACTGCTCGGCCTCGCTGCCGTTCAAGCACTGATATCCAGGTTGTAGATCGATGTTCTGATATTGGGCGCCGCCGTCGGCGTTGTTGTGGTAGTACCGCTCGTCGATGGTGTCGTAGACGCACCCGAGCCTGTTGATCGCGTTCTCGAACTGAGTGAACGTCGTCGCGATCACATGGTTCACCGATAAGCCCGTGACCTGCTTGATCGTCCGCAACAACGTCGTCGCACCGAATGTGTAAGCCGAGTTCAACCGATTGGTGTACGTGACGCCATCGGGCTCGTCGATGGTCACCCACAGCTCCCGCGGCAACGACATCATCGAAATCCACGGCTTGCTCGGGTCAAACCGAACAACCAGCATCTCATTTGCCAGATTTGGCACATAGCCGTTGTAATACTTGAACACCGACCGAGTGTCGTCACCGACCAGCAAGAGCGTCTCGGGCTGCCCGTAGCCCGAGGATGCCAGCAGCCTCGAGCTCACCTTCAACGCCCGGTTCACACTGAGATCCTGCACGATCGTGTGCACCTGCTCGAGCACCGCCACGGCCGTCGCCCCTGCGCTCGCAGCCAACACGATCAGGCAAGCGAGCACGACCCGCCACAGATGCGACCGCCGCCTCGGCGGTTCGAGCCCATCCAGCAACGGATACCCGTCGCCGCGGCCCCCGGCAACCCCGCGCGAACCACCACGCCCGTTCGATCCGGATCCAGACAAGCCGCCCTTCGGCCGTGGCGTAGCAACTGGCGACCCCATGAATCACCAACTGATGTTACGGGCTGGACGCGATGCTGCCACCATCACCCGCCCTCGCCCCGGCCGCCGCTAGCGTACCTTGCTCAATCTTCGGTAAAGCGATGCACAGCGGGACTTAACGACGTGAATCTTCTAACAGAAGTGACACCATAGCGTAACCGGACGTTGACGGCCCTCTTATGTGAGTGACGAGCATTCTTCACGATGAGCGGCCTGGGACCCGAACCTGTGTTGGCAGTGGATAGGGGTCCGATACGATAGGTCCGCAACGCAGCGATTGTGCCGGAGCCGGTGTGCGGCTGGCGGCGGGGAACAGATGTCGAGAGCAGTGATTCGTCGTTGGGCGGGGTTGTGGCTGGGCGCCGTGGTCGCAGCTGTGGGTTGGATCATGGACGGTCCCGAATGGACGGCGGCCGCGCTCGGCGTTGTGCTGGCTGTTTCGCTGGGGGAACAGGGCGCGCGCGCCTTCAAGCACGGTCGCGGTCGCGCTCGGCCGCGGCGCCCGCGCAGCGGTCTGTTGAGCGCTCCGGTAGCGGGGATCGCGTGGGCGGCAGCGGCGGCGGCAGACGTGTCGGCGCCCGTTGCGCGGGCGTTCCGGGCGGCGCATGTGTTGCACCGGCTGGGGGCCGCGTCGGCCGCCTTCGCGCTGGGCCACGCCCACATCGCCGCGGGCTGGGGGACGATGATCGACCTGCTGTTCGCCGGGGCGCTGGTCAGCTCGCTGTTCGTGGCGCGGGCGCTGCATCGCCCCGAGCCGCTGCGCGGCGAGGTTTCGCAGGCGGCGCTCGATCGTGCGCGCGCAATCGTGGCGGATCATGGGGAGGACTCGCTGTCGCCCTACATCCTGCGGCCGGACAAGGAATTTCAGTTCGCGCGCGATGCTGACGGGGTCGTCGCGTTTGCGGTTGTCGGCGGGACGGTCGTCGTGTCCGCCGACCCTGTCGGGCCTACTGCCGCTGCCGTGGAGGCGCTGGAGACTCTGGTGGCGCGGGCGCACCAGGCCGGGCTTCGGGTAGCGGCGTATGGCGTGTCTGATCGCTGTGTGGATGTGTTTCGAGGTCTGGGTCTGCGAGCCGTCCGCGCCGGCGAGGAGGCGGTTGTCGATCCGCGCGCGTTCTCGCTGGAGGGGCGTTCGGTGCGCAAGTTGCGTCAGTCGGTCAATCGCCTCGGGCGTCGTGGCTGGCGAACCGTGGTCCGCGAGGGGCGTGAGGTCGGTTCGGAGCTGGAGGCGGCGATCGGCGAGGTCGAGGAGCGGTGGCGCGCCAACCGCGCGCGGATTCTCGGGTTCGCGATGAGCATGGGCGAGTTCGAGCTGGCGATCAGGCCGGATGACGTGTACGTGCTGGCGTACTCGCCGGAAGGGCAGCTGCAGGGCGTGATGCGGTTCCTGGCGTATCGGGGGAAGCTGTCGTTGGACGTCGTTCGCCGCGTCGGGGAGACGCCGAACGGGCTGACCGAGGCGCTCGTCTGCCACGCGCTCGAGTTCGCGCGGGTGCGGGGGGTCGAGGAGGTGAGCCTCAACTATGCCGGGCTGGCGCATCTGCTGCGCGCCGACGCACCCGGCGGGCGGTTCGGCAAGGCGCTCGCGCGATGGCTGCTCGGCCCGCTGCGGGGCACCTTCCAGATGGATCGTCTGGTGCTCTTCAACGACAAGTTCTTCCCCTGCTGGCGGCCGCGCTACCTGGTGTTCGAGTCTCGTGCGGCGCTGCCGTGGGCGGTGTTCCGGGTGCTGCAGGCCGAGGGCTACCTGCCCCTCGGACCGGCGCGGCGGACGTCGAGCGAGCGCTGGCACTCAGCGGGTTCGGTGAGGGTCGAGGACGGCGCCGGCGGATGAGGCGGCCGGCGCTGCGATTCGGAGCGGTCGTGGCGGCGATGGCGGTCGCTGCCGGCGGGTTGGCGGGCGCCTACGGCTATGGCCAGGACTACAACCTCCATCGCGGCTTCACGACGCTCGTGCAGTTCCGTCGAGCGGGAACCGGCCGGCTCGAAGACGTCCGCTTCTACTCGCGGGCGCTCCATCGCAATGCCGACTACCTGGTGTACCTGCCTCCTGGATACAGCTCGCGCCACCGCTACCCGGCCTACTACCTGCTACATGGGGCTCCCGGGCAGCCTCGCGTGTGGGTGGACATCGCCAACATGGACGTGCGGCTCGACAACCAGCTGAGCCTCGGCCGCGTGCAGCCGATGATCCTCGTCTATCCCGACGGGCGGATCGGAGGTAGCACGTTCTCCGACTCCGAGTGGGCCAACACCCCCTCGGGCAACTTCGAAAGCTACGTGATCGACGTGATGCACAACGTCGATCAACGCTTCGCGACGATCCCCCGCCGGCAGGACCGGGTGCTCGCCGGGTTCTCGGCCGGTGCGTACGGGGCGATGAATGTCGCGCTGCACCACCTGGCCGACTTCGCCAGCGTGCAGAGCTGGTCTGGCTACTTCACCCAGTCGCGGTCCGGCGTGTTCGCAGGCGCCACCCGCGCGACGCTGGCCTACAACAGCCCGCTCGACTACGTCGGCCAACTTCGCCGCGCGCTGGCCAAGGAGCCGCTGCGCGTGTACATGTTCGTGGGCCGCGAGGACAGCTCGAGCGCGCAGCAGCTGCCGATGGTGCGGGCGCTGCTGGCCGCCGGCGCGCAGGTGCAGTACCGGTTCTATCCCGGCGGCCACGACTGGTCCGTGTGGTATCCGCGGCTGAACCAGATGCTCAAGTTGGCCTCCAGCGAGGTCAGCCGGCCACCGAGTCCCGCCGTGACCGCCGGTTCGGGGCACACCGCCCCGCCGCCCGCTCCGCAGCTCACCCCGCGTCGTCGACACCGCCGCACGGAGCTTGGTCTGATCGGCGCGCTGCTGCTGGCGCTGGTGTCCGCGGCGTTGATCAACCTCGGGTTCGTCCTGCAGCAGCGCGGCCACGACCGCGCTCGCACCCGACGGCGGGCTGGCCCGATGAGCGGCTTCCGCGAGCCCGTATGGCTGGTTGGGCAGGCGACCGGTTGGGTTGGGTTCGCTGGGCAGATCGTCGCAGTCGCGCTCGCGCCGCTGACGCTCGTGCAGGCGTTCAACGCCGGCAGCCTGGCGCTGTCGGTGCCGCTCGCCGCGCGTGTCGTGGGCCATCGTGTGGCGCGGCGGCAGCTGGTCCCGATCGCGCTGATCGGGGTGAGCCTCGTCTCGCTGCCGCTCGGGTTCGGACCGGCACACGGGCATCTGCAACCGGGGCTGCTGATCGCGCCAGCGCTCGTGGTGATGCTCGCGGGCGGCCTGTTCGCCTTCCGCGGCAGCCCCGCGGCGCTGGCGGTGACCGCGGGCGCCTTCTACGGAACTGCCGACGGCGCGATCAAGGCAGCGGCGATCGGGCTTCGCTTCCACGGTAGCGGCGTCCTGACGGGATGGGCCGTGCTCGCGTGCCTGTGCACGTTGGGTGGGTTCCTCGCGTTCCAGGCGGCGCTGCGTGACGGCGACGCCGTGGCGCCGCTGTCGTTGATGAACGCGTTCACGGCCCTGACGGCGATCGGGCTGGGTGTCACCGCCTTCGGCGAGCCGCTCGGCTCGAGCCCGGCCACCGCTCTGCTTCACGCTGCGGCGATCGTCGTGGTCCTAGCCTGCGTGCGCCCGCTGGCGGGCGCACAGCAGCGGTTGACGCGCACCGCGACGGACACCGGCTCGTCCACGCCGCCGCGGAGCCGGCTTGCCTGGCCGGGCACGGTCTCACCACGAAGCATCGCCCGTGGGCTCGCCGGATCGCTGCTGGTCGCGGCGGCACTGATCGTCGGCTCGGTCACGGCGATCGGGCTGCTCTACGAGCTGCGCCAGCTGCGACTCCTGGCCATCGGCCCCGGTGTCCCGGATGCGCTGCCGCTGCTGCAGCTGGCCGGCTTTGCCGCCCAACCCCTCGCCCGCGTCACCGCAGCGACGCTGATCGCCGGCTTGGTCCTCGGGTTGGCGCTGGTCCGCGTGGACCGGCGGCGACGACTCGTGCTCGTCGGCGTATTCGCGCAGCTGGTGATGCTGCTCGGATCGGACGCCTCCTACGCGCTCGCTCGCAACCTGCGCTTCGACGAGGTGCTCCTGCACCGCTCGCCGGGACTCGGTCCATGGCTCGAGGCGGTCCTGCTGACCGCCGGCAGCTCCCTGGCCGGGCCGATCGCCAAGATCCGACTGCCGGCGCTTCGGCCGCATCGTCCGGACCGGCGAGTGCTGGCATCGGCGCTGGCCGGTCTGCTCGGCGTGATCGCTCTCGTCACGCTGCTGTCGCCGCCTGTGCACGCGCGCGCTCGGCCGGCCGGGCCGAGTCCACTACACGGCGCCGAGCGGTCCCGCTCGGACCGGGCGGTCGCTGCACGCACTGCGTTTGCCGATCACGCCCGCGAGCTGGCGCTTGGAGGTGCGCTTGACGCAGCGCTGCGTAGGTCCGCCGCCCGGATCCACTCCCCCGCCGCGACCGCCGCCGTGGTGGCCTGCGGGCGCGTGGTCTGGGACGGTGCCACCGGCGTCCTCGAGCTCGGCTCGAACCGCCCGGCGAACAACAACTCCCTGTTCATCCTCAACAGCGCTGCGAAGACCTTCGTGGCCACGATGATCATGCAGGAGATTCAGGCCGGCCAACTCTCGCTGGACACCAGGCTGTCGAACTTCTACCCATGGCTCCCTGACGCCCACGCGATCACGGTCGAGATGCTGCTCAACATGACCAGCGGGCTGCCCGACTACCTCGACAATCCGCGGATCCAGTGGACGATCAGCCACGAGCCGCGCCACATCTGGACGGTCGAGCAGGTCCTGACCGGACTGGGCACCGGGCTGGGAGCACCGAGATTCCCACCTGGACACCGCTACCAGTACTCGGACACCAACTACATCGTCCTCGGGGCGATCCTGCAGCGGATCACCCACCGCTCGGTCGAGAGCGATTTTCAACGGTTGATCGCCGGCCCGCTCGGGCTCACCTCCGCCACCTGGGTTCCCACCCCCGCCGCCGAGGCGCAGCTGGCCTACCCCTACCAGTGGCACCGCGACGGCTCGCTGACCAGCCAGTGGATCCCCGGCTTCGGCGTGTCGAGCGCCGTCTGGGGGCCGGTATTCACCGATGGCGGACTGGCCTCGAGCTCGCTTGACTTCGCCGAGTTCGGGAACGCACTGCTGGGCGGCCGGCTCCTGACCGCGACCGCCGTGAAGCAGATGACCCACCTCGGCCCCGGCAACTACGGCTTCGGGATCCGGGGCCGATCGTTCGACGACCATTTCTGGTTCGGGCACGCCGGCTACTGGGCCGGCTACCAGGCCCAAGCCTGGACCGACCGTCCGCGGCAACTCACGATCGCCACCGCCACCAACGTCGAGCAGCTCGGAAGCGGGCTGACCTCCGACCAGATCTGGTGGGCGATCGCCCGAGCATACGATCGCCACAACCCTGGGAGCTCCAGTTGCCGCGCGTGACGGGGCGGGACATCGCGACGGTTGTGTCAGCTCCGCTCAACGGGCGGATCGTGAAGAGCTCCGGCATTCAGCAGCCGTCGTTACCGGGCCGCGGTACGACATCGGCTGGCCCGTCGTCAGAGGCGCGGCTATACGCATCGTCGGCATCCCCCGCGAGGGGTGAGCTGTAGGACGTGTAGTCGTAGCAGCCGCCCTGGTCGAGCCCGCCGATGACGCCGACGATCTGGATTCCATGGCGCGTGAGCCGAAGCCACGGCGACCCGCTCGTGCCACCTACGAACCCCCGACAATCGAACGACGGAAACCCTCTCGTCAGATAGACCGTGGTCGTGCAGGTGATCGGATCATCTGCTGAGCCGGCCGGGTAGCCGGTGACGGTCACCCGCTGGCCACGCACAGCGACGGACCCGAGGTGGTATGCGCCAGTGACGTGCTCGATCTCAATGGTGCGGCCGTCGATCGTCCGCGGAGCAACCGTCAGGAAGGCGACATCGGCATGCTGGTCCTGGCGGACTCTCCATTCCGGCTCGACATACGCGGCCGTAACGACCCAGCGTCCAAACGGCATCTCAGCGCCGTACTGCCCCGGAGCGAACACCATCCCGACACCGCTGCCGACCACGCAGTGCGCCGCCGTGATCAGCGTGTTCCCACGCGGACTGTCCACGACACTCGCCGAACACCCATGCCGCGTCGCGTGCACGCTTGCGTACAACGCCCCGATCTGCGGCACCCCGCTCGACCGCGCAGTCGCGAGCGGCATCGGACGCGCGGCCGCTGCGCTGCGCAGCGCGAGGGCCGTCGCCGGTAGCACCAGCGCCACGCAGATGAACACCACGCCGCTCGATCTCCGACTCCGCATCTGGCCGACCAAGCTAGCGGGCGCAGCCCGCCACCCCATCCGCGCGAGAACCGCCGCCGACTCGGTAGGAACATGCAGACGGGCCGCGGTTCTACCGATGCTCACGGGAGCCGCTGCGAGCGGGCGATGGGCGGTGACGGGCTCGAACCGCCGACCCCGTGCTTGTAAGGCACGTGCTCTACCAGCTGAGCTAACCGCCCCGGGCGGGCCCGGCCCCCGGCGGCGGCGCCGCCGGGAGTAGGGTTCTCCGTCAGAGTCTGGCATGAGCGACGGGATCTGACCAAGATGCAACTCGGGCTGACGGGACGGGTCGCACTCGTGACCGGCGCATCGAAGGGACTGGGGCTCGGAATCGCCAAGGCGCTGGCGGCAGAGGGCGCGAGCGTGGCGATCAGCTCGCGGTCGCTCGAGCGGGCCCAGGCGGCCGCTGCGGCGATTCCGCAGGGGGCGTTCGCGACCCACCACGACGCGCGCGACGTCGAAGCGGTCCCGCGCCTGGTCGCGGAGGTGACGGACGCGCTCGGGCCGATCGAGATCGCGGTGCTGAACAGCGGCGGGCCACCGGCCGCCACCGACGGCGCCGGCTCGCTCGCGCACGAGCAGTGGCGCGAGGCGTACGAGCTGCTGCTGCTCGGACAGCTCGCACTGGTGGAGGCGGTGCTGCCCGGGATGCGCGAGCGCGGCTGGGGTCGGATCGTCTCGATCTCCTCGCTGGTCGTGCGCGAGCCGAGCTCGGTGCTGGTGCTGTCGTCGGCACACCGCGCCGGACTGCTGGCCGCGCTCAAGACGATCGCATCCGAGTCGGCACGCGACGGCGTGACGGTGAACACGCTGCTGCCGGGCCTGATCGACACCGACCGGGTACGTGAGCTCGGCTCGAACACGCCGATGCGGCTGGCGGCGATCCCCGCCGGCCGGCTCGGCACCGTCGAGGAGCTCGCGGCGGCAGCTGCCTTCCTGTGCTCGGAGCCCGCCGCGTACATCACGGGCACGGCGCTCGCCGTCGACGGCGGCGCCGCCCGCTCGATCTGAGCCCGGGGCGCCCGTTAACAGCTTGGACACGTACCCGCGGCCCGGCGCCTGCAACTATGGGTGCATGGGCAACGCGACGGCAACGCACTGGATCGAACTGGACGGCGCGGTCAACGCGCGGGCGGTCGTCCCCGGGGCGCTGCTGCGCTCGGACAACCTGCAGTCGCTGAGCGCGCGCGATGTGCGCCGGCTGCTCCGCGAGGAGCGGGTCGAGCTGGTGCTCGACCTTCGCACGCTGGTCGAGGTCGAGCGAGAGGGTCCCGGGCCGCTGACGCGCGAGCCGGCCGTGCGGATCGAGCACCGCTCGCTGTACCCCGAGTCGGTCGTCCCCAGCCCGCCGAGCGAGGAGCGGATCACGCCGTGGCACATCGGACACGACGGATGGCTGCCCGACGAGACGCCGGTCGTGCGCGCATACCTCGGCTACCTGCATCGCCGCCCGGACTCGGTCGTCGCGGCGATCCGCGCGATCGCGCGGGCCGATGGAGCGGTGCTCGTCCACTGCGCGGCCGGCAAGGATCGCACCGGCGTGATCGTCGCCATGGCACTCGACGCGGCGGGCGTCGAGCGCGAGCGGATCGTCAGCGACTACCTGGCCTCGACGCAGCGGATCGAGGCGATCCTCGCACGGCTGATCAGCTCGCCGACGTACCGAGCCGAGCTCGAGGGGCATGACCCCGCGCGCCACGCGCCGGTCCCCGGAACGATCGAGCGCGTGCTCGAACTGCTCGACGAGCGCAGCGGCGGCGCCACCGCGTGGCTGCTCGACCGCGGCCTCGCGGCGGAGGACCTCGGACGGCTGCGGCAGCGGCTCGGCTGAGAACGCGCCACCGACGAACCGCACATCGGCATCCCCCGGGCGTTCAGCGGCGGGCGCTTCTGCCGATCACCTAGGAGATGGATGCACCGGCCGAGACCGGACCTGCGAGCACCGCCGGACGGCGGTGGCTGGTCGCTGCGCTCGCGATTGCGTCGATCGGCACGGCCGGAGCGCTCCTCGGCGCCCGGCTGATCGCCTCGAACGAGGCGCAGCAGTCGCTGGCACGGTTCCGCCTGGCCTCTCACCAGGTCGCCGCCGACGCGCAGCTGGGGATCGACCAGGAGAACGCCCTGCTGATCGCGACTGCGGCGTTCTTCAAGCAGGAGCCGCACGCGAGCACCGCCAGATTCGACGGCTGGCTGACCGACGTGCAGGCGTTCCGGCGCTACCCCGAGATCCTCGGAGTCGGGCTGATCGACCTCGTCCCGCACCGCCAGCTGGCGTCATGGCTTCGCCGCCACCCTGTCTCGGGCGGGATGACCCAGGGGATCGTGCCGGCCGGGAACCGCCCGTACTACTGCCTGACCTCGGCGGGCGCGTACAGCGTGCCGCTGCCGAACGTCGACGCGTGCGCGCTCAGCCCGATGGTGCACGAGGCCATCGCAGCGGGCACGACCCAGGAGGCACCGTTCTCGTTCGGGACCGGACTCGAGTTCTTCGCGGCGTCCGCGCCCGTCTATCGCGGCGTCGGGATGCCAGCAACCGTCGCCGAGCGCCGCCGTGCCTTCCTGGGCTGGGCGGCCATGCTGATCAACCCCCAGGAGCTGCTCCAGCGGGCGATCGCCAACCATCCGGGACTGCGCGTCGTGATACGCGGCAACGGGGTCACGTTCGCGGCCGGACGCGCGCCGCGCGGTGCGAACCGGATCACGATCGCGCTGTCGAGCGCGCTCGGCTCGGTGACGGTGCTCGGCGGCGTGTTCGACGGAAGCGTGCTGGGCTACTCGAACTCGCTGGCGGTGCTGATCGGCGGCACCGCGCTGTCGCTGATGCTCGCGGTGCTGCTGCTGTCGCTCGCGACCGGCCGGGCTCGCGCGATGCGGCTGGTCGCGCAGAAGACCGGCGAGCTGTCGTTCCTGGCGCTGCACGACGCGCTCACGAACCTGCCCAACCGCGCGCTCGTGCTCGACCGGCTCGAGCACGCGCTTGCGCGCGCCGCCCGCAGCCAGCGACCGCTCGCGGTCCTGTACGTCGACATCGACGGTTTCAAGGCGATCAACGACACGCTCGGCCACGCCGCCGGTGACGAGGTCCTCCGGGTCGTTGCGGCGCGGCTGACCGGGGCGTTGCGCGACGAGGACACCGTCGGGCGGATCGGCGGCGACGAGTTCGTCGCACTGCTCGAGTCGAGCGACCTGCTCGCGACGCCCGAGCTGGTCGCCGAGCGAGTGCTCGAGGTGCTGCGCCAGCCGATCGAGCTCGGATCCGGCAAGCGAGCGCACGTGTCGGCCAGCATCGGAATCGCAGTCGGGCAGGCGGACACCGGCGAGGAGCTGCTGCACAATGCGGACCTCGCGCTGTACGCCGCCAAGGACGCCGGCAAGAACCGGTGCGTCGTGTTCGAGGACGCCATGCAGATCGAGGCCGCCGACCGCTACGCGCTCGAGTCCGACCTGCAGGAGGCGCTCGCGCGCGACGAGCTGTTCCTCGTCTACCAGCCGACCTTCGACCTGCGAGACGGGACCGTCAGCGGCGTCGAGGCGCTGATCCGATGGCGTCACCCGACGCGCGGAACGCTCGGACCCGGAGCCTTCATCCCGCTTGCCGAGGAGAGCGGCCAGATCATCGAGATCGGACAGTGGGTTCTGTCCGAGGCGTGCGATCAGGCAGCTGGCTGGCTGGCACGAGGATTCGAGGCAGGGATCTCCGTGAACGTGTCCGCGCGGCAGCTGGAGCTCGCGAGCTTCGTCGACGACGTCGCCGGTGCGCTCGCCGACACAGGGCTGCCAGCGGAGCGGCTCACGCTCGAGATCACCGAGACGCTGCTGATGCGCGACCCGGACGACGCCGCCGGCCAGCTGCTCGGCCTGAAGGCGCTGGGTGTGCGCATCGCAATCGACGATTTCGGAACCGGCTACAGCTCGCTCGCCTACCTGCGGCAGTTCCCGGTCGACGCGCTCAAGATCGACCGCTCGTTCATCTCCGGGATCTCGGCCTCGAGCGAGGCCGCCGCGCTGATGCACACGCTCGTCCAGCTCGGCAAGACGCTCGGACTGGAGACGCTGGGCGAGGGGATCGAGGAGCAGTCGCAGCTCGACCGGCTTCGGCGCGAGGACTGCGACTACGGTCAGGGCTTCCTGCTGGCGCGTCCGCTGCCCGCCGGGGCAGTCGAGGAGTTCCTGATCCGGGAATCGACGCCATCTCCCAGGTTTCTGTAGGCCCCTCTTACGGGTATGTAGGGTTGGCGCACCGGCAGGCAGGGCCGGTCGACAACCGAGTCTCGAGGGAGGGAAGATCTCGTGTTTTCACACTTTCTTGCGCGCGCCGCGCGACTGCTCGTTGCGCGCGGGTGGCCGGCCACGGCCGTCCGGTCGATCGTCGCCGCGGCGCTGAGCGCAGGGGCCCTGGCCGCCGGCGCCGCACCGGCGGGGGCAGCCGCGTGCACGACAACCGGCAGCGGGGACGTGACCGACTTCTGCCTGACGCCGAGCGGAACGCAGGCCGGATCGGACCCAACCCTCAGCACGGCGATCGACTTCAACTACGCGAAACCGGGCGACTCCGTCAAGGACGTGAGCGTCACGCTCCCGCCCGGGCTGCTGGCGATCCCGACCGCGGTGCCGGCCCAGTGCACGTATTCCCAGCTGACAGCGGGCAGCTGTCCGTCCGGATCGCAGGTCGGGTCGGGAACGGTTTCCGCCAGCGCGCTGAACGGGCTAGCAAGCGTCAACGCGACCTCCGAGATGTTCGCGATGCCGGTGTCAGCGTGCGCCACCGCCACCGCCGTCGCCTGCTTCGGGGTCGACTCGTGGGTCCTCGCCCCGTCTGGCGCGCCGCAGATCACGCTGCTGGCGCCTGCGTCGCTGACGCTCGTGGGCGGCCAGCCTGCGGTCCGGTTCGGATTCAGCGGCATCCCGGACACGGTCACGGGTCTCAGCATCCAGGTCAATAGCCTGACGCTGAACATCGACGGAACGGTCTCTTCGGGTTCGCCGTTCACGCGGCTGCCGACGAGCTGCGCGCCGGCGACCACGACGCTGTCGATCGACACGTACGCCGGCTCGAGCGACGGCTCCGGCTCCTCGACCTTCACCCCGACCGGTTGCGGCTCGGTTCCGTTCACACCTGCGCTGAGCGCCAGCTCGCAGCAGGACTCGGGGGACCCGGGCGCCTCGCTGACGACCACGATCACGCAGCCGTCGGGGCAGGCCGCCCCCAGTTCGATCGGCCTGAGGATCCCGGCTGCGACGCTCCAGCCGGACCTGACCAATGCGCCGGCTCTGTTCGGCGACGTGGTCGGCTCGGTGAGCGCGACGACGCCGGTGCTGGCCGCGCCATCGGGCGGACCGCTGACCGTGACCGGTCCGGTGAAGCTGACGGGGAACGTCCTGTCACCGTCGCTGCAGATCACGCTGCCGCTTCCCGGGCAGACGCTGACGCTCACCGGCTCGGTCGACCTGGCGTCCAACTCGGTGCAGTTCTCGGGCCTGCCGGACGTGCCCTTGAGCTCACTGGCCGTGACGCTCGACGGCGGCTCAGAGGCGCTGTACGAGTCGAGCTGCGCCAACCCGCGCGGCACCGTCACGGGCGACTTCACCGGGCAGAACGGCGCCACCGCCACGCCTACCGCACCGGTCACGGTGGCGAACTGCACGCAGACGCCGCCGCCAAACCCGGCGCCGCCGTGCACGACCGCCGGCACCGGCGACGTCAGCAACTTCTGCCTGACCCCGAGCGGGACGCAGGCCGGCTCGGACGCAACCCTCAGCACCGCGATCGACTTCAGCTACGCGAACTCGACTGACACGGTGAAGGACGTCACGGTCACGCTCCCGACCGGGCTGCTCGCGATCCCCACGGCGGTGCCGGTGCTGTGCACCCCGTCACAGCTGAGCGGCGGCAACTGTCCGGCAGCGTCACAGGTCGGGTCGGGGATGGTGATCGCCAACGCGCTCGGACTGTCGACGAGCTCCTACTCCGCGATGTACGCGATGGCGATCCCGGCGGGCGACACGACCGACGTCGCGTACTTCGGGATCGACTCGTGGCTTGGCAGCTCCCCACCGAGTCCCGGAACCGCGCCGCTGATCACGCTCACGGCGCCCGCGTCGCTGGTGCTCGCCGGCCCCGCCCCGGGCCAGCCGGCCGTCAAGTTCGGATTCAGCAACATTCCGAGCTCGGTCACGATCGCCGGGCTCCCGGTGCCGATCCAGGTGCAGAGCCTGACGCTGAACATCGACGGGACGGCGCCGTCGGCATCCGGCGGTGCCAGCACGACCGCGTTCACGCGGCTGCCGACAAGCTGCGCGCCGGCGACCACGACGCTGTCGATCGACACGTACGCCGGCAGCGCCAACGGTTCCGGATCGTCGACGTTCACCCCGACCGGCTGCGACAAGCTGGCGTTCACGCCGGCGCTCAGCGCGAGCTCGACCCGGAACGCGAACGACCTCGGCGCCTCGTTCGCGACCGCGGTCACGCAGCCCTCCGGGCAGGCGGCCGCCTCCTCGATGCAGTTGACGATCCCGGCGCTGACGCTCGCGCCGGACCTGATCAACGCCGCCACCTCGTTCGGCGACGTGGTCGGCACCGCCACCGCGGTCACGCCGGTGCTGCCGGGGACGCTGAGCGGGCCCGTGAAGCTGACCGGCAGCGTCGCGTCACCGAAGCTCCAGATCACGCTGCCCCTTCCGGGGCTCACGACGACCCTCACCGGGTCGGTCGACATCCTCGCCAACTCGGTGCAGTTCACTGGCCTGCCCGACGTGCCACTGAGCTCGCTGACGGTGACGATCAACGGCGGCTCAGACGCGCTCTACGCCACCACCTGCGCGGCGCCCACGGGCAGCGTCGACGGCGTGTTCACCGGCCAGAACGGCGTCACGGTCAAGCCGAGCGCGACGTTCACGGTGGCCGGTTGCTCCCCCCCGCCGGTGAACACCGGGCCGGCGAACTCCTCGCCGGCGACGACAACGACGAGCACGACGCCGACCACGCCGACGACACCACCCACGACCGGATCGGCGAAGCACCGCCCGCCGCACCTGACGGGCGGATCGCTGAAGGGGCTCGCGACCGGGAACGCGGTGCTGCGATTCGTGCTGATCGCCGGCTCGGCGAGGGTCCGGTCGTTCACGGTGTCGCTTCCGAGCGGCCTCAGCTTCGCGGTGCGGAGCTTCCGGCACGGAGTGTCCGTGCGCGGCGGGCGGGTCCGCTCGCTGAAGCTGCTGCATGGGCGCTTGGCGGTGACGCTGCGCTCGCCGGCGTCGCACCTGATCGTGATGCTGTCGGCGAAGGCGCTCGACGAGCGCCCGGCACTGCGCGGGCGGGTCCGCAGCCGCAAGGTGCACCGGCTCCGCGCGGTGTTGCTCGTCCGCGACGCGAGCGGCCACCTGACGCGGCTCGTGCTGGTTCTGCGGGTCTGAGGCCCGGCTTCGGCCGCATCCCCCCGTACATTGCCGGGATGGCGGTCGAAGCCGGGATCGAGGCGGCGGTGCAGTTCACGGTCGAGGGATCGCTCGTCACCGACGTCGGCGGGACGCTCGGCTGCTCCGTGCTGTCGACGCCGGGGATGATCGGCGTGATCGAGCGGACGGCGGCGATGCTCGTGTATCCGCATCTGGCGGACGGCGAGGCGACGGTCGGGTTCGAGGTGTGCGTCAGGCACGTCGCCGGCGCACCGGAGGGTTCGCGGTGCACCGCCCGGGTGCGGCTGCGGGAGGTGCGCGACGGGCGCAAGCTCGGCTTCGACGTCGAGGTCACCGCCGAGGACGGCAGGACGATCGGCGTGGGCACGCACGAGCGCCGCGTGGTCGCGGCGCGACGCCCGTAGCCAGCGGGGCGCGCGGCCCGTTGCACGGGCTTCAGCACGGCTCGGCGGAGCCGATATCCAGGAAATGGGGGTTTCATCACGACCCCAGAATGGCGGCTCGCTGAGGCGGGTACTGCAGGCTGCGCGCACGCGCCGGCGGCGCGCGCCGCCGGCGCCGTTCGGCGAGGCGCGACTGTTCGAAGCGTTCCTCGACACCGCGCCGGAGTCGGTCTACTTCAAGGACGGCGACAGCCGCTTCCTGCACGTCTCCCAGGCGCTGGCCGAGAGCTGGGGCTGCAGCCGCCGCGAGGAGCTCGTCGGGCGCAGCGACAGCGACTTCCTGGCGGCCGATGTCGCGGCCCAGACGGCGGCCGAGGAACAGGGCGTGATGCGCTCGGGCAGGCCGTTTCAGGGGGACGAGCAGTACGTCGGGCGTGGCGGCGAGGGGCTGTGGCTCGAGACGTGGAAGCTGCCGCTCCGGGACGGTGCCGGCCGGATCGTCGGCACCTTCGGGCTGACGCGGGACGTGACGCGCCGCAAGGAGGCCGAGGAGGAGGTCGCCCGCCAGGCACGCCGCCTGGCCCGGATCGTCGAGACCCAGCGCGACGTCGCCGCGGCCGCGCTGACAGTCGAGCAGGCGATGACGCTCGTCTGCGAGCGCGTCCAGGAGCTGACCGGCGCCGGCGGCGCCGCCGTGATGCTGCGCGACCGCGACGTGCTCGCGCAGCGGGTCGCGACCGGGTTCCTGGCGGGGTCGACGCTCGAGCTGGCGGACGGCTCGGCCGGCGGCGACGTTCCCGCGGCGTGGCGCGGCGCAGGAATCCGCTCGCTGATCCGGGCGCCACTCGTGCACGGCGGGACGGAGGTCGGGCTGGTCGTGGTCGCGTCGAAGGACCTCGACGCATTCCGCGACGACGACCTGAAGGCGCTCGAGCTCCTGACCGGCGTCGTCGCGGCGGCGCTCAGCCAGGCGGCGGAGCTGGAGGCCAAGCGCGCCGAGGTACAGGCGCTCGACCGCTTCCGCTCGGTGTTCGAGTGCGCCTCGATCGGGATCATGCGCTTCTGCCTCACCGGCCGGGTGATCGAGGCCAACCCGGCGCTGGAGGACATGCTCGGAACGAGCACGAGCGCGCTGCGCGACCGAGCGGTGCAGGAGGTGATCTCCGACCGGATCGACGCAGCGCTGCTGTCGCGGCTCGCCGCCGGCGCCGATGACTGCGCCCGCTTCGAGCAGCGGATCGTCACCGCGCACGGCCGTAGCGTGTGGACGCAGGTCACGATCACGCTCGAGCAGAGCCCCGAGCACGGCGTCGCGATCGCGATGATCGAGGACATCGACGATCGCAAGGCCGCCGAAGCGGCGCTCCGGCTCCAGCTGTCGGTGAACGAACAGCTCGCGCTGCACGACCCGCTCACCGGGCTGGCGAACCGAACGCTGTTCCACGACCGCGCGGACGCCGCAATCGCCGAGGCCATCCGGGAGCAGGCCTCGTTCGCGCTCGTGATGATCGACCTCGACCGCTTCAAGGACGTCAACGACTCGCTCGGCCACCAGGTCGGAGACGCGCTGCTGCGAGAGATCGCCGACCGCTTGCAGACGCGGCTGCGAGCGACGGACACGGTCGCTCGGCTCGGCGGAGACGAGTTCGGGGTGCTGTTGCCGGGCGCCGACCGTGTCGCCGCGGCCGGCGTCGTGGGCGCGCTGCGCACGGCGATCGAGCGACCGGCCGTTCATCACGGTGTCCCGATCACGGTCGACGCCGCGATCGGAATCGCGCTCTACCCCGAGCACGGCGCGGACATGGATACGCTCGTACGCCACGCGGACGAGGCGATGTACGCGGCCAAGCACGGCACCGCCGCGGGTCCGTTCTACGAGCCCGGACGCACGACCCTGCCGCAAGGGGAGCGGCGTCGGGCGGCCGGCTGAAACCAGGACCGGGCCGACCGCCGAGCGGTGGCGACGGGTGGGACGGGTAGGGTTGACGCGTGCGCGTGGCAGAGCTGTTCGACCTGCGGGGGAGGGTCGCGATCGTGACGGGCGGCGGGAGCGGCCTCGGCCGGCAGCTCGCGGACGCGCTGGCCGACGCCGGCGCCGACGTGGTCGTCTGCGCTCGCAAGCCGGAGCGCTGCGAGCAGGCCGCAGCCGAGCTCGCCGGCGCCTACGGCGTGCGCGCGCTCGGCCTGCGCTGCGACGTCCGCAACCACGCCGAGATCGACGCGGTCGTGCAGCGCGCGCGCAGCGAGCTCGGGCGGATCGACGTCCTCGTCAACAACGCGGGCACCAGCTGGGGAGCCTCGCCCGAGCACGTGCCGCTCGAGGGATGGCAGAAGGTGATCGACGTGAACCTGACCGGCACGTTCGCGTTCACACAGGCGGTCGGCCGGGTGCTGATCGAGCAGCGCGAGGGCGGCAAGATCGTCAACCTCGCGTCGGTCGCAGCCTACCGCGGGGCCGATCCCGCCGCGATGGACGCGCTGCCGTACAGCGCCAGCAAGGGCGGGATCGTCGCGATGACGATCGACCTGGCGGTCAAGTGGGCGCGGCACGGGATCAACGTCAACGCGATCGCGCCGGGGTGGTTCCCGTCGGAGATGTCGCGCCAGCTGCTCGAGCACAGCGGCGAGCAGCTGCTGGCGCGGATCCCGCTGAAGCGCTTCGGCGGCGCCGACGACCTCAAGGGCGCCGTCGTGTTCCTCGCCTCGGCGGCGTCTGACTTCGTCACCGGGCACACGCTCGCGGTCGACGGCGGCCAGCTGGCCGGCTGACCCACACTGCACAACGGCCGCGTCCCGGCGTCGGTTTTTCCACGCCCTGGTCTGCTTCGTTTCCCGGAACAACGGCATCCGCTGACATGCAACGCTGGCAGGCGGATGCACGAGCTGTCCCTGTGTCGCAGGATCTTCGCGATCGCCGACCGCGCGCGCGGCGGGCGCACGGTCGAGACCGTCCACGTGCAGATCGGCCAGCTGCGCCAGGTCGTCCCGACGACGCTCGCGCACTGCTGGAGGCTGCTGACGGTGGAGACCGTGCTCGACGGGGCCGGCCTCGAGATCGAGCACGTGCCCGTCGAGTTGCGCTGCAAGGCGTGCGGCGCGCTGAGCACCGACTCCGACCTGCTCGCGCTCGCCTGCGGCAACTGCGGCTCACGGCAGGTCGCGATCGAGCGCGGCGAGGAGCTGAACGTGACCGCGATCGAGGTCCGCGTCCCGGAGACCGTCCATGGGTAGGTTCCACCGCCACGCCGACGGCACCGTGCACGCGCACGACCATGACCACCCGGGGCATGTCCACGACCACGCCGACGACGACCACGGCGACCACTCGGGGTACGCAACCGCGAGCGAGCGGATCCAGGTGCTCGAGCGGATCTTCGACGAGAACGACGCCGCCGCCGATGCCAACCGCCGGAGCCTGGACGCGGCGGGCGTCGTCGCGATCAACCTGATGTCCTCGCCGGGCTCGGGCAAGACCGCGGTGCTCGAACGGACGCTCGCCGAGCTGCGCGGGCGGATCCGCGCGGGCGTGATCGAGGGCGACATCGAGACGGGTCTCGACGCCGAGCGCCTCTCGGGCCTCGATGCCCCCGTCACCCAGATCAACACCGCGGCCGGGTGGGGCGGCGAGTGCCACCTCGATGCGCCGATGGTCGCCGGCGCCCTGCACCGGCTCGAGCTCGACGGGCTCGAGCTGCTGTTCATCGAGAACGTCGGCAATCTCGTGTGCCCGGCCGAGTTCGACGTCGGCGCCCACCACCGCGTGATGATCTGCTCGGTGACCGAGGGTGAGGACAAGCCGCTCAAGTACCCGGTGATGTTCCGCGCGGTCGAGCTCGTGCTGATCAACAAGCTCGACCTGCTCCCGCACCTCGACTACGACCTCGCGCTGTTCGAGCACAACCTCGCCGAGGTCAACCCCGACGCGACCGTGTTGCGGGTCAGCGCCCGCACCGGCGAGGGGCTCGAGCAGTGGTACGGGTGGCTGCTCGACCTCCTCCGCGCCGCCCCGACCCCTGCGTGAGCGGAGCATGTGCCTCGCGATCCCCGGAATGGTGGTCGAGGTCGCGGGTGACGACGCCGTCGTGGAGATCGGCAGCGTGCGCCGCGCGGTCAACGTCGGGCTGCTCGACGGCGTGGTGGCCCCCGGCGACTGGGTGATCGTCCACGTCGGCTTCGCGCTCGCGCGGATCGACGCCGCCGAGGCTGAGACGACGCTCGCGCTGCTCGGTGAAGCGCTCGACGCGGAGGACGCGATCGAGGCCGAACTGGGGCCGGCTCGATGAGGTTCGTCGACGAGTTCCGCAACCCCGAGCTCGGTCACGCCGTCGCGGACGCGATCGCCGCCGCCGTCGAGCCCGGCCACGAGTACCGGATCATGGAGGTCTGCGGCGGCCACACTCACGTGATCTACAAGTACGGGCTGAACGGCCTGCTGCCCGACAACGTCAAGCTCGTGCACGGACCGGGTTGTCCGGTCTGCGTGCTGCCGATCGGTCGGGTCGACGACGGGATCGCGATCGCCCAACACCCGGAGGTGATCCTCACCTGCTTCGGCGACATGCTGCGAGTCCCGGGCTCGAAGCTGACGCTGCTCGAGGCGCGCGCGCGCGGCGCCGACGTGCGGATCGTCTACTCGCCGCTCGACGCGCTGCGGCTCGCACGGGAGAACCCGGATCGCGAAGTCGTGTTCTTCGCGATCGGATTCGAGACGACGGCGCCTGCGACCGCGCTGACGCTCATGCGCGCAAAGGCGCAGGGGCTGGGGAACTTCTCGTGCATGTGCAGCCACGTGCTGATCGAGCCGCCGCTGCGAGCGCTGCTCGACGACCCCGACGTCCGCCTCGACGGCTTCGTCGGCCCCGGGCACGTCGCCGCGATCGTCGGCACGGACGCGTTCGAGTTCATCCCGCGCGACTACAGCCGCCCGGTCGTGGTCGCGGGATTCGAGCCGCTCGACCTGCTGCAGGCGATCCGGATGCTCGTCGAGCAGCTGCGCGACGGCCGCCACGCGGTCGAGAACCAGTACGCGCGCACCGTTCCGGCCGCGGGCAACCGGCGCGCGCTCGAGGCGATGGCGGACGTGTTCGCGGTCCGCCCTGAGTTCGAATGGCGCGGGCTCGGGTCGATCCCGCACAGCGCCCTGCGCCTGTCGGACGCGTACGCCGAGCTCGACGCGGAGCAGCGCTTCGAGATGCCGCACGCACGCGTCGCGGACCGCAAGGCATGCCGCTGCGGCGAGGTTCTGCGGGGCGCGATCAGCCCGACCGAGTGCCGGGTGTTCGGAACCGTCTGCACCCCCGAGCGACCGCTCGGGGCATGCATGGTCTCCTCCGAGGGAGCGTGCGCCGCCTACTACAACTTCGGGAGATTCGAGTGCGCTTCCGCGACGAGCGCGTGACGATGGCGCACGGCGCCGGCGGCAAGGCGACGCAGGCGCTCGTCGAGGACCTGCTCGTGCCCGCGCTGGCGAACCCCGCGCTCGCGGAGCTCGGCGACGCCGCCCGGATCGTCGCGGGCGGAGCGCAGCTCGCGCTCAGCACCGACAGCTTCGTCGTGCGACCGCTGCGCTTCCCGGGCGGCTCGATCGGCGAGCTCGCCGTCAACGGCACCGTCAACGACCTTGCGGTCAGCGGCGCGCGGCCACTGGCGCTGAGCCTGTCGATGATCCTCGAGGAGGGGCTCGAGGCGAGCGTGCTGCGCGGCGAGGTCGACGCGATCGCGGCCGCCGCCAGCGCGGCGGGCGTGTCGGTGGTGGCCGGCGACACGAAGGTGGTCGAACGGGGACACGCGGACGGCATGTACCTGTGCACGGCCGGGGTGGGGGTACTGGATCCGCGGGCCGAGCTGTCCCCGGCGGCGCTGCGGCCCGG
This sequence comes from Solirubrobacterales bacterium, assembly GCA_027315255.1. GTDB lineage: Bacteria > Actinomycetota > Thermoleophilia > Solirubrobacterales > Solirubrobacteraceae > Palsa-465. The sequence continues at coordinate 15,829 of DAHUYL010000043.1, read as the reverse complement.
CGACCGCGTGCTCGTGTCCGGCACCGTCGGCGACCACGGCACCGCGATCATGCTGGCGCGCGGCGAGCTCGGCCTCGACGCGCCGGTGCGCTCGGACACTCGCTCGCTGTGGCCGGCGGTCGACGCCCTGCTCGACGCGGTCGGGCCGGCGCTGCGGTGCATGCGCGATGCGACCCGCGGCGGCGTCGCCTCGGTGCTGAACGAACTGGCCCGCGCAAGCGGCGTCGCGATCGTCGTGCGCGAGCGCGACGTGCCGGTCTCGCGCGCCGTTGCGGGAGCCGCCGAGATCCTCGGAATCGACCCGCTTTACATCGCCAACGAGGGCAAGCTGCTGGCGTTCGTCGCACCGGAGGCGGCGGACGCCGCGCTCGCTGCGCTCCGGGGCGCCCCCGGGTGCGCCGACGCCGCCGAGATCGGCGAGGTCAGAGCCGAGCCGGCGGCGATGGTCCTGGTGGCGACCGGGTTCGGCGGTCATCGCGTGATGGACCAGCTCAGCGGCGACCCGCTCCCGCGGATCTGCTGAGCGGGCCCGAGCAGGCGGTGCTGCCGTGGCTACCGGTCCACTAGACCGGTAGCCACGGAACGAACGGTCCTCAAACGGTCGCAGGCTGCGGCTGCTCGAAGTAGTGGCGCTGGTCGAGGTCCTCGAGCAGCCCCGGCTCGGTCGGGTGCCAGCCGAAGCGCGCCTGGGTCAGCGCGCTCGAGGCGGGCGCGTCGAGCCCCCAGAACACCCCCATCCAGCCGAAGTGCTGCTCCGCGTCCGTGCGGGCGACCGACACGACCGGCAGGCCGAGGCCCTGGCCGATCCGCTCGGCGATCTCACGCGTGGGCACGCTCTCGGCGACCGCGTGCAGGACCGACCCCGCCGGCGCCTGCTCCAGCGCGAGCCGGTACAGCCGCGCGGTGTCGAGCCGATGCACCGCCGGCCAGCGGTTCGCGCCGTCGCCGATGTAGCCCGACACCCCCCGCTCGCGGGCGATCTCGATCAGAACCGGGACGAAGCCGTGGTCGCCCGGGCCGTGCACGGACGCGCGGGGCGCACGACCGACAGCCGCACACCGCGACGCTCGAGTCAGTCGGCGAATTCCTCGACGGACGTCTCGAGCTAGCGCGCCGCCGCACGGCGATCATCGCGGCCAGCGCGGAGCTGCGCGAGCGGGAGCTGATCAAGCTCGCGTCGCTCGGGGAGTCGCTGAGGCAGGCGCTTCGGGCAGGCGGAGTCGCCGAGCCGGTCGCGCGGCTGACGGCGGAGGTCGCGGTCGCGGTCTTTCGAGCCGCGTTCGAGCGGTGGGTGGAGGACTCGAATACCCGCCGGTTGAGCGAGCTGATCCGCGAGTCGCTGGCGCAGCTGACCGCGATCGCTACGCCGGCGGCGTAGTGGCCGCCCGCTGGCGCACGAGCCACCGCCAGAACGCCGCGGCGGGTTCGCTGCGATGCCCCCGCCGCGGGCGGATCGCGTTGAGGTCGCGGCCGAGGTCGAGCCCGGCGATCGGGAGCCCCGTGAGCGTGCCGGCCCGCTGCTCGGCTTCGATCGTCAGCTCGGAGATGAGCGTGAAGCCGCCGCCGTGGATCGCGCGCTTGAGGCTCTGCAGGCTGGCCGCTTCGAGCGCCGGCTGCAGCTGGATCCCGGCGTTCGCCAGCACGGCGTCGGCGATCGCGCGGGTGCCGGAGCGGCGCTCGCGGGTCAGGTAGGGCTCGGAGGCGAGCTCGCCGGGGCGGACGGCGCGCCGCCGGGCCCAGCGATGGCCCGACGCGACGACGACGACGAGCCGGTCGCGTCCGATCGTGATCGCCTCCCACTCGTCGAGGGGATCGAGCCCCTCGACGAACCCGATCTCGGCCCGGCGTTCGCGGAGCGCGACGATCACCGCACTCGAGTTGACGACCTCCAGCTGGGGATGGATGTCCGGGCGCGCCGAGCGAAACGCCGCCAGCCAGGCGGGCAGCAGGAACTCGCCGATCGTCAGGCTCGCGCTCAGCTCGAGCTGCCTGGTGGCCGCCTGCGCGGAGCGCTCGGCCGCCAATCCGACCTCGGACAGCGCGAGCAGCGCCCGCTTGGCGAGCGGATACAGGGTGCGCCCGAGCGGAGTCGGGCGGACGCCGAAGCGACCGCGCTCGAGCAGCTCGCCGCCGAGCCGGGCTTCGAGGTGGCGGATCCGCTTGGTCGCCGCCGACTGGGTGAGCGCCAGCGCGTCCGCGGCGCCCTGCACGCTGGCGCTCTCGACCGCCGCCACGAACGCCGCCAGCTCGCCACCGGGCAGCGGCTCGGCATCTGACGGGGAGCGGGCCACTCGCGCAAGATACATTCCATCCTGGAATGTGAGCGCCCGGATCGGACTGGTTGCGGCCGGGTCGAGGGCGCAACATCCCGGGCATGAGCGATACGGTCCTCGCCGAGCAGGCGCCACCGAGCATGTGCGACTCGCCCGGTGGCGAGCCGCCGACGCCGCGCCGCAGGCGGCTGCTGGCCGAGCTCGACCGCCCCGGCGAGGTGTTCGCGAACCTCGGCCCCAACTGGTTCGCGTCGGTGATGGGAACGGGCATCGTCGCCAATGCGGCGGCGCTGCTCCCGGTCAGGAGCGCCGCGCTCACCGCGGTCGCAGTCGCCGTCTGGGTCCTCGCCGCGACGATGCTCGGGCTGCTCGTGACCGCGACAGCCGTGCACTGGATCCGCTTCCGCGAGACTGCGCGGGCCCACCACCGGACGATCGCGATGGCGCCGTTCTACGGCGCCCCGCCGATGGCGATGCTGACCGTCGGGTCCGGTGCGCTCCTGGTCGGGCGCGATCTCGTCGGCGCGGGGGCTGCGGTCCGGATCGACGAGGTTCTGTGGACGCTCGGCACGGTCAGCGGGCTGCTCAGCGCGGTCGCGATCCCCTACCTGCTGTTCACGGAGATGCGGGCCGAGCTCGGGGACACGTTCGGCAGCTGGCTGATGCCCGTCGTCCCGCCGATGGTGTCGGCCGCGACCGGCGCGGGGCTGATCGCCCATCTGCCTGCCGGCCAGGATCGCCTCGCCCTGCTGCTCGTCCTGTATGCGATGTTCGGGATCAGCCTGTTGATGTCGCTCAACGTGATCGCGCTCCTGTGGCACCGGCTCGTGCGCCACGGGATCGGTCCCGCTCGCATGGTTCCGACGCTGTGGATCGTGCTCGGCCCGCTCGGCCAATCGGTCACCGCCGCCGGGCTTCTGGGTCACGCGGCGCGGGGAGCGATCGGCGCGCCGTACGCCTCGGCGATGCACGCGATGGCGGTCCTGTACGGCGTTCCGGTGTGGGGGTTCGCGATCAGCTGGCTCGCGATCGCGGCGGCGATCACGCTGCGGGCGCTGGCCCGCGGGCTTCCGTTCGCGCTCACCTGGTGGAGCTTCACGTTCCCGGTCGGGACGGTCGTGACGGGAACCTCGGAGCTGGCGCTCGACACGCATGCCCGGTTCCTGACGGGCGCGAGCGTCGCCCTGTACGGCCTGCTCGTGTGCGCATGGCTGATCGTGATCGCCCGCACGGCGCGCGGCAGCTCGCGCGGGACGCTGTTCCGCGCTGCTCCGGCGCTGGCCGCAGGCGCTGCCACGGCGTAGCAGCCGGAGCTTCCCACTCCACAATGGATCGTTTGTGTTACTGTATGGTTGTGCGTGCCGCGAGCTACCATCTGGAGGTGAGGCACCCATGAGCCGCGTAGTCGTCCTCGGCGGCGGCGTGTCTGGCCACACAGCCGCCGCATTCGCCCGGCGCTGGCTGGGAAGGGACCACAGCGTCACGGTCGTCTCGCCACGACCCGAGTACAACTGGGTCCCGTCCAACATCTGGGTCGGAGTGGGCCTGATGAAGCCGCAGCGGGTCACGTTCCCGCTCGCCCCCGTCTACGACCGGGCCGGCATCGAGTTCGTGCTCGCGGCAGCGCGCGAGCTGCACCCCGACGGCGACCTCGACACCGGGACGCCCTACGTGCTCGCCGAGGCGGCCGACGGAACGACCTCGAAGGTGCCCTATGACTTCCTGATCAACGCGACCGGGCCGGCGCTGCGCTTCGACAAGACCGAAGGGCTCGGCCCGGACGGCGGTCACAGCGAATCCGTCTGCACTCCCGGCCACGCCGTGCAGGCGGCGGCCGCCCTCGACGAGGAGGTCGAGCGGATGCGCCGCGGCGAGCGGCGCAAGTTCCTGGTCGGGGTCGGCCACGGCACGTGCACGTGCGAGGGCGCCGCCTTCGAGTACATCGTCAACCTCGAGTTCGAGCTTCGACGCCGCGGCGTGCGTGACCGCGCCGAGATCACCTGGATCACCAACGAGTACGAGCTCGGCGACTTCGGAATGGCGGGGATGCACCTGCGCCACAAGGGCTACGTGACCCCGTCCAGCACCTTCAACGCGTCGCTGTTCGCCGAGCGCGGCATCGACTGGATCACCCGCGCGCACGTGCACAGGGTCGAGCCGGGCCGCATCCTGTACGAGACGCTCGACGGAAGCACGGACGAGCAGCCATTCGACTTCGCGATGCTGCTGCCGCCGTTCACGGGGGTCGGGCTGAAGGCGATCGGACGCGACGGAACCGACATCACCGACCGCCTGTTCATGCCGAACGGCTTCATGCGGGTCGACGCCGACTACACGCAGAAGCCGTACGCGGAGTGGAAGGCGGACGACTGGCCGCGCACCTACCAGTCACCCGAGTACGCGAACGTGTTCGCGGCCGGGATCGCGTTCGCCCCGCCGCATGCGATCTCCGTCCCGCGCACGAGCCCGAACGGAACGGTGATCGCACCGGCGCCGCCCCGGACCGGGATGCCGTCGGCGACGATCGGCAAGACGGTCGCCCGCTCGGTCGTCGACATGATCGGTGGCGCCTCGGAGCCGCACCACACCGCCTCGATGGCGGACATGGGCGCGGCCTGCGTCGCCTCCGCGGGCGCCAACCCGTTCACCGGCACGGCCGCGTCGATGATCGTCTACCCGATCGTGCCCGACTACGAGCGCTTCCCCGAATACGGGCGGGACCCCGATCGCACGTTCGGCGAGATCGGCCTCGCCGGCCACTGGATCAAGATCATCCTGCACCACCTGTTCCTGTACAAGGCGCGCCTGCGCCCCGGCTGGCAGCACATTCCGGAGTAGACGATGAGCGACGACAAGCTCCGCTACGTCTCCAAGCCGACCCGCTTCACGGTGTTCCTGCGGACCTTCCTGCCGTGGCAGGCGTGGCGGTTCGCCGTGATCAACATCAAGATGATCGGGATCATCCGCCGCGGCCACCGCGAGATGCACCGCCATCACCCCTGAGATACTGCACGCCTGCGCGTGCGTTCTCGGGAGCCGTCACAGGAAGCGTCGGCCGCCCGGTCGTTCGGCACGGGGGTGGGCGAAGCGGGCGTCTCCCGGCGCGAGGCCCTGGGCGGGGCGGCGATCCTCGGCGCGGGGCTCGTGTTCCGCCGAGGCTGGCTGCGTGCGGGGGGCGCGGCGATTGGCGCCCGGAGCCCGGCGGCGCTCCGGCTCGCCCCGCCGGGCGTCGATTACAACTTCAATCAGGGCTGGCTGTTCGGCGGCGCGTACGTCGCCGGCTCCGAGGCGCCTCGCTTCGCGGACGGTTCCTACCGGCAGGTGACACTGCCGCACACCGTGACGCCGCTCTCGTGGGGTGACTGGAACCCGCCGGCCTGGGAGCAGGTGTGGATCTATCGCAAGCACTTCTCCGGAGCCGGACTGATCGGCGGCCGGGTGTTCGTCGACTTCGACGGGGCGATGACCGACGCCACCGTCTACCTGAACGGGATCGAGGTCGGCCAGCACCAGGGTGGCTTCCTGCCGTGGTCGATCGAGTTGACGCATGGACTGATCGACGGCGACAACGTGCTTGCGGTGATCGTCGACGGCCGGCTCCTCGACGTGCCGCCGCAGATCAGCGCCGGCCAGCCGCAGGCGATCGACTTCCTGATGCCCGCCGGCATCTACCGTGACGTGACGCTGCGACTGGTCCCTGCGGCGTTCGTCGCCGACGTGTTCGTGCGCTCCACCGACGTGCTGAGCGGGATGCCGGCGTTGACGCTCGAGGTGACGGTCGACGCCGCGTCCCGGCCGCCCGGTCCGGTCGTGCTCACGGCCGAGCTGCTGGACGGCTCGCAGAGCCTCGGCGAGCAGTCACTCGAGGTGTCGCTGTCAGCAGGTGTCACCGTCGTCGAGCTCACGCTCGGTGCAGCTGCTGCGGTGACGCTGTGGTCGCCGGGCAACCCCAAGCTGTACACGGTGCGCACTCGGCTCAGCGGGACCGGCGTCACACCGCACGTGTTCGACGTCAGGACCGGGTTCCGCGAGGCGACCTTCACCCCCGACGGCTTCTATCTGAACGGCGAGCGGCTCGAGATCTTCGGCCTCAACCGTCATCAGCTGTTCCCCTACGTCGGGATGGCGGCGCCCTGGCGGATGCAGCATCGCGACGCCGAGCTGATCAGGAGCGAGCTCAACTGCAACATGGTTCGCTGCTCGCACTACCCGCAGTCGCCTCACTTCCTCGATGCATGCGACCAACTCGGGCTGATGGTCTGGGAGGAGCCGCCCGGCTGGCGGCAGTTCGGGGGGCCGAGGTTCCAGCAGTTGATGCTCCAGAACGTCCGCGACATGGTCCTGCGCGATCGCAACCGCCCGTCTGTGATCCTGTGGGGCACGCGCCTGGACGAGACGACGAGCGACTACCAGGAGCTCTACGCACAGGCGCGCGCGCTGGCCTACGAGCTCGACGGCTCGCGACAGACGACGGGGGCGATGGACACGCAGTCGACCGCCGGCTGGAACGAGGACGTGTTCGCCTACGACGACTACCACTCGGTGGACGGCAACGCGAGCCTGGCGCCACCGATCCCAGGGCTCCCGTACATCGTCAGCGAAGCGGTGGGGGCACTCGACGGACCGCGGCGCTACCGCTGGATCGACAGCAGCGCGACGCTCGGCACCCAGGCCCGCCTGCACGCGCAGGTCCACCAGCTCGCGCGGGCGAACGGGGCGTACGCCGGGTTGCTCGGATGGTGCAGTGTCGATTACGCGTCGCTGAACGGAGGGAGTGCCGTCTGGCAGGCGCTGAAGTGGACCGGCGTGCTCGACAGCTTCCGCGTCCCCAAGCCGGGCGCCGCGTTCTACCGCTCCCAGGTCGACCCTGCGATCGCTCCGGTGATCCTGCCGGCGTTCTTCTGGGATTTCAGCCCGCAGTCGCCGGCAGGCGGCCCCGGGCCGGGCGCGATGATCGCCACCAACTGCGACCTGCTGGAGATCTATCTCGACGACCAGCCGTTCGCCAGCGCGGCGCCGGACACCGCGAACTACGGCGCGCTCGCGTATCCGCCCGCGTTCGCGGACCTGACCGTGGACGGATCGACGCTGCCGACGCTTCGGATCGACGGCTACGTCCGCGGCGCACCGATCGCATCCGTGCAGATGTCCTCCGATCCGTCGCTCGACCGCCTCGTGCTCGAGCTCGACGACGTCGCGCTCGACGGTGACGGCTCGGATGCGACGAGGCTCACGTTCCGGGCGCTCGACGCGTTCGGCAACCAGCGTCCCTACGTCGGCGGGGCGGTCACGCTCGGGATCAGGGGCCCGGCCGTGCTGGTCGGCCAGAACCCGTTCGACTTCGCGGCCTATGGAGGCGTCGGCGGCGCCTTCATCCGGTCGGTCGCGGGGGCAACGGGCGCCGTGACCGTGACCGCACAGCATCCGACGCTGGGAAGCGCGCGGGCGATCCTGGGCGTCTCGGCTCCGTCGGGACGGTATCTGTAACGGTTGCGGTCAGCCCTGGGGCGTGAGCGTGATGCGGCGGCGTGACGTGACGGTGCCGCTGTTCGCGGTGAAGGTTGCGGCGGCGCTCACGGACAACCGGTCGGCGCCGGCCAGCAGCGCGCGGCCGGGCGGGGTCAGCTTCAGGGTGATCCGGCTGGTCCGCGACGGGACCAGCTGAACGACCGCGCCGGCGAGCACCGTCGGTCCGCCACCCCATCGGGTCGCGCGCCGGGACTCCCAATCGAGCTGCAGCCGGCCGGCGAGCGGACTCGTGAGCCGCAGCGTGCAGCCGCCCTGGCGCAGCAGCGCGCCGACGCCCGGCAGGCGGGCGCTCGAGAGCTGACGGTCGAGCGCCGCGACGATGCTCGACACGGTCGCGCCGGCGACGACCTCGCCCTGGTTGTCGGCGCCCAGGCACCACGACGCCAGCGGGCACGAGAAGCCGGTGAACGCGCCGAACGCCGTCACCGTGAAGCGGGGTACGCTCGCCAGCGGGTCCGCCGAGGCGAGCAGCTGCGCTGCGCCGTTGTCGCCCTGCGCCGAGGCCAGGCAGATGCCGCCTGGCTCGCACCAGATCCCGAACGCGGGCGCCGGCATCCTCGCCGCGATCGCAGGCGTGCCGAGCACCGGGTTCCAGCCGATCAGCTCGCCGCCCTCGCCGTCGACGGCGACGCACCGGCTGACGGACGGGCATGACAGCCCCCACAGCGGCGCCGGCGATGCGCTCGCCGGCCGGCTCGGCCACGGAGCACCGCTCGCCGGTGCCGTCGTCTGCAGGATGTTGCCGGCGAAATCGACCGCGGTGCACGAAGTCGCCGCCGGGCACGCGACGCCGGTCAGCGCCGACTGGCAGGTCAACCCGGTTCCGACGCAGTGCGGATCGGTGGCGTAGTCGATGTGAGCGACCGACCACGCGCCCGCGCCACCGGCCGGGTCGAGCGAGTAGACAGCGTTCCCGACCGAGTCGACGGCCACGCACAGCGACGTGGTCGGACACGCGACGCCCTGGAGCAGATCGGGACCGCCGCCGAACGGACTCGGCTCGGTCAGGCTGCTGTCCACGTGGGCGAGCCTCCAGACCGGGTGCGGTGAGCCCGGGTCGGTGCTGCTCACCACGTCACCGGTCGCGTCGACGGCCACGCACAGCAACTGCGACGGGCACGAGACGGCCGTCAACGGCGTCGTGCCGGCGACATCCGCCGTGCGCCACGCGCCGGCGCCTGCGGACGGATCGCGGGTGCTCAGCAGATGGCCGGTGTCGTCGACGGCGACGCACAGCGTGGGCGACGGGCAGGCGAGGCCGTCGATCGAACCGGGGTCGAGCGCCACCGGTGCAGCCCACAGCATCGGGCCTGCGACGCCTGGTGCGCCGGCGGCACGGGCTACCGCCGGGGCCGCCAGTGTCAGTACGGCGACCACCGCCAGTGCGAGCCTGCGGGCGCCCGCACCGTGGCTGCCGGTCGTCCGCGCCGCCGCCGGGCCCGATGCGGTCTGCGCGCAGCGCATCGGGTCGGCAGGCACGGCACTTAGCGTATCTTGCGCGGAGATGCCACCGACGGCCCTGCCACTCCGTATCGTGGCCGGCTGGCCGAAGCGGAGGGCGTGCTACGTGGTCGCGATCGTGTGCGCGTTCGGGGTGGTGGCCGGTTCGGCGACCGCGAGGGCCGCCACCCGCGCTGCGGTCGGTCCGTCGATCGAGCTCCCGCCCTCGACCCCGCAACCCCCGCCCCCGCCGGCGCAGCCTGCACCCTCACCGGCGCAGCCCACCTCACCGCTGTGGGTCGGGGTGATCCCCGAGCTGAAGGCGCAACCGCTTCCTGCGGGCTTCGTGGGCCTGTCCCTCGAGTATCGAACGGTTCTCACCTACGCGGGCACGAACCCGAACGCGATCAACCCGGTGCTGGTGCACCTGATCCAGAACCTCACTCCCGGCCAGGCTCCAATCCTGCGAATCGGCGGGGACTCCACCGACTGGAGCTGGTGGCCGGTGCCGGACCTCGAGAGACCCCCGGGGGTCACGTACGCGATCACGCCTGCATGGGTGGCCACCGCTCGGGCGCTGGCGCAGGCGCTCAACGCCCGCTACATCCTCGGAGTCAACCTCGAGGCAGGCAGCCCGACCGTCGAGCAGACCGAGGCGCGTGAGCTGCTGACGGGCATCGGCTGGCCGTACGTCGACGCGGTCGAGCTCGGCAACGAGCCCGAGCTGTATTCGGTCCTTCCCTGGTACAAGCTGGCAACCGGCGAGGGCGTCCCCGGGCGTCCGCCGAGTTACGACTTCCTGGCGTTCAACAACGAGCTGGCGGCTTTCCACGAAGCGGAGCCCTGGATTCCGCTGGCCGGGCCGTCATCGGGCAGCTACGCCTGGCTCCAGAGCCTCCCAGCGCTGCTGATCGACTCGCCGTGGCTGCGGATGGTGACCGTGCACAGCTACTGGCTGAACAAGTGCGCGAGATCGCCTGAGCAGCGGGGCTATCCGACTCTCCCCCATCTGCTCGATGCGCGTCCACCGAGTCGGATGACGGCGAATCTGGCCGTGTACGCCGCAATGGCGCACGCCGCTGGAATACCGATTCGGATCGACGAGATGAACTCGGTGACATGCGGTGGAGAGCGGGGCGTGAGCAACGTGTTCGCGTCGGCTCTGTGGGCACTCAACGCGCTGTTCGAGGCTGCCGGTGCCGGCGTCGACGGAGTCAACATCCACACGTTCCCGGGGACCGCCAACCAGCTGTTCAGCTTCACGGACGCCGCCGGCACATGGAGCGGAACCGTCAGCCCTGAGTACTACGGCCTGCTGATGTTCACCAAGGCGATGCCGCCGGGGGCACGAATGCTGCGGATCTTCGAGCCGGCGGCCGATCCTGTCCGCGCCTGGGCAACGCTCGGCACCGATGGGACGATCAGGGTGGTGCTGATCAACGACAGCATCACCAACTCGCGCACGGTCGTGGTTCAGCTACCGCCCGAGGCGCAGCTCCAGGCGCTGCTCGCACCTGGGAAGCCCGCCCCGTCGCCGACGGAGCCGGGGCAGCTGACACAGCTGCTGGCGCCGAACGTGGACGCCACCAGCGGCATCACGCTCGGTGGCCAGAGCGTCGGCACCCGGACAACGACCGGCGTGCTGAGCGGAACGCCCGCCACCACCGCCATCACGCCGAGAGCCGCAGGCGCGTACACCGTCTCGCTGCCGGCTGCCAGCGCCGCGATGCTGACGCTGGCCCCGGGCCCGGGCGTTCAGCCCGGTTGAGGCGACGGCTCGCCCGCCCGGCGGCTACGCCGTGGCGGTTCTCACCCGTGGCGTAGGCTGCGGCGCCGGGTGGGACGTCGGCGCCGGCTGCGGCGGCCTGGATGCGCTCTCCCGGTCGGAGCCGGCGACCCGGGCGCCCGCGTCAGCCGCCAGCACCTGCTCGACCTCCTCTGCGGGCAGCGGTCGATGGAACAGGAAGCCCTGAGCGAGCGGCCGGTGCGGACCGGCCAGCGCCCGCGCCTGCTCGGCCAGCTCGATCCCCTCGACGACGACCTTCAGCTGGAGGCTGGCCCCGAGGTCGAGGATTCCACGCACGAGGTTCGCCTGCCCCGGATCGTTCTCGATTCCGGCGATGAACGAGCGATCGATCTTCAGCGCGTCGACCGGCAGGTGGCGGAGGTGCGACAGCGACGAATAGCCGGTGCCGAAATCGTCGATCGCGATCCGTACGCCGAGGGCGCGCAGTTCGCGTAGCGTGGCGATCGCCGCGCCGCCTTCGCCCATCATCACGCTCTCGGTGATCTCGAGCATCAGCGCCGCCGGCGGCAGCCCCGAGCGCGCCAGCTCGACCGCGACGTCGGCGACGAACGCGGGGTCTCGCAGCTGGCGGGTCGAGACGTTGACGCTCAGCTCGAGCCCATCCATCGCCTGGCCCTGACGCCAGCGCTGGGCCTGCGCGCACGCCGCCGACAGGATCCAGCGGCCGAGCGGCACGATCAGGCCTGTGTCCTCGCACAGCCCGATGAACTCGTCGGGGCGGACGCGCTTGCCGGCCGGATGCTCCCATCGCACGAGCGCCTCGACGCCGACGATCCGGCCGGAGTCCAGCTCGACGATCGGCTGGTAATCGAGCACGAACTGCTGGGCGTCGATCGCTGCCCGCAGCTCGCCGGTCAGCTCGAGCCGCTGGACGGCGCGGCGGTACATGTCGGGCTCGAACGACCGCACGGCGCTCTTGCCGTCGGCCTTGGCAGCGTACATCGCGATGTCGGAATTGCGCATCAGCTCCTGAACGCCGTCCGCCCCGGACCCGAGCACGACGCCGAGCGAGGCGGTGACGCGCAGCGTGTGCTCGCCGATCTGGAACGGTTGGCTCAGCACTTCGAGGATCCGCTCCGCCACTGCCATGGCTTCGCCGTCCTCGCCCGCGCGCAGCTCGACCAGCACCGCGAACTCGTCGCCGCCGAGACGGGCGGCCGTGTCGCTGCCCCGCAACGCGCTGACGATCCGGGTCGCAACGTCGCACAGGAGCTCGTCGCCGAGGAAATGGCCGAGACTGTCGTTGATCGTCTTGAAGTCGTCGAGGTCGAGGAACAGGACCGCAAACGCGCGGCGCGAGCGCTGCGCGACGGCGACCGCCTGCGCGACCCGGTTCTCGAACAGCGAGCGGTTCGCCAGGCCGGTCAGCGCATCGTGGTAGGCGTGATGGCGCAGCTGATCCTCGAGCGCCTTGCGCTCGGTCGCGTCGCGCATGCTCAGCACGAGTCCGCCGATCTCGGGATCGGCGAGACGGTTGTTGGCGATCGCCTCGACGGTCCGACAGGTCCGGCCGTCACCTCCGGCACGGAACATCAGCGCGCGGCTGCCGCTGCGGGTCAGCGCCGCGCCGAGGAAGTCCTCGACGGCCTCGACGTCCTCCGGATGGACGATCGCGGTGAGCGGGCGGCCCTCCAGCGACTCGGCGATGCCGAGCCGCTCGGCGATCGGGGTCGCTTGCCAGTGCACGTGCAGATCGGTGCCGACGACCGCGACCATGTCGCTCGCGTGCTCGAGCAACGCCCGGAGCCGAGCCTCGCTGCGGTCCTCCTTCTCCCGTACGGCGGCGTCGACCGCGATCCGGCGGCGAAGCCGGTGCAGCACCCAGCCGCTCAGCATCAGGACCAGGAGCCCGAGCCCGAGCGATCCGACGAACCAGGTCTGGGCGCCGGCTGAGGCGCTCGCCGCGAGGAGCGTCTCGCGCGTGGCGGCGGACTGCGCGGCGGCATCGAGGCGTCCGACCACGGCGGCGAATGCGACGAGCGTGTGCCACGCGGCGGGCGTCAGCGACTGGCCGCGCTGCATGACCACCCTGACCCCGATATCGAACACCCGGGTGAGGTCCCGCCCGAGATGCTTCGCGAGGCCGGCATCGAGCGGGCGCAGGCGAGCGACCGACTCGCTGAGTCCCCGCGCCGCCGCGCTGGCGTCCCTGAAGATCTGCGGGCTCGCCGACATCGTGTGAGCTCGGCTCAGCGCGAACGTCGCCAGTGCCTGGGCGCGCGCCGCGTTGAGCTGCTGAGCTTCGGCCCTGATGGTCTCGACCAGGACGGCTGTGCGCTCCTGGCGCTGAGCGCCGGCTCGCGAGCGAACGGCGACGACGATCGCGACCGCGCCGATCAGCAGCGCCGCCACAACGACCAAGAGATGGCCTCGCGTGGCGCGCGAGGCCATGCCCCGCCACGGATTGTGGGCCGGCCCGCTCGTCAGCCGGCTCGAGGGCAGGTCCCTGCCCGTGGGTGCTCGCGCGAACACACGTGGGTTATCGGCAGCGGCGCCTCGATCTGCACTCTCGGGCGTGCCCGACCCGACCCAGCCTCGCTCGAAGCCCGGACGGGCGGGCGCCCGAAGGTCCTTGCTTCGGTCAGACCTTGAGCACGGTGCTCAGCGGCGTCGCCAGACCACTCGCGTCGATCACGATCACGCGGATTTTCAGCCGCTTGGTCTTGTGCTTGCGGATGCTCTTCTGGAGGCTGCGCGATTCGCTGACCGCCGGCTTCCCGACGCTGATCGTCAGACCCGGCTCGGCGTGGGCGAATCGCAGCGTCAGCGAGCCGCCGCCGCCGCTGATCGTGTACGCGACCTTGGCCGAGCCGAGCTTGACCACGATGCCCTTTCGCAGCAGCTTCGCCTTCCTCGCGAACGACAGGCCGCGCGGGAGCGCCAGCTCGACTGCCGCGATCGCCGGCGCGTTCGATCCCTGGAACAGGACGACGCCGAGCTTGACCTTGCCGTTGCTCGACCCGCTCAGCCCGAGCGACCCGGTCGGAGACCCCTTGACCGGCGGGGGCGGGGGCGGGGGCGGGGGCGGAGGGGGCGGCGGGGGCGGGGGCGGGGGGGCGGCGACGGTCCACGTGAAGCTCGCGCTGCCAGAGTTCGTGTACTGGTCGGTTGCCGTGACCGTCACCGTTCCGCTGCCGGCCGTCGTCGGCGTGCCCGTGATCAGGCCGCCGGTGGTCATGCTCAGCCCGGCCGGAAGGCCGGTTGCGGCGAGCGTCAGGGTCGTACCAGCGCCGGGATCCGAGGCCGCGATCTGCAGCGAGACGGCCTTCCCGGTCGTGCTCGACTGCGTCCCGGGGTTCGCCACCGAGACGCCGTACGACGGCGCTCGCGCCGCGCACAGCGAGGCCGCCAGCGGCCCGGCCTGCATCGAGCCCAGCCCCGTCGCCATGTCGTAGCCCGGGTTCACGGGGTACAGCGAGCTCGTGTTGCTGCTGCCCGAGACGCCCCATTCGTACAGCGTGTCGTTGTGCGCGACCTGGAGCTGGTTCTCCCCGAGCGCCGTCGCGAGCGTCTGGCTTGCCTGGATGTCGTTGAAGTTGGTCCCGTAGGAGCTGCCGGCGACGCTGTACAGCAGCGGGTTGGCAAACCCGATCGTCAAGCCGCGGCAGGCCGCGTCGGCGTTCACGAGTGCCATGTACGCGGCCCACAGCGGCGACGCGGCGCTGGTGCCGGCCGTCGTAGCCCAGGTCGCCTGGCCGTTGTCCTCCGTGAACACGATGTAGCCCGTGGCCCCCGCCGCGTCGGCCGAGACGTCGGGCACCTCACGGCAGGTCTGCTGCCCGCAGAAGCTCTGACCGGCGGAGTTCGGCCCGCTCACGCCGAGCGACGCCGACGCCGACGACTGGTAGCTCGGCATCGGCCACTGCTTCGAGATCCCGCCGCCACTGCCGCCGCCGAAGCCGTCCGGCGGCTGTCCGTTGCTGCAGCCGCACTTCGGGTTCGGGCCCTCGTTCCAGACGACCTCCGAAGGCGGGCTGCTGCCGTTGTAGTAGCCGGCCGTGTTGTTGGCGACTGCGAACAGCTCGGTCCCGCCGACGCCGGTCGCAAACGGCTGGGCTGCCGGATCCTCGACCGACACGGATTCGGAGAAGTTCGCACCGCCCGAACCGAGCTGCGAGCACGTCTCCGAGCCGCTGTCGCCCGACGCTGAGAAGAATGACTGGCCCTGCGTCGCGGCTTCCTGCAACGCGGTGTTCTCTGCGCTGATCGCCGCGGCGGGGGTGGCAGCCTCGCAGACCCCGAACGAGGTCGAGATCACCTTCGCCTTGTTGTCGGCGACGATCTGGTTGAGCACCGTTGCGGCCTGGCCGATCCCCTGGCTGTCCGGTCCTTCGTAGACGAGCACCGTCGCCTTCGGCGCAAGCGCGACGACCGTCTCGATGTCGAGCGCCGACTCGCCGTCGCTGCACGTGCCCGACGGGCAGATGTCGCTGGTCGGGCCGCCCGCGACGTTGATCTGGGTGACGTTCCCGCTCGGGATGCCGTAACACGCCTCGAAGGTTGCGATGTCGGTCGGGTTGAACGCCTCGAGCTCGACCAGCGCGACCGTCTGACCCTGGCCGAGATCGCCGGCCCCGTACAGGTTGTTGAACCCGTATGCCGCCGCGAGCTCGTCGTAGGAGTAGCCGTTCTGGTTGGCGCCCGTGTTCGATGCGACCCCGCTCCCGCCGGCCGGGGTGAAGTTGCACCCCGGCTGCGGGCCGCCGCTCGTCGGGATCTCGGGACGACGCCGCGCCGGACGCGCCAGCAGCGGCAGGTGCCCGCCCGGATCCCTCACGAG
>DAHUYL010000021.1 GCA_027315255.1 Solirubrobacterales bacterium | reverse complement strand
CGGGGTCCCGAGCAGCCGCCTGCGCCTCGGCGCGCAGCGAGGATCTGCGCCGGCGGCGTTCTGCCGCTTCCCGCAAGGCCACACGGATGGCGTCCGAGTCGTTGTGTCCCTCGTTGCGCAGAACGGAGAGGTCATCCTCGGCGCGGTCATCGAGGCGAGCCTGGACAGTACGAGCCATCGAACGGACTGTACCACGCTTCGTATTACAACGCGCGAGCGCAGCTTCATCGACGCGCCGACCCCCGGGAGCACGAGCCGGTGAGCCATCAGGTGGCGGGCTCGCCCAGCGAACGCGCGATCGTTGCAGCCAGGCGCCTCGACGCCTGGGCTCAGCGCAGCGACTGGCGCGGCTCGGACCCCTACGACGCGCTGAATGCGCGCCGGCTTGCGCCGCGGCTGCCCGATCACCCGCTGGGCCTGCGGCTGCTGACCCAGGCGGTCAAGCGCTCACCGCTCGACCTCCGGCCGATCCTCGGGATCCCGCCAGGGCTCAGCGCTGCGACGCTCGCGCTGGCCGCCTCGGCGTACGCGCGGGGCGGTTGGCTGCCACGGACTGACGCGCGCCGGCATCTCGATCGGTGCGTCGAGCGGCTGGAACAACTTCGTTGTGCCGGCTTCGGGCAACCTTGCTGGGGCTATCACTTCGATGTCCAGACCCGCGTCTTCTTCTATCCGAGGACGCAGCCGAACACGATCGCAACCGCGTTCGCGGGGCTGGGCTTGCTCGACGCCCACGAGTTTGGCGAGCACCCGCGCGCGCTCGAGCTGGCGGTCGGAGCCGGCGAGTTCTTCCTCCAGCACGTGCCGCAGACGAAATCGGCGCCTGGCGCCTACTTCGGCTACCTGCCCGGCGACAGCACCCCGATCCACAACGCCAGCATGCTGATCGCCGCGCTGCTCGCGAGGCTGGCGGCGCAAACCGGCCGGGACGACTTCGGCACGGCTGCGTCCGCCGCGCTCGACTACACCGTCTCGCGACAGCGCCCCGCGGGCTCCTGGCCGTATGGCGAGCGCGAGGGCCTCGAGTGGGTCGACGGATTCCACAGCGGGTACGTGCTCGACTGCCTGCTGACGTGCGTCGAGTCCGGGATCGGCGGGAGCGGGGCCGAGGAGGCCTGGCGGCGGGGCGTCGGGTTCTATGCCGACGCGCTCGTGGAGCCCGACGGCACGCCCCGCTACACCCCGGAGTCGCGCTACCCGGTCGATTCGCAGTGCGCGGCGCAGGCGATCGAGACCCTGTCGCGGGCGGCGTCTCGGCTGCCCGAGCTGGCTGAGCGCCGCTGGGCGGCGTTCGACTACTCGATGCGCCGGTTGGCGCTGCCGAGCGGCGCGTTCGCGTTCCAGCGCGAGCGCTGGTGGACCAATCGCGCGGCGCATCCGCGCTGGGTCCAGGCGCCGATGCTGAAGGCGCTGAGCTGGTTGATCCGCTCGGACGAGCCGTCGCAGACCCGATCCTCTAGCGTTGCCGAGGCCCTGACGGACGCCCGATGAGACAGGTAACGCAACGACTCAAGAACGGTCGGATCGAGATCCTCGAGGTCCCTCCGCCAACGACCGCTCCCGACGGCGTGCTCGTCGACGTGCGCGCGAGCCTGCTGAGCACGGGGACGGAGCGCAGCACGGTACAGGCAGCACGCGCCAGCCTGATCGGCAAGGCAAGAGCGCGTCCGGAGCAGGCTCGGCAGGTGCTCGAAAAGGCGCGCCGGGACGGTGTGCGGGCCACGATCGACGCGGTGCGCACCAAGCTCGACCAGCCCTCGCCGCTCGGCTACTCGAGTGCCGGTGTCGTGCTCGAGGTCGGCACGCGGGTCAGCGGAGTGCGGCCAGGCGACCGCGTCGCCTGTGCGGGCGGCGGCTACGCCGTGCACGCCGAGCTGAGTTTCGTGCCGCAGAATCTCTGCGTCGCGCTGCCCGACCCGGTGAGCTTCGAGGAGGGCGCGTTCGCCACTGTCGGCAGCATTGCGCTGCACGGCGTGCGTCAAGCGGAGGCGACGCTCGGCGAGCGGGTTGCGGTGATCGGGCTGGGGCTCGTCGGGCAGCTCGCCTGCCGCCTCCTACAGGCGGCAGGTTGTGAGGTCGTTGGCATCGACCTCGACCAAGAGCTCGTGGCGCGGGCCGTGGCCGGCGGAGCGGCGACCGGGTTCGCCCGCTCCGAGCTCGAGGACGCATCGCTGCCGCCCTCGGCGGCTGACTGCGACGCGGTGCTGATCACCGCTGCGACGGGGTCGGATGATCCGGTGAGGCTTGCGGCGTCATTGGCGCGCGATCGCGCGCGTGTTGTGATCGTCGGCGACGTCGGCATGCGCCTCCCGCGCAGCAGCTACTACGGCAAGGAGCTCGAGTTGCGGCTGTCGCGCTCATACGGGCCGGGGCGCTATGACCGAGACTACGAGGAGCGGGGCCTCGACTACCCGATCGGCTACGTCCGCTGGACCGAGCGACGAAACCTGTCGGCGTTCGTCGGCCTGCTCGCAAACGGTCGGATCGCAGTCGCCGACCTGATCACCGCTCGGATCCCGATCGAGCGAGCCGCCGAGGCGTACGAGCAGCTCCTCTCGAGCTCGGCCTCGCCGCTCGGGCAGGTGCTCACGTACGCTGCGTACGCGCCGGCAGCTCGCCCGGCCCGGGCTCCTGGCGAGCCCCCGCGCGGTCGTGTGGCACCCGGCGCGACGCCCGTTGCCGGGCTGATCGGAGCGGGCAGCTTCGCGCAGCGGGTCTTGATCCCCGCGCTCAGCGCCGCCGGCTTCAGCCTCGGGGCGGTCGCCAGCGCCGGCGGCTTGTCGGCCGCCGGCGCAGTGCAGCGGTTCGGATTCGAGCGTGCGCTGACGCCCGATGAGCTGCTGGCCGCGACCGATCTCGACGTCGTCTGCGTCGCCTCGCGACACGCCACCCACGCCGGCTACGCGGCACAGGCACTGCACGCCGGCAGGGCGGTCTTCGTCGAGAAGCCGCCCGCGCTCAGCCATGAAGAGCTCGAGCTGCTTCGGGATGCGCGGGGCGATGGCGTGCTCCAGGTCGGCTTCAACCGCCGTTACGCCCCGCTCGCGCTCGAGATGCGCGACCACGTGGTCGGAGCCGATCAGCCGATCGAGCTTCTCTATCGAGTGTCGGCCGGCCGTCTGGCCGAGGGACACTGGCTGACCGACCCCGATGACGGCGGCGGTCGGCTGCTCGGAGAGGGCTGCCACTTCGTCGACTTCGCGTGCTGGTTCCTCGACGCGCTCCCCGAAGCCGTCTCAGCTGTGGTGCCGGCGCGCGGTGAGCGCCTCGCGGAGGCGCAGCGGTTCGTGATCACGCTCACGTTCCCGGGCGACTCGGTGGCGAGCATCGTCTACGGCTCGGAGTCGGCGGCCAGCGTCCCGAAGGAGCTGGTCGAGGCCCACTGCGCCGGTCGGTCGGCGCTCCTGCACGACTTCCGGGCGCTCGAGCTGCATGGCAGCGGGCGTCCGAGAACGCGGCGTGACCGCGCGCAGGACAAGGGTCACAGAGCCCAGTTCGTCGCACTCCGGGAGCGCCTTGCGGGACTGGCGGCGCCGGGTCCGGATCCGCTTGACACTATGGAGGTCACGTTGGCGGCGCTTGCGGCTGCTGGCCACGGCAAACCAAGCACCGAGGAGGACCATCAGTGAAGGTACTCGTCACCGGAGGCGCCGGGTTCATCGGCTCGAACCTCGTCTACGCGCTTCTCAGCGAGGGGCACGAGGTTCGTGTGCTCGACAACTTCTCGACCGGCCACCGATCCAACCTGGACGCCGCCGAGGTGGAGCTGGTCGAGGGGGACCTGCGATCGTTCGAACGGGTCTCGACGGCGACGAGGGGCATCGAGGTGGTCTACCACGAGGGGGCGCTGCCGTCCGTGCCGCGGTCGATCCAGGACCCGCTGACCTCGAACGCGGTCAACGTCGAGGGAACCTTGAACGTGATCCTCGCGGCGCGCGATCACGGTGTCCGCCGGCTCGTGTTCGCTTCCTCCAGCTCCGTCTACGGTGACCTCCCGGGGATGCCGCGCCAGGAGGACCAGCCCGTCTCGCCGATGGCCCCGTACGCAGTCGCAAAGCTCGCCGCAGAGCGCTACGTGCTGGTCGCCAACCGCGTGTTCGGGCTCGAGACCGTCGCGCTTCGCTACTTCAACGTCTTCGGCGAGCGTCAGGATCCGGCATCGGGCTACGCCGCCGTGATCCCGAAGTTCATCCGCTTGATGCTCGCCGGCGAGCGACCGAC
>DAHUYL010000019.1 GCA_027315255.1 Solirubrobacterales bacterium | reverse complement strand
CACCGGCAGCTGCGCCCGGCCGAGCTGGAGCACGTCGGCATCACCCACGACATGGTGCGGCTGTCGATCGGGCTCGAGCACCCCGACGACCTGATCGAGGATCTAGACCAGGCGCTGGCGGCCGCGGCTCGTCAGGGTTAGGTAGATCTCCTACGGGCCCTTGGCAGTGCTCTGTCGGGTTGAGCGCGATCGTCCGGCGGCTGCGATGCGACGGCGAGCGCGCGGCGACACTCGCGGGTCTGCAGGGCGCGTGCGATCCGCGGCGTTGGGGGGAGCCGCATGGTGTCGGTGTCGCAGAGCAGAGCCCGGGCGGGTCTGGAGGCTTTCGTGGAAGCGGCGTAAGCTCGACAGCATCGGGGTTTGTGGTTGGGGTGGTGCGGATCGGCTGCGTATAGCGGGGTGGGTGCGCTGGGTGTGGTCGCGGGGCGGGTGCTGTTGAGGTTGTGCCGGTCGGCGGCCGGGGTGGGCTCGTCGACGCCCGTCCCGCGGACCGCCGAGCCGCCGTCGCCGGGATGCGCCCACCCGACGACGACGACGGCGGCAGCGGCGGCGGCGGCGGCGGGCTCGGTCCGTCGAAGGTCATGCGGACGGGAGTCGCCGCCGACCGGATAGCGGCGTGCCGCGCCCGCCGGTGACGGGACAGCCCGTCCCCGTCCCATCGGGGCGACCCGAGGGGAGGTAGCCTTCGGGCGCGCCTGGACCCTGCGACGACGTGTGGCGCCCCAACTCGGGTCGTGCGTGGGTTGGCAGACCCGTCCCCGCGCCGCCCGCGCCCCGCGGCCATGGGCGTCGAGCGCTCCACCCGACAGAGCACTGTCAGGCCCGGGCGGCCGCTGGTTGGGATCTGCCGGGCGGCCCACGGTGACGGCCGGCGCACTGTTTTCCAGGGTCCGAACTGCCCAACGGCGCACGCGCCCGTTGGGCCGATGGGATTTCGGGCGTTCACAGCGCCCAACGTCACATCAGCGGCAATCTGGCTCACGCCGTTGGGCGAAACGGACCCTGGAAAGAGGTGTGCCGTCGCACAGCTGATGTGCGTGGATTCGCCCCGGTCGCCGGGCGGTCGGCTGGCGGTCGGCTGGCGGTCGGCGGGCGGGGTTGGGCGGGCGGGGTTGGGCGGGCGGGGTTTGGGCGGGCGGGGGCGGTCGGCGGGGTCGGCGGGGCGGGCGAGCCCACAAGCCGCCCGCCCCGGTCAAGCCTCGGTCTGGAGGATCTCCGAGACGCACGCGCCGATCTCCTCGAAGGCGCGGATCCGGCTGCGGGGCGATGGCAGGTAGTGGGTGAAGTGGCGTACGCCCTCGGTCAGCACGCCGAACATCCAGATGCGTTCCTGCGGGCGGCCGTCGAGCGCGATCGGATGTCCGGTCGGGGTCAGGTCGATGCTGCCGACGCTGACCGCGCCGTAACGCAGCTGGCTGATGCGCCCCTCCTCGTACAGCCGCCCCAGCAGCTGCGAGGCCGAACCCTCGATGCGGGGGTCCTCGAGATGGCCGCGGATCACCAGGTCGACATCGCTCGCGTACGGGTGGGCGAGCATCGTCGAGCCGATCCGGGCGGCGTCGTGGTCGAGCAGGCCGGGCTCCTGGCGCGGCCCGATCGCCGGGGCCGGGCCGAACGGGATCCGCAGCACGCCCGCGTCCATCAGCGCCAGGAACTGGCGGCTGCGCAGCGCCGGGGGTCCGGCGACGAGCCGCTTGATCCGGGAGCTGATATCAGCGTTGAAGTCGAGGTAGGAGTCGAGCGACAGGCCGCTGTTCTCGACGACGGTGCGCATCGGATCGCGGAAGATCCGGAACACCTCGGAGGCGGCCTTGATCGGGCTGCGGCCGCCGTCGACCTCGGCTTCGCGCAGGTCGTCGGCGAGCATCCGGTAGACAGCCTGCTCGTACTCCTCGGTCGACGAGTGCTTCATCGGCGGGCCGAAGAACAGCTCGGCGGCGTCGAACTCGCCGTAACGCGCCGCCAGCGCTCCGCGCGCGGCGTCGAACTCGTCGTGCGCCCACGCCTGCTGCAGGGTCGCACACACGCCCGCACCGTCGCCGCGGAGTCGGAGTCTCGCTGGGCGTAGTAGCGAACGGCCATCTCGGCGAACAGCATCGGCAGCAGCTCGCGCCTGACGTCGACCTCGCGCCGGCCGCCGTTCGGGCCGGACGTGAGCGCCGCGAACGCCTCCGGGGTTGCGATCACGGGTTCGTACACGCCTGCGAGGTCGACGCCGGTCACGGGCTTCGCGGTGAACGGCAGGCCGCTGCGCGAGAACAGGTGCAGCACCGGCTCGCGGCCGCTGCGCTCGTAGCGCAACCCGCCGCCCTCCTCGACGAAGCGTCCGCCGACGCCGATCGTCAGCGCGATCACGACGTCGACGCCGACGAGCCCGATTCCCGACACCGCGACCCTGGCTCCGGGGGCAAGGCCGGTCACGTATCGATCGACCGGATAGGCGGCCAGCTGGCGCACGTGCGGGACGCCTTCGAGCGACTCCTCGTTGGCCGTGTGGCCGGAGGTGATGATCACGTGATCGACCAGGAGCCACTCGCCGTCGTCCAGGTAGATCAGCTCGGTGCCGTCGGCGCGCGCGATCACGTCGACGGCCGCGTGCGGATGCAGGGTGAGACTGATGGTCGGCGGCGCCTCCTCGATCAGCGTGTTGAAGAACCAGTTGAGGTACTCGCCCATCAACCGGCGCGGGAGGAAGTGGTGGCGCTCGATCGGCTCGCCGGACGGGTCGATCGCGCAGCCGTCGCCGACCCAGCGGTAGCCGGAGCGGGTCGCCCAGTCGTACAGCCCGACCGCGTACCGTGGCTGCTCCCCGTCGCCTTCGAACGGGTACAGCGACAGCTGTCCGCAGGGGTTGTTGAGCAGCAGGTAGTCGGGCTGGCGGCGGTCGTACACGCCAGAGCCGGGTGGGCCGGGCTCGGCGATGTGGATGTCGAGCCTGGCGCCGGCCAGGAGGCCCGAACGTGCGGTTGTGATCAGCCGTTCGAGCGCGCAGAGCCCCCACGGGCCGAGACCCACGATCCCAATCCGCAGCACGTACCCGAGGGTACGCGCTCAGATGGCGCCCCCGCCGCCCGAGCGGGGCGGTCAGCCGGCGGCGCGGTGATCCGGGCGGGCGCCGTGGTCGTCCGGCCGGGCGCCGGCCGGCCGCTCGGCGAGCAGGCCGGGATCGCGGCGGACAGCCTCGAGCAACCCTGCGACGACGTCGGCGACTCCGCAGCCGAGGGCTGCGGCCAGCTCATGCACGTGCGACTGCCGCGCCAGCGCCTCGGCAACCGAGTGCCCCTGGGCGACCGCCGCCTGGCCGCGCTGGATCGTGCGCCTGCGGGCCTCGAGGTAGGCCTTCGTGTCGCGGACGTGCTCCTCGAGCTCGGCGACGATCGCCTGCTCGGCGAACGCCGCGAACGGCTGGCCCGCATCGGGGTCGAACTGCTCGACCGCGTGCGCCAGGCCTGCGCGGGCGATCGTCGCAAGCTCGTCCTCGCTTCCGTACAGACCGGCGTACCGCCGCGCGAGCCCATGCGCGAGCGGCAGGTTCCGCAGCAGCTGCGCGTCGCGCCGGCGCTGCCTGCGTCGCTCCCGCACGACGTCCATCTCGCACGTCTCGACCGCCGGCTCCGACCTACCGTGGGTCGTTCGTTGCATCGCAAACCTAGCCTTCCACGAGCACTGTTGCCTCAAACAACGCAGCCGCGGAGCCAAGGTTGGCGGTTGGCGCGTGAAATCTAACGAGGGCGCCGGTGCAGCAGTCGGAACAGCGGGTCGAAGCGGCGATCCACGACCCGCTCCTTCAGCGGAATGATCGCGTTGTCGGTGATGTGGATCCCTTCCGGGCAGACCTCGGTGCAGCACTTGGTGATGTTGCAGAGGGCGATTCCGGCCTCCCCGGAGATCTGGTCGATCCGGTCCAGATCGTCCAGCGGGTGCATCTCGAGGCTCGCCAGGCGGATCAGGAAGCGCGGCCCGAAGTAGCGGTCGTGCATTCGATGGTTGCGCAGGATGTGGCAGACGTCCTGGCACATGAAGCACTCGATGCACTTGCGGAACTCGCTCATCCGGTCGGCATCCTCCTGACCGATCAGCCAGTCGGCGTCCGGCTTGGGCGTGAACGGCGCGATCTTCTTGTTGACCTCGTAGTTCCAGGAGACGTCGGTGACGAGGTCCCGGATCACCGGGAACGCGTGCAGCGGCTCGACCGTGATCGGCTCGCCCTCCGGAAGGTGGTCGAGCCGCGTCTTGCACATCAGCGACGGGCGGCCGTTGACCTCGGCGCTGCACGAGCCGCACTTGGCCGCCTTGCAGTTCCACCGGACGGCGAGGTCCGGGGCCTGGCTGCGCTGGACCTCGAGCACGGCGTCCAGCACGACCATCCCGGGTGCTGTCTCGACCTCGAACTCGACGAGGCCGCCGTCGGTGAGGTCGCCGCGCCAGATGTGCAGGGTGCGGGTCGTTGCCTCGCCGGTCTGGTCCGCGATCGGAGTCTGCGCGCCGTCGGTGCTCATACGCGCTCGGCCTCCTGTCGCGCTTCGACGAGCTCGGTGAGCTCGTCGCTCGTGACGACGGGGCGCGCCTCGAGCGTCATCTCGCCGCCGTCGCCGCAGATCAGGATGTTGTGCTCCGACCAGTAGTCGTCGTAGCGAGGGTGGTCGAGGCGGCTGTGGGCGCCGCGGCTCTCGGCGCGCATCAGCGCGGCCCGCGCGATCTGGAGCGAGACGGTGATCATGTTGCGGACCTCGCGGCAGAGTCGCCAGCCGGGGTTGTAGTCGAGCCGGGCGGACGGGGCACGAAGGTTCGCGGCGCGCGCCTCGAGCTCGTGGAGGCGCCCGATCGCGGTCTCGAGGCCCGCCTCGTCGCGGAAGATCCCGACGCCGTCGCCCATCACCGTCTGCAGCTCGCGGTGGAGCCTGTACGGATCCTCGGCGGGGCCGGTCAGGCCGTCGCCGGTCAGGAAGCCGCCCAGCTCCGCGGCGGCGAGCGCGAGCTCGGCCTCGGGCAACCGCGGCGCCGGCGCGTCGCTCGCCGCCTGCGCGGCACTCGTCCCGGCGCGACGGCCGAACACGAGCAGGTCCGACAGCGAGTTGCCGCCGAGCCGGTTGGCGCCGTTCATGCCGCCCGAGCACTCGCCGGTTGCGAACAGGCCGGGAACGATCGTCTGGCCGGTCTCCGCATCGACCCGGATCCCGCCCATGAAGTAGTGGCAGGTGGGGCCGATCTCCATCGGCCCCTTCGTGATGTCGACGCCGGCGAGCTCGTAGAACTGGTCGTACATGCTCGGCAGCCGCATCTTGACGTACGCGGGATCGAGGTGCGAGACGTCGAGGAACACGCCTCCGTGGGGTGAGCCGCGACCCTCCTTGACCTCGGTGTAGATCGAGCGGGCGACGACGTCGCGGGTCGACAGCTCCATCCGCTTGGGGTCGTAGCGCTCCATGAACCGCTCGCCCTCGGAGTTGCGCAGGATCCCGCCCTCGCCGCGGACCGCCTCGGTGACCAGCAGCCCGGCCACGCCCGGCGGCCACACCATCCCGGTCGGGTGAAACTGGACGAACTCCATGTCGACCATGTCGGCGCCGGCCTCGTAGGCGAGCGCATGGCCGTCGGCGGTGCAGTCCTGCGAGTTGGAGGTGACTCGCCAGATCCGCCCGCCGCCGCCGGTCGCGAGCACCAGCGATCGGCACGCGAAGGCGACCTGCGCGCCGGTCGCGTAGTGATAGCCGAACATGCCGGTGACGCGGTCTCCGTCCTTGACCAGTCGGGTGACGATCGTCTCCATGAACACGTCGATGCCGCTGTGGACGGCCTTGTCCTGCAACGTGCGGATCAGCTCGAGCCCGGTGCGGTCGCCGATGTGCACGAGCCGCCGGTAGGTATGGCCGCCGAACGCGCGCTGGGACATCTTCCGCTCCGGGGTGCGGTCGAACACCGCTCCCCAGCGCTCGAGCTCCTGCACCCGGTCGGGCGCCTCCCGCGCGTGCAGCTCCGCCATCCGCCAGTTGTTCAGGTACTTGCCGCCGAACATCGTGTCCTGGAAGTGCGTCTCCCAGCCGTCGGCCGGATCGACGTTGCCGAGCGACGCCGCGACGCCGCCCTCGGCCATCACCGTGTGCGCCTTGCCGAGCAGGCATTTGCAGACGACGGCGGTGCGCGCACCGGCCTCGGCGGCCGCGATCGCCGCCCGCAGCCCGGAGCC
Source organism: Solirubrobacterales bacterium (assembly GCA_027315255.1). GTDB lineage: Bacteria > Actinomycetota > Thermoleophilia > Solirubrobacterales > Solirubrobacteraceae > Palsa-465. The sequence goes on along the minus strand of DAHUYL010000019.1, from coordinate 32,738 downwards.
GCCCGTGCCGAGCACGATCACGTCGTATTCGTGTCGCTCGGCGCTCATCAGAAGATGTGGTGGGGGTCCGTGAACACTCCGGCGCAGGCGAGGCGGATGTACAGGTCGGTCACGCCGACGCTGATCAGGCTCAGCCATGCGTACAGCTGGTGGTGGCCGTTGAGCACCGACACCTTCTTCCAGGCGCCGTGCCGCGCCCGAGCCGAGGCCGAGCACGTGAAGCAGTCGAGCCGGCCGCCGATCAGGTGGCGGAACGAGTTGCAGCCGAAAGTGAACGCCGACAGCAGCACGACGTTGACGACCATCACGACGCCGCCGAGGCCGATCCCGAAGCGGGTGCCCGTCGGCGTGTGGTAGAAGAACGCTCGGATCGCGTCGTACCACAGGAATCCGAGCACGATCGTCGCGAAGTAGAAGAAGAAGCGGTGGACGTTCTGGAGGATGAACGGCAGCCGCGACTCGCCCGTGTAGCGACCGGCGGCCCGCGGGCGCCCGGCCACCGCACACGCCGGCGGCATCAGGAAGAACGACCGGTAGTACGCCTTGCGGTAGTAGTAACACGTGGTGCGCAGCCCGAGCGGAGCCCAGATCACGAAGAACGCATACGTGAACGGGATGTGCAGCCCGAACAGGCTGCGGAGGTCGGGCGAGTAGAACGGCGACAGGTAGCGGGCGCCGCCTTTCAGGTAGTCGTAGTCGGTGTTCAGCGCCGCGACGACGATCGAGTAGATCCCGAACAGCGTCAGGCCGGTGGCGATCAGCACGGGCTGGAGCCACCAGCGGTCGCGGCGCATGGTCGCGCCGAGCGGCGGGGTGCCCGTCCGTCGCGCCGCCGGCGGCGTGGAGGCAGCTTGCGTGGTCATCGTGGGTCCGGATTCGGTGGCAGTGGAGGAGTGGGGCAAAGGATTATCAGGGAAGCAGGGCGGCGCCCACTGCCCGGGTGCTACGGCGCCCTCGCGTCGCTAAGCTGCCGGCCCAGGTGGAGCGCGCATTCGACGTGGTCGTGGTCGGCGCCGGGCCCGCCGGCGAGGTCGCCGCCGGTCGCATCCGCGAGCGCAGCGCCAAATCGGTCGCGATCGTCGAGCGCGAGCTGGTCGGCGGCGAATGCTCGTTCTATGCGTGCATGCCGTCGAAGGCGCTGCTGCGCCCGGCGCAGGCGCTGCGCGAGGCGCGCCGGATCCCGGGCGCGGCCGAGGCCGCCGCCGGCCCGCTCGACGTCGCACGCGTGCTCGAACGCCGCAACGAGGTGATCTCGGACCTCGACGACACGGGTCAGCTCGGGTGGCTCGAGGACCGCGGGATCGAGCTGATCCGCGGGCCGGCGCGGCTCGCGGGCGAGCGTCGGGTGCGCGTCGGCGAGCAGCTGCTGCTCGCGCGCGAGGCGGTCGTGCTGGCGGTCGGGAGCGGCCCGCTGGTGCCGCCGATCCCCGGGCTGGCCGGGGCCCACGCGTGGTCCAACCGCGAGATCACGACCGCCCAGCGGGTGCCGCCGCGGCTGCTGGTGCTCGGCGGGGGCGTGGTCGGCGTCGAGATGGCGGCCGCATGGGCCTCGCTCGGTTCGCAGGTGACGGTGATCGAGGCGCTCGAACGGCTGATCGCGCGCGAGGAGCCGTTCGCCGGCGAGCTGCTGGCCGTGGAGCTTCGCAAGGCCGGGGTGGAGGTTCTCGTCGGGACGAGGGCGGCCGAGGTCCGCCGCGCCGGCGGCGAGGTCACGGTCGCGCTCGAGGACGGCCGCTCGGTCACGGGCGACGCGCTGCTCGTCGCGATCGGGCGCATCCCTCACACGGCGCATCTCGGCCTCGAGACGATCGGGCTCGAGCCCGCTCGCAACGTGGAGGTCGACGACGGGATGCGCGTTCCGGGCCACCCGTGGCTGTACGCGATCGGCGACGTCAACGGCCGCGCGCTGCTGACCCACGCGGGGAAGTACCAGGGGCGGATCGCCGCCGATCGGATCCTCGGCGAGGACGCGAGCGCGACTGCGGAAGCGCTGGGCATCCCGCGGGTGATCTTCACCGAACCGCAGATCGCCGCCGCCGGGCTGACGCTGGCGCAGGCATGCGAGCGCGGTCTCGCGGCGGTCGAGATCGACGTGGAAACGGGCGCCAACGCCGGCGGCGCCTTCTTCGGCCATGGCGCGCCCGGCAGCAGCCGGTTCGTGGTCGACAGCGAGCGGGACGTGCTCGTCGGGGCCACGTTCACGGGGCCCGAGGTCGCGGAGATGCTCCAGGCGGCGACGGTCGCGATCGTCGCCGGGGTGCCGTTGACGACGCTCGCGCACGCGGTCGCGCCGTTCCCGACCCGCAGCGAGCTGTGGCTGAAGTTCCTCGAGGCCTACGAGGCGCGGTGCGGGATCTCCGTCCACGCGACCCGAGTCGAGGTCGGGCCGACCGGCTGAAGCACCCCGACCGTGCGCAACTCCGGCGCGGCCTGGGTGTCTGGAGGCGAGAGGAGCGTAGCTCCGACCGTCGAACGCAATCGGCGAGATCTCAGGTGCGCCGACCCACGCTCATTCGAATGCTGATACCGCTGGTCGTGACCGCAGCGGCCCTGATCGGATCGCCGCCGGTCCTCGCGGCGGCGCGCGCCGGCGCGGCCACGAAGGCCGTCCGCTACCACGGGCTCGTGCTCAGGGTACCGGCGAGCTGGCCGGTGTTCGACCTCGGGGCGCGCCCCGCGACGTGCGTGCGCTTCGATCGGCATGCGGTGTACCTCGGCGACCCCGGCGCGGACGAGCGCTGCCCGCCGGTCGCCGCCGGCCGGACCGAGGCGATCCTGGTCGTCCCCGGACGCTCGCTGCCCGCGGGGATCGACGCCGGCCACGCTGCGGTCCTGAGCGACCGGGCGGCGCGGGTCACCGTGCTGGCGACCTGGGGACGCGATCGGGCGACGGTCAGCCGCGCGCTCGGCGTCGCATCGCTGGCGCCGTACGCTCGGGCGGCGCTGCGCCGGCCGGCGGCCGTGCGGCTCGCGACCGCCGGTCGAGCTGCCCGGGAGCGGGTGATGCTGGCCTCGCCGGCCGGGGTGCCGGCGAGGCCCGGGGAGGCTTTCTCCGGACTTGGCTTCGATGCCTGCTCGACGCCCAGCCCGGCGGTGATGGGCGACTGGGGGAGCTCGCCGTTCGGTGCGATCGGGATCTACATCGGCGGCGCCAACATGGCCTGCGCGCAGCCGAACCTGAGCGCCGCGTGGGTCAGCGCCGAGTCCGCGGCCGGGTGGCACCTGATCCCGATCTACGTGGGCCTGCAGGCGCCCGGCAACAGCTGCGGCTGTGCCCCGATCACGTCGGCCAGCGCCGCGACCGAGGGCGCGGCGGCGGCGGTCGACGCCGTCGCCCAGGCGCAGGCGCTCGGGATCGGGACTGGCAACCCGATCGTCGTCGACATGGAGGCGTACTCGCGCAACTCGGCGAACACGCCCGCCGTGCTGGCGTTCCTCGGCGCCTGGACGGCGCAGCTGCATGCGGCCGGCTACCGGTCGGGGGTCTACTCGAGCGAGGGGTCGGGGATCGCGGACCTCGTGAGCGAGCTGGGGAGCCCGTTCGCCGAGCCCGACGAGCTGTGGATCGCCAACTGGAACGGCGTCGCGACCACCGACGACGCGGTCGTCCCGAGCACCGAGTGGGTAGGCGAGCGGATGCACCAGTACGCCTCGCCGGGGAACGTCACCTACGGCGGCGCGACGATCAACATCGACGAGAACGCGGTCGACGCGACCCTCGCCGCCGCCGGCACGGCCGGGGCCGCCGCACCACCACCACCACCGCCCCCGGCGCTGACGCAACCGAGCCCGCCAGCGCCGGTCGTGGCGCCGCCGGCGGCGAGCGCGCCGCCCGTGATCTCGGGCGCGCCGCTGCTGGCGCAGCCGCTGACGGCAGGGCTGGCGACCTGGTCGGGCTCCCCGACCAGGTACGGCTACCAGTGGCAGGACTGCAACGCGAGCGGCGGTGCCTGCAGCTCGATCGCGGGTGCCCAGACGGCGAGCTACACGGTGACCGCGGGTGATGTCGGCCACACGATCCGCGTGATCGAGGCCGCAGCGAACGCGGGCGGCACCGGCAAGCCCGTGGTGTCCGCGGCATCCGCGGTCGTGCAGGCGGCTCCGACCGCGGGCTACTGGCTGATGACCTACTACGGCAACGTCATGCAGAGCCCCGGGGCTCAGTGGTTCGGGTCGGCGCTGCGCGCACGCGAGTCGACGATCACCGGGTTCGCGGCCACACCCAGCCGCCACGGCTACTGGCTCGTCGACACGAGCGGCCGCGTGTTCGCCTACGGGAATGCCGGGCTGATCCGCTTCCACAGGTACGGCTACCCGGTCCGTGGGATCGTGGCGGCGCGACGCGGGGCGTGGCTGTTCACCGCCGCCGGCAACGTGTGGGCGGTCGGCGGCGCGCCCTGGTACGGCTCGCCCAGGCACGGGTTGAGCTCGCCGATCGCGGGCATGGCCGCCACGCCCGATGGCCGCGGCTACTGGTTGGTGACGCTCGCCGGCCAGGTGTACTCGTTCGGGGACGCGCCGCAGCTTCCCGCCGCCACGGTCTCCGCCCGGGTGCGGGGAATCGTCGCCGCCCGCGGGCACGGCGTGTGGGTGTACACGATCGCCGGGCAGGTCGTCAGCCTCGGCGGGGCCCCGACGTTCAGCCAGGCGCCGCCGCCCGCGACGACGCCGATCGTCGGGCTCGCCAGGACCGCCGACGGGGGTGGGTACTGGCTCGTCGACGAGACCGGCCAGGTGTTCCCGTACGGCGACGCGGCCACCTTCCGGCTCGCCGTCCGCGCCCATCCGATCACGGGGATCGGCTCCTGACCGATCCGCACAAGCTCGCGCGGTTCGTCGACGCGCAGGCCGGGTCGGTGTACGAGACCGCTCTGGCCGAGCTGCGCGCGGGGCACAAGCGCAGCCATTGGATGTGGTTCATCTTCCCGCAGGTCGCGGGCCTGGGGCAGAGCGCGACCTCGCGCCGGTACGCGATCGCGTCGATCGCGGAGGCGCGCGCGTACCTCGTGCATCCGGTTCTGGGGTCGCGGCTGCGGGCTTGTGTCGAGGAGCTCCTGGAGCACCAGGATCGCAGCGCGGCCGAGATCTTCGGAGGGCTCGACGCGCTCAAGCTCCGTTCGTCGATGACGCTGTTCGCGCGCGCCGCGCCAGGGGAGCGGCCTTTCCTCGAGGTGCTCGAGGCGTTCTTCGGCGGGACGCCGGACGCCGACACCGAACGGCTGCTGCGATGATCGGGCGCGATGCCCGGCACCGTCGCATCGGCTCCTGAACTCGTGAACCCGGTTCCCGCCGACGCCGCCGGCGCGTGGGTCAGGTCGATGGCCGCGACGTTCCTGACGGACCCGGATGCGCCGTCGGTGGTCCGGGACAGCCAGTCGTTCACGCGCCGGTGGGATCCGGAGCGGACGTGGGGGCTCGTCGATCGCGGCCGTTTCGTCGGCACGCTGCGAACCGAGGCGCGGGCGCTGACCGTTCCGGGTGCGTGGTCCCCGACCCTCGAGCTCCCGGTCGACGCGGTCACGAACGTGACCGTCGCCGCGACCCATCGCCGCCGCGGGCTGATGCGACTGATGCTCGAGGCATCGCTGCGCGCCGCGCGCGAGCGCGGTGATGCGATCAGCGCGCTGATCGCGGCCGAGTGGCCGATCTACGGGCGCTTCGGGTTCGCGCCGGCGACGCTGTCGGCGACGTACGAGTTCCGGCGCACGCTCGAGGGCGCCGTCGTGGCTGGGGAGGTGGCAGGCGTGCGCGAGCTCGAACGCGAGGAGTTCGGCCGCGTCGCGCCCGCAGTGTTCGACGCCGCGAGGCGGATGTCAGCCGGGCAGATGAACCGCTCCGCTGACTGGTGGAGCCGGCGGCTGGGGCTTGACGGCTTCCCGGTGCCCGACGAGCTGCCGCACCACTGGCTCGTGCACGAGGGCGAGGCCGGGCTCGACGGCCTGCTCGCCTGGTCTGCGAGCGGCGAGCCGAACCTGATCCCGCCGCGCAAGCGCGTGCAGGTGTGGGGGCTCGTCAGCGCCGGCGACGCCGCGTATCGGGATCTGTGGGCGTACCTGTGCGGGATCGACGGCGCCGACGAGGTGACGGTGTCCGAACGGCCGATCGCCGAGCCCGTCCGCTGGCTGCTCCGCGACGCGCGCACGCTGGTGACGACGAAGCTGGTCGATTTCCTGTGGCTGCGGTTGCTGGACGTTCCCGCCGCGCTGTGCGCGCGGCGGTACGCGGTGCCCGGCGAGGTCGTGCTCGAGGTGCGCGACCCGCATGCCGGCGGTTTTGCGGCCGGCCGCTACCGGCTCGAGGCCGACGGCATGGTGGTCGCATGCGAGCGCGAGGGCGCCCGTGCCGCGGACCTCGAGTTGCCCCAGGCGGCGCTCGCCTCGATCTATCTGGGCGGCTTCAGGCTCACCGAGCTGCTCGCCGCGGGAGTCGTGGTCGAGCGGACGCCGGGCGCGGCGGCGCTCGTCGACCTGATGTTCTCGACCCCGGCGCCGCCCTGGAACGCGACCTGGTTCTGACCCGGGGGCGTCACCCAGGATGGAGGGCGCGGCGCCCGCGTCGCTCCTCGAGCTGCGCCGTCAGGTCGGCGTGGACCGCCCAAGCGTCGTCGAGCGCGTCGCTCGTGTAGCGAATCGGCAGGAACCCGAGGCGCCTGAGAGCCACATCTTGGGCGCTGTCGCGGCGGCGCTGGGCCCACGTTTCGTGGTTGTCCTTGCCGTCGCATTCCACGACGAGCATCTCGTCCCGCCAGAGCGCGTCGACGGTCATCGTGCCGATCTTCGCGTTGATCTCCGGAAGGGGAATCCCGGTCAGCTCGCAAACCCGGATCAGCCGGACTTCGAACGGGCTTCGCGTCCGAGCGAGCAGCGGCTGTTGATTGCTGAGCGCCTCGCGCAGCACCGACGTGCCGGGGCGGCCCTGCCCACAGGCGCGCGCCAGCTCCGGCACGTTCAGAATCCGCATGAAGTCAAGCTGCGCGAGTGCGAATCGAACCAGCTGCAGATCTCCCGAGGCGGCCAGGTCCAGGACGATCTGGGAGATCGGGACGGTCGGGATTCCGTGGTGCGTCGAGCGGCGGAACCGCCTTCGGTCGTGGACCACGATCGCCTGACCGAGACCGTTGCCCCGGTCGTCTGTGGCCAGGGAGCGGCAGCGACGGGGTGTGGCGAGCTCGATCGCCGGCGGAGTGCGCCACTTCACGAGGCCGCGCCACACAGCGGCCGACAACCCGCACAGCCCGGCGCCAGGCCCGGCGTAGAGGATCGCTGCGAACAGAGCGGACTCGTCGCTGGCCCCCGGGTGCCCCACGGCGTAGACGGTCGGAAGCTCGCGATACAGGTAACCCGCATGCGTCCACCTGCTGACGTTGGCGGAGGTGACGCCGAGCGCTTGCAGCTGCGCCTGCGTCACCCTTCCGCGCTGCCTCGCCGCGAGCCGCCCGACTCGAAGCTTGGCGTTTTCCCTCCGCCCGGGGGAGGTAAATCGCCAACCTTCTGCCACGGGTGCCCAGGTTGGCAGAGGCCCCTGTGCGGGAACAAGACACGTTCGTGCCAACTTCGTGACGCAGACGCCAGGTAGCCCTACTCCCTGACGCCTGCGCCCCCCATTGGCGCGCAGGCGGCCTCGTTCGACCCTTCAGTCGTGATCTCTTACAACGACAGGAGGGCTCGAATGAACATCGCACACCGTGCTGGGCGGTGGAGCGCAGCGCACTGGAAGACGGCGACCTTCGGCTGGCTGGCGCTGGTCGTATGCGCCGTGATCGCCGGCAACCTCGCCGGCACGGTCAACCTCACCGATGCACAGCAGTCGACAGGTCAGTCCGCTCGTGCCCAGACGCTGCTCAACCAGGCCGGGTTCCACAACCACGCGAGTGAGAGCGTGCTGGTCCAGAGCCGGCACGAGACCGTCGCCGACCCGGGGTTCCGATCCGAGATCCGGCGGGTGGTCGCGAGGCTCGGTCAGTTCCAGCGGATCGACTCGCTCCGCTCGCCGCTGGCCGCGGGCAATCACGGCCAGATCTCGAAGGACGGGCACTCGGCCCTGATCGAGTTCGACATGAAGGGCAGCGCCGATGCCGCTCCCGACCGCGTGCAGCCGCTGCTGAACGCGGTCGCCGCGCTACAGCGGTCGACGACCCGGTTCACGGTCGCGGAGTTCGGTGACGCCAGCGGCGCCCATGAGCTCAACGCCTCGATCGACAACGGCGTCAGCAAGGCCGAGACGCTGTCACTGCCGATCACCTTCCTGATCCTGCTGGCGGCGTTCGGCGCGGTCGTCGCGGCCGGCGTGCCGGTGCTGCTCGCCTTCTCGGCGGTGCTCGGAGCGGGCGGGCTGGCGGCGCTCACGAGCCATCTGGTGCACGCCGCTGGGCCGACCACCTCGGTGATGCTGCTGATGGGGATGGCGGTCGGGGTCGACTACTCGCTGTTCTACCTCAAGCGCGAGCGGGAGGAGCGCCAGAAGGGGGCACCTCATCGCGTGGCGCTCGAGCGAGCCGCCGCGACCTCCGGGCGCGCCGTGCTCGTCTCGGGCCTGACGGTGATGATCGCGATGGCGGGCATGCTGCTGACCGGCGATGCGACGCTCGAGTCGATGGGGATCGGCGCGATGGTCGTGGTTGCGATCGCGATGGTCGGGTCGCTGACCGTGCTTCCAGCCCTGCTGAGCCGCCTCGGCGACAAGGTCGAGAAGCTCCGCGTTCGGCGCGTGCGCCCGCATTCGCGCGCGTGGAATGCCGTGCTGGCGCCGGTCATGCGCTTCCCGGTTCCCGCTGCGGTGGCGTGCACCGGACTGCTGGTCGTGCTCGCGCTGCCGGCGCTGGGGATGCACACGACGCTGCTGGGCGTGGGCGACCTGCCGCGCAGCATCCCGGCCGTCGTCACCTACGAGAAGATCCAGAAGGCGTTCCCGGGGACGCCGGCACCGGCCGTCGTCGCGGTCCGGGCGCCGGAGCTGTCCTCGCCGCGGGCGCGCGCGGCGTTTGACGACTTCACGCGGCTGGCGCTCGCCAGCGGCGAGGCCAGGCAGCCGATCCAGACGACGATCAACCGGCAGGGCACCGGGGCGCAGATCCAGGTGCCGCTGATCGGCAACGGGAGCGACAATGCGTCGATGGCGGCGCTCGCGACGCTCCGCGACCGGGTACTGCCCGCGAGCATCGGGCGCCTGCAGGGTGCCGAATATGCCGTCACCGGCCAGACCGCCGGAACGCACGACTTCAATGCGCTGATCAAGGCCCGGTTCCCGCTCGTGTTCGCGTTCGTGCTCGGCCTCGCGTTCCTGCTGCTGCTGATGACATTCCGCTCGCTGATCATCCCGCTGACATCGATCGTGCTGAACCTGCTGTCGGTCGGTGCCGCCTACGGCGTGCTCGTGTGGATCTTCCAGTACGGCCACCTGCAGTCGCTGCTGGGCTTCCACTCCAACGGCGCCGTCGTCACCTGGCTGCCGCTGTTCCTGTTCGTGATCCTGTTCGGCCTGTCGATGGACTACCACGTGTTCATCGTCAGCCGCATCAAGGAGCTGCGCGACGGGGGCCTCGCGACGGCGGACGCGGTCGCGCGCGGCATCAGCTCGACCGCCGGCACGACGACCTTCGCGGCCGCGGTGATGGTGGCAGTGTTCGCGATCTTCGCGTGGCTGCCTACGCTCGACATCAAGCAGATGGGCGTCGGCCTGGCCGTGGCGGTGCTGATCGACGCGACCCTGATCAGGGGGGTCCTGCTGCCGGCGACGATGAAGGTGCTGGGCGAGTGGAACTGGTACCTGCCGAGGTTCCTCGACCGCAGCAGGGCGGCGGCTCGCCTGAGCGGGCCGGAGGTTGCACGCAAGGGCGCGCCCGATGTGACACGCAAGGGCGCGCCGGAGGTGGTCTGAAATGACTGCACTGATCAGAACCATGGCCGACCCGGTCACCTACCGGCGCCTCGTCTACCTCCTGCTCGGGATCCCGCTCGGGACGCTCTGGTTCACCGCGCTGGTCACCGGCTGGAGCGTGACGGTCGGCCTCGTCGTGACGCCGCTGGTGATCCCGATGTTGCTGGTGGTCGCGTTCATGACTCGGGCGTTCGCGGCGGCCGAGGCCGCGATCGCCCGCTCGCTGCTCGGGGTCGACGCCCGGGCGCCGGCACTGCCGGCGCCCAGCGCCGGCTGGCGAGCACGGCTCCGGGCGTGGTTCGGGCCCGACTTCTGGCGCGCCCAGGCGTACCTGTGGCTGCGCTGGTTCGTGGGCTTCCCGGTCGCGGTCGTCCTCCTCAGCGTGCTGGTGGCCGCGCTCGGCGCGATCGTCGCGCCGCTGTGGATCCCGTTCGTGCACGGGGGATATCAGCTCGGCTTCTGGCGCCCGCACACGTTCTTGCAGGCGCTGGCGTTGGTCCCGTTCGGAGTGATCGTGCTGCCGCTGGCGGTGGCGGCTGCCAACCCGATCGGCGGGGCGTTCCAGCCGCTGGCGACCGGGCTCCTGCGCGGCCAGGCGATGGCGCCGCTCGCGGCGCCGTCGGCGGCGGTGGACCCGGGACGCGCGGTGGCGCGGCGGCGCTCGCTGACCGTGCATGCGTTCGTCGATTCGGCGCTGGTGATGCTTCTCGTAGCGATCTGGGCGGTTACGTCGCTTGGCTACTTCTGGCCGATCTGGGTGGCGATGCCGCTGGCGACGGTGCTCGGTATCCACGCGTGGGTCGTCGAGCTCGCCGAGCGGCCCGAGCTGGTCAGACGGTTCCGGGGCAGCCGCGGGCTGGCGTCGAGCACCGGCATCGCGGCGATCGTGTGGCTGTTCACGTTCGCGATCTGGTGGGTCACGATGCCCGGCTACTTCTGGCCGGTCTGGACGCTGCTCGGGCTTGGCACGTTCGTCGCCGCGTACGCGGGCACGGTCCTGCTCGCCGCTCCGCGAAACGCCGAGATGGCGCAACGGATCGAGACGCTCCAGAGCAGCCGCGCGGGCGCGGTCGACCTCCAGGACTCGGAGCTGCGGCGGATCGAGCGCGACCTGCACGACGGCGCGCAGGCGCGGCTGGTTGCGCTTGGGATGAGCATCGGGATGGCCGAGCAGAAGCTGGCCGAGGATCCCGAGCGCGCCGGCGAGCTGCTCGCCGAGGCGCGCGCAGGCGCCGAGCAGGCGCTGCGCGAGCTGCGCGACCTGGCGCGGGGGATCCACCCACCGGTGCTGACCGACCGCGGGCTCGAGGCCGCCCTGCAGGCGCTCGCCAACGCCACGCCGCTGCACGTGTCGCTGTCCGTCGACGTGCCGCAGCGGCCCCCGGCGACGGTCGAGAGCGCTGCCTACTTCGTCGCGGCCGAGGCGCTGGCGAACGCGGCCAAGCACGCCCGCGCCGACTGGGTGGACATCCGCATCGCACGCGTCGGCCATCGGCTCGAGGTAGAGATCAGAGACGACGGAGTGGGGGGAGCCGATCCGACCGGCAGCGGGCTGGTCGGACTTCGCCGGCGGGTCGAGGCGCTCGACGGGACCATGACCGTGAGCAGCCCCACGGGCGGGCCGACCACGGTCTACGCTGAGCTGCCGTGCGCGTGATCATCGCCGAGGACCTCGCGCTCCTGCGCGATGGGCTGACGCGGCTGCTGCGCGACAACGGGATCGACGTGGTGGCCGCCGTTGGAGACGGGGAGTCGCTGATCCGCGAGGTCGTGGCCCGGGAGCCCGACCTCGCGATCGTCGACATCCGCCTGCCTCCGGGTTACCGGGACGAGGGCCTGCGGGCCGCGCTCGAGGTCCGGCGCCGCCTGCCGGGCACGGCCGTGCTCGTCGTCTCGCAGTACGTCGAGCAGACGTATGCGACCGAGTTGCTCGCCGATCGGCGGGGCGGGATCGGCTACCTGCTGAAGGATCGGGTGATGCACGTGGCCGACTTCATCGAGGCGGTGAGGCGCGTGGCCGGCGGCGGCACGGCACTCGACCCCGAGGTCGTCGCGCAGCTGTTCTCGCGCCGCCGCGAGGGGCCGATCGAGCGGTTGACGCCGCGCGAGCACGAGGTGCTCGCGCTGATGGCCGAGGGTCGCTCGAACGCCGGCATCGCCGCGGCGCTCGTGCTGAGCGTCGGCGCCGTCGAGAAGCACGTCCAGAGCATCCTCTCGAAGCTCGACCTGCCGCAGACCGCCACCGATCACCGGCGCGTGCTGGCGGTCCTCGCCTATCTCCAGTCCGAAGACTGACGCGCGATCCGCCTCGGCGTTCGAGGCGTTGCATCCGCAACATCAACGTGATATCATCGCGCCATCACATTCAGCGGAATCTAGAAGGGGGACCGATGGCTGCATCAGTCCAGTCGCATTCGATGATCGTCACGACGACCGAGCACATCCCCGGCGCGCACGTGACCAAGACGTTCGGGCAGGTGTTCGGGCTGACGGTCAGGTCGCGAGGACTCGGCGGCAACATCGCAGCGGGCCTCAAGACAGTGGTCGGGGGTGAGATCAGGTCCTACGTGAAGCTCAACGAGGATGCCCGTCGCCAGGCGCTCGATCGGATGGTCGAGAACGCCGTCGCGATGGGAGCAAACGCGGTCTCGATGATGCGGTTCGACTCGACCGAGATGGGCAGGACGATGAGCGAGATCGTCGCCTACGGGACCGCGCATCTCGTCGAGTGGGACACGGCGCCGTCCGGCGACAGCTGAGGTGTCCGATGCTCTTGTTGATCATCGCGATCGTGGTCGTCGCAGGGGCGATCGTCGCCCTGCTCGGCTGGGATCGCTACCGAGGGGGTCGACGCGGAGCGGGCGGCGACAGCGGCGCCGGGCCGACCGACGAGGTGTTCGTCGATCCCGAGACCGGCAATCGCATGCGGGTCTGGCACAACAGCCGGACCGGCCAGCGCGAGTACCGGATCGAGGATCCGTCCGACGTCACCTTCGGCGCCGGCTCGGGTGCGGCTGCGCCGCGCGTCGAATCGCCCGAAGGCGATCGGGGACCACGCCGGGATGACGGCGGGCAACCGGCCGCCCGCGGCGCGGTCCAGGTCCTGTCAGCGCCCCCCGCTGCGGTTCGCGCCGCCGAGGCGGTGGGCGAGCCGATCATCGAGGTCACCGGGCTGAGCAAGCGGTTTGGCGAGACGCTGGCGGTCGATGGCCTGTCGTTCTCGGTCGCGCCGGGACGGATCGTCGGCTTCCTTGGCCCGAACGGGGCCGGGAAGACGACGACGATGCGGGCGCTGCTAGGGCTCGTGCGCCCGACGGCGGGCAGCGCCACGATCGACGGGCGGCACTACTCCGAGCTCGAGCACCCGGCGCAGACGGTCGGGGCGCTGCTCGACGGCGACGACCTCCACGCGGGTCGTTCGGGTCGCAACCATCTGCGCGTGCTCGCCCGGGCGGCCGGGGTGGCAGCCGCGCGGGTCGACGAGCTGCTGGCGCTGGTCGACCTGACGGCTGCGGCGAACCGCAGGGCCGGCGGCTACTCGATGGGCATGAAGCAGCGACTGGGTCTGGCTGCTGCGCTGCTCGGCGACCCGCACGTGCTCGTGCTCGACGAGCCCGCCAACGGGCTCGACCCGCAGGGGATCCGGTGGCTGCGCGACTTCCTGCGCTCGCTTGCGAACGAGGGTCGAGCGATCCTGATCTCGAGTCATGTGCTGGCCGAGGTCGCCCAGATCGCCGACGAGGTCGTGGTCATCAACCACGGCCGCTCGATCCTCCAGGCGTCGCTGCCCGAGCTGATGGCGCAACGGTCGGGTGGCATGCGCGTCGCCGGGCCGGACGTGGAGCGGCTGGCGGAGCTGCTGCGCTCCGACGGGGCAGAGGTACAGCCGTCCACGGACGGAGCGATCGTGGTCGCGGGGCGTACCGGCGAGGAGATCGGGCGGGTGATCGCCGAGCACCAGATCGTCGTGTCCGAGCTGGCGCCGTCCGGCGAATCGCTGGAGGACGTGTTCATCGAACTGACCGGTGCCGAAGGAGGTCCGTCATGACCCGCCAGCTCAGCTCCGAACTGCTGAAGCTCCGCACCACACGTACGTTCCTGTCGTTGATGGCCGGCTCGCTCGGGTTGATCCTGGTGATCACGATCCCGGTGACGGCGGCCGCGAGCTTCAAGGCGACGACCACGCCCGGGCGCGACCTGCTCGGCGTGGCCGGGCTCGCGTCGCTGTTCGCGCTGGTGATCGGGGTGATCGGCGTGACCACCGAGTTCCGCCACGGCACGATCACCCCCAGCCTGCTGGTCGAGCCGGTGCGCGTCCGGCTGATGGCGGCCAAGCTCGCCGCCCAGCTGCTCGCCGGGCTGGCGCTCGGGGCGGTCTGCTACGTGTTGTGCGCGGTTGTGGTTGCGCTGATCCTGTCGGGCCGCGGGATCGCCTCCGGGTTCACGACCGGCGACTGGATCGCGGCGGTGATCGGAGGTTCGGTCGGCACGATGCTCTCCGCCGGGCTGGGTCTCGGGGTGGGCGCGGTGATCCGCAATCAGGCGGGGGCGATCGTCGCCGTGCTGGCGTGGGTGTTCGTGATCGAGAACCTGCTCGGAGTGATCCCCGGTGGGTTCGGAGACGCGATCAAGAAGTTCGGGATCAGCGGCGTCGGCGGCTCACTTGCACATACCGCCGGACCGGCACACCGGCTCGGGCAACTGCCCGCCGGCCTGCTGCTGCTCGGCTACATGCTGGTGTTCGTGATCGCCGGGACGTGGCTGTTCCGCAGGCGCGACATCACCTCATAGGCGTCTCGTCCAGAGATTGCCCGGGCCGGACGCGGCACACAAGCCGCGTCCGGCCGCAGCGCGGTGCTAGCCCGGCAGCGGGCCTTCCGGCTCGCCGTCCCAGTAATCGAGGAAGGGGCCCGGACGGTTCATCAAGAGTCGCTTGCCGCTCGCGTCGCGCGCGCCGAACTTGCCGCTGTCGGGGTAGTGGACGATGTCCGGCCCGATCCGCGTCGAGAGCATCAGCACGCGGATCGGCTCGGTCGTGCGATTCACGAGCTGGTGGTAGCCGTGCTCGCCGCGCGGAAACGCGACCATGTCGCCCGCGTCGAGCTCCCGGTCACCGTCGTGCGTGCGGAGCGTGGGCCGGCCGCGGACGACCAGCAGCCACTCCTCGTTGGCGTGGTGTGTGTGGTACGGCCACAGGCGGCTGCCCGGCTCGAGCTCGTACAGGCTGCCGCCGATCAGCTCGGCGCCGAGCTGACGGCTGACCGATGCACCCTTGCTGAGCCAGCCGGGGCGCTCCTCGGTCCGATCCCAGTCCGGGTCGCGGTTCAGGTTGAACACGTCTGGCATCGGTCAAGCGTACGGTCAGCGGCGGCGTGCGCCGGACGCGGCCGGACGCGCCACGCGAGCGCCGCGACCGTGAGCGCGACCACCGCGATCGCCGAGCCGAACGCATCGAACGTCGTCGCCAGCCCAGGCGGGGTCGTGAGCACGCCGGCGAGGATCGCAGGCACCGACAGCGACGCGTACGCAACGATCTAGAACGCCGACATCACCGCACCCCGCTGCTCCGGCGGGATCGCGCCCGACAGGGCCCGGAGCGACCCGAGGAACGCCACTCCGAAGCCGGCGCCACCCGCGACCGAGGTGACCACGTACGGCGGGCCCGCGAAGACCACCTGCGAGACGGCTACGGGACCCGCGAGCGCGAACACGCTCAGTCCGCCGACGAGGTGATCGGTGGTGTGAAACAGCCTCCCGCTCGGCTCCGGCACGAGCGCCGGCAGCACCTCGACGATCGCCGCCGAGGTGAGCACGCCGAGACCCATCCCGCCGGCGCTCGCGGCGCCGTTGGGAAGGCCGACGGCGTGCGGGTCCCGCCGCGGGTGCAGATCGAGCAGCGCCGCACTCGCAGTGCTCAGCGCCAGCCCGGTGGCGAGCCCCCTGGACGGCCCGCGCGACCAACAGCCACTCGTTCCTTATTCCAAATCCTTGGAAGTAGCGTAGTAGGGGACTATCATCGGAGGTGATGAGCAGTGTCGGCGTCAGGCGTCCGGTGGCCGAGCGGATACATCACCCGCCGGTCGAGTCACTCGACCTGGCGACGATCATGCGGGCGCTCGGGGATCCTGCTCGGCTGGAGATCATGCGCCTGCTGGCCGACGGCCGGCCGCGGGTGTGCGGCGAGGTGTACGCCACCCTCGGAGTGCCGAACTCGACCGGCTCGTATCACCTGCGCACGCTGCGCGAGGCGGGGCTGACGCGCTCGCGGCCGGCCGGGACCCAGCGTTACATCTCGCTTCGGCGCGAGGACGTCGAGCGGCGATTCCCCGGGCTGATCGACGCCGTCGTCGGTGGCCGGGCGGCGCGCTAGCGCTTGCGCGCCGCGCCCGTGACACCGGCGGTTGCCGTTCCGAATGCGGTTCCGCGGAGCGCCTCGAGCGCGAGGTCGACGTCACGTTCGTCGTTGTACAGGTGAGCGCTCAGGCGGACTCGGCCAACGCGCACAGACGCTCGCACCCCGGTGCGCGCGAGCCGCTCGCCGGCGCCGTCGGTGGTCGCGAGCGACACGATCGCCGAGTCTCCCGGCTCGAGCCCGAGCCCGGCGCGGAGCCGATTGGCGAGTGTCAGGTCGTGATCGTGGATCCCCTCGACGACGACGGTCTCGAACAGCGCCAGCGCGGCGGCAGCCGCGTGCCAGCTGAACCACGCGGGGGAGGCGTCGAACCGGCGCGAATCGGAAGCAAGCCTCAGCGGAGCGCCGTAGCACGTCTCCCAGGGATGCTCGCCCGCGTACCAGCCGGCGGCGTGCGGGCGGATTCGCTCGCGCACGGAGGGTGACACTGTCATGAACGCGGTCCCGCGCGGATGGCAGATCCACTTGTAACCGCCGGCGACGACGACGTCGAACCGGCTTGCGTCGAGCGGCAGCCAGCCGCAGGCCTGGGTTGCGTCGATGACCGTCAGCGCCCCGTGCACGGACGCCGCGGCGGCGACCGCGTCGAGATCGGCGAGGCGACCGTCGGCGGACTGGACCGCGGAGACGGCGATCAGATCGGTGCTCGAGTCGACGATCTCGGCGAGCCGGTCGAGCGCGACGGTGCGAACGGCGCAGCCTGCTGTCAGGAACGGGAACAGCAGTGAGATGAGGTCGCCCTCGACGGCGAGCACGTTCGCGCGTGGCAGCGATGCTGCGACGAGGCCGACGAACGGCGACACCTGGTGGCCGATCGCGACGTCGGCGGGGGTCACCTTGTGATGCGCGCAAACGCGCTGCGGGCGCGGTCGACCGCTTGGGCGCAGCTGACCGGGCTCGCGCTCCGGGCGCACCGACGGCCCGAGATCGCGATCGCTCCGCTCGATCCTCCCGCGGTCCGCCGGATCACGGCCGTGACGCTTCCCGGGGCACGGCGCCAGCCCGCCGTGGACGCGATGTTCGCGGCGCTGCGCGACGCGTGTGACGAGAACGGGGCTGGAACGTAGTCCTGGCGGGAAGCATAGGTTTTCGGGGATCCGCGAGTCCGAGGGAGAGACGATGCGAGCTTGGCTTCTGGCGAACAAGGCGGGTGGTCGGACGGCGATTGTCGTGCTCGTCCTGGCGGGGGCGCTGCTCGGCGTCGCGGTGGTCGCGGCGCCGGCGCGAGTGGAGCCCCGGTCCTCGAGCTCGGTGCAACCGGAGCGCGGACGCCGGCCGGGGGCGCCGCACGCGTTCGGATCCTGCGCGCAGCTCGTGCGATACGGCCGCCGTTACCTGGCGGTGACCCACGGCATCCCGAGCGGTCCGACCGGGCCGGTGGCCGGGGTCGGGCCGGTGCTGGCGGCGCCCGCGCCTGGCGCCGGTGCCCCGGCCACCGGGACCGGGTCGACGGGCGCCACTGGGGCGACGGGGTCGACGGGTTCGACCGCCGGTGGCGCCGGGTTCTCGACCACGAACGATCAGGAGCCAGGCGTCGACGAGCCGGACACGGTCAAGACGGACGGCTCGACGATCTTCGCGGTCGACCAGAACCAGCTCGAGGCCGTCGACGTGACGAGCGGATCGCCGAAGCTGATCGACTCGCTCGACCTCGGGGCTTCTGCATACGACTCGCAGCTGCTGCTGAGCGGCACCCACCTGATCGTGATCTCGACCGCCGGGCTGTTCGAGCCGTTGCTTCCCGTCGGGGTGCCGGGCGCGGCGCCCGCGGTGGTGCCGGCCCCGGTGGCCGCACCGGCGGCGCGGCCACCGGTCGCTGATCCGCTCCCGTACTACCTCGGTGGAAGCACGACGCTCACGGAGATCGACGTCAGCAACCCGGCCGCGATGCGCGTCGTCAGCAGCGAGACGATCGACGGCCGTTTCGTTGCCGCCCGGCAGAACGGCTCCATCGCGAGGATCGTGATCTCGTCCGCCCCACGCGCGATCGAGCAGCCGATCCTGCGCACGCGAACGAGCGGCTATGTGCCGAGCGTCCAGTTCCACAGCTACGGCCGCCGCCGGGCTCGGTACACCCGGCCGCTTGTCGGCTGCGGGCAGATCGAGCGGCCGGCCGAGTTCTCCGGCCTCGGAATGGTCACGATCGTCACGTTCGACATCGACACCGGGCTGTCGACGACGAGCGCCGACGCATTGATGGCGGACGCGCAGGTCGTCTACGGCTCGCAGGACAGCCTGTACGTCGCGAGCCAGCGATGGATCAATCCGGACACGCCCGTCGCGCAGCTGCCGCCGTCCGAGACGACGCAGATCGACCGCTTCGACGCGACCGGCACGACCGGGACGCCGTTCGTCGCCAGCGGCGATGCGCCCGGGTTCCTGCTGAACCAGTTCTCGCTGTCCGAGTGGAACGGCTACCTGCGCGTGGCGAGCACGAGCATGCCCGAGTACTGGGACGGGAGCACGCCGCAGGTTCCCAGTCAGAGCTATGTGACGGTGCTCGGGACGAGCGGGAGCCAACTGGTCCAGGTCGGAAGCCTGTCCGGCCTTGGCGTGGGTGAGCGGATCTACTCGGTCCGCTTCGTCGGCGACACGGGCTATGTGGTGACCTTCCACCAGGTCGACCCGCTGTACACGATCGATCTGAGCGATCCGACCGCTCCGCGGGTGTCAGGGCAGCTCGACCTGGCGGGTTACTCCTCGTACCTGCAACCGCTGAGCCCCGGGCTGCTGCTCGGGATCGGCCAGGCGGTCGGGGCGACGAACGAACCGTCGGGTGCGCAGCTGGAGCTGTTCGACGTGTCGGTGCCGGGACAACCCAGGCTGATCCAGCAAACCTCACTCGGGCAGGGCTCGTTCTCGGGTGCCCAGTACGACTCCCACGCCTTCCTGTTCTGGCCCGCGACGGGACTCGCGGTGCTGCCGGTCCAGGTCTACCCGGGGCCGAGCGGGTCGCCCGCCCCCGGCGGGGGGACCGTGTCCTCCGGCCAGCAGTTCGTCGGCGCGATCGGCTTCCACATCGACCAGTCCGGGATCGACCAGCTCGGCACGGTGTCGGCACCGGCGGCGAACGGCTACGCGCCGCCGATCACGCGGGCGCTCGTCGTCGGGACCGAGCTGTACACGGTCTCCGATGCCGGCGTCGGCGCGTCGAGCCTAGACACGCTCAGCCCCACCGGGTTCGCCGCGTTCCCGGCGGTGACCCACCCGCCGATCGTCGTCCCGACGCCAGGTTCGCCTAGGACGGCGCTCCGGCCTGCCAGAGGCGGTCAGCTGCCCACGGACCGGTGATCACTCGGTCGGGATCGTGACCGCGTGCGTCGGCCAGCGTCGAGGCGAGCACCTGCAGCCGGACGGTCAGCGGGAACTGAATCAGCAGCGGGTGGATCCCACCGGGTTCCTCGACGGTCGCGACGTGGATGCCCTG
Organism: Solirubrobacterales bacterium; assembly: GCA_027315255.1. Classification (GTDB taxonomy): domain Bacteria; phylum Actinomycetota; class Thermoleophilia; order Solirubrobacterales; family Solirubrobacteraceae; genus Palsa-465. The sequence continues at coordinate 13,023 of DAHUYL010000019.1, read as the reverse complement.
CTGCGACGCGGCGTGGGCCAGGCCGTCGAGCAGTCCGAACCGATCCGATCCGGGATCGACTGCGATGAATACGTCCTCGCCGGTCAGCGGCACGGCCGAGCCGTGGAGGAGGTATTCGGCCTCGTAGCCATCGGCGAGCACACGGGCCGCCTCCCGCAGCTTCAGCGCACCTTCCCGAGCCGTGATCGAGCCTGGGCCGGCGCCCGCCAGAACCACCATCCGGCGCGGAGGCGAGGGCAGGACAGGTGGCGCTTCGGTGGCGGCCCGCACGCGGTCTGGCAGGGCTTGCAACTGGCTCTCGTCGAACGGCGACAGGCCGAGCGCCACCGCGAGCCGCGCCAGCACCAGCAGCGCCGCAAGGTAGCTGACGGTGTACGTCTCCGAGCGCTCGCGGGCGACGGTCTCGATCGCGTCGGGCCAGCCGCAGCCGATCCCGGTGATCGACACCACCCGCGCCCCTCGTTCGAGTGCACAGGCGCGCGCCCGCCGCGCAAACGCAGTCTCGGCCGTGTGCGAGATCACGACCACGCCGTCGTCGGCCGAGAGTCGAGGCGAGTTCCACGCTTGCCCGGCCGAGGAGCGCCACTGCACCTCTGCAGCGCCCCCGGCGAACATCGCCGCGCCGAGCTCTGCGGCATGCTGGCTCGTGCCCGTGCCGACGAGAAGGAACCGCCGGCAGCCCGCCAGCCGCGCGGCAGGCTCGCTGAGGTCGAGGCCCAGCACCGACTGCAGCGCCGCCGGCTGCCCGGCGATCGTTTCCGACAGGGCGCTCACGCCCAGGGCAGCGTAGTGCGAGGAGCTTCGGCCAGTCGGCGTTGTTGCCGATCCGGCCGTGCTGCGTCCGGGCAGACCTGCCGCCCCCGGACCGCTAGACTACTCGAACCGGGTCGAGCGTCAGCTCGGCCGAAGCGGTGCCCCGCGTTTTCGCAGTCGTTGCTTCGTTGCACCCTCCGCGTTTCGCAGCGCACATACCCCTGGAGGGAACGATGGCAACCGGAACCGTGAAGTGGTTCAGTGACGACAAGGGCTTTGGGTTCATCACGCCCGATGACTCGGGCAAGGATCTGTTCGTGCATCACAGCGCGATCCAAGGTGACGGCTTCAAGTCGCTCGCCGAGGGTGCCAAGGTGAGCTACAACGCCGAGCAGGGCCCCAAGGGCCCGGCCGCCGCGAACGTCCACACGCTCTAGATCTAGAGCCGACCGTCCAAGCGAAACGGGAGGGCGCGCTGCGCCCTCCCGAGTGCAAGGTCTCACGCGGCAGCTGGTGCGGACGCGTTACCGGCGCACTCCGGGCCGCGACACCGCATCGCCGTCGCGGCCCAGCGGCTTCCCTGGAATTCGCCCGGACCGTCGGCGATCCGGCAGCCCGCTCGACCGTGGACGCTCGCGTGCCGTGGACGCGCTCAGACCAACAAACGACAGGACGGACACCCATGGCCTCAGCCGGCAAGAAGAAGACGACGATGGCAAAGCTCACCCGCGAGAGCAGACTCCGCGAGCGTCGGGTCGAGAAGGAGGCGAGGAAGCGCGCCAGACGGGATGCCGCTGCGCACCCCTCGAGCGAGCCCGACGCCGTCCTCCCGGAAGGCCAGGTCACAGATCCCGCGGGCTAGCAACCGCCACCGACGGTCGTGCGGATCACGCCGCGGACTGGTCGGTCGACTTGAGCGCGCGGAGCGTCATCACATACGTGGGGTTGACGCCCAACGGCTCTGCCGTCCGTGCGTCGGTCAGCCAAGCAAGCTGCAAGATCGATCCCCGCGCAGCGTCCAAGATCAACCGCTCAATCTCTTTTACGTCACCGTCGACACGGTGACGCTCGCCGCCCAGCAGGGTGATCTCGGTCTCCGAGGCCATTCATGCCACCCGAGCAACACCGGGCACGCTCTCACCTGAGCGCGGGCGCCGGTTCTGGACGCTGGGCCAGCGGGTCTTGGTCATTGGCCTCAGATTCCTCGCCTCACCGCGGTTGCGCCTCGATGGCATTTGAGCCTAACCCGAAGGCATGCTCGCGGGGTCAGCACCGTTCGCGAGGTTACTCCCCTCTGTCGAGCGGCGCAAACCGCAGTCTGCGCCGCCGGACCGCTGGCGGCTGCTACCGTCGAGCGTGCCCGGCGATGTCGTCGACCGGGGGCTTCCGTGCGCAAGGCGCGAATCTCCCTCCGATAGCCCGACCTTGCCGGCGAAGGGAGGAGTCTGATGGCAACCAATCCCCGAGAGAACGTGATCCGTCCGGAACCGATGCGCGCATCGAGGGCCGCTCGGCGGTGTGCGCTCCGCGCTCGCCAGGTGCGAGTCGCGCGCGAAGCGCACTGAGCGGATCGCTGATGATCAGCCAGATGACCGGGGAGGGGCGCCGGCGCTACGCGCCAAGCGCCGCCACCAAGGCGAACCAGCTTCGCGGGCGATGACGATGAGCGATCGCGATGGGCTGATCAAACGGATCCGCCAGGTTCGCCGTCTCGCCACACTCGGCGACCGACCGGGCAGCGACGCGGGTCAGCCACAGCCGGATCGCATCGAGGCGCTCGAAGCGCGGGTGGCGCACCTCGAGCAGCAGCTCGACGGACTGCAGGACTCGGTGCACCGGGAATCGGAGCGGCACGCCAAGCTGATCGCCGAGCTCGAGGCCCGCGTCGAACCCGGCACGATGGGCGCCGCGCTCGCGGAAGACGCTCGCAACCGCGGGCTGTGAGATCGCGATGAGCGCGTTCCCCGTCCGGGCAAGGGGCGAGGAGCGTCGGCGCAGGGTGTTCCTCGATCGATCGATTCGATGGGCACGGCTGGGCTCGAGCCAGCGACCTCTCGCGTCTGAAGCGTTACTGCAGTCCCGCCTGAAAAGCCTGAAGTTCCTGCAAATCGCTGAGTTCTGGCACCGACCCGCAGGACCGCGACTTCGGCCTATTTGCGGTCTTTTCGGCTGTGTCTGGCACCTTGAGTGGCCTCGTGGTGCAATTGAAGTCGGCGGGTTTGGGTCAGGGTTCGAGTGGTGCTGCGGGGATGACAGCATGCCGTCCGGGCGCCGGTAGGCGGCCAGTCCAAAGTTCAAACCTGGAGGTAGGTCGCGTCACTAGACCAGCCCCCAGCGCGCCCGCACCTTCAATCGCCGTGGACCGGCCTTCCATGCCACTTGGAGGAGTGTTGGCGATCGCCTTCTGCTTCGATCGCGCCACCCGTTCAGCTCGTGCGCGCGAGGTAGCTGAGCGCGGCTATGGTGATGGCCTGCACCCCGGTCTCGAGTGTCGGGTGGATGACGGGAGCGAACCGCGGGTTGTGGTTTGTGGGGATGTCGTCGGCGATGCGACCGGCCTGCTCGGCCGTGCGATAGGTGTCCGGATCGGTGCCACCGACGTACCAGAAGACCGAGGGGACGCGCCACTCGCTGCCGAATGAACCAAAATCCTCGCTCGCGGATACCGGCGCAGCCAGCTCGCTGATGCGGTCGCTGCCGAAGTGTCCGCGCAACACGTCGGCCACGTGCGTGGTCTGTTCGGGGTCGTTGGTTGTCAGCGGGTAATGCTCGGTGTAGTTGATCTGAGGCGGCCTGGGTGCTCCGGAGGCGTCGGCCTCGGCTCTTACGATCCGTTCGATCGCACCCAGCACGCGGGTTCGCACCGCTTCGTCGAACGTTCTGACGTTGATCTTCAAGATCGCCTCGTCGGGGATCACGTTGTCCTTGGTGCCGGCCTGGAGCGCGCCGACGGTGACCACTGCGGCCTGGCTGGCCGCGACCTCGCGCGAGACGATCGTCTGCAGGCGCAGCACGGTCGAGGCTGCCATCACGACGGGGTCGACGCTTGACTCGGGCATCGAGCCGTGCGCGCCGCGGCCGAACAGCCGGATCTCGAGGCTGTCGGCGGCGGCCTGCGTGGTGCCAGGCCGATAGCTGATCTCGCCGGATGATTGCGGCATGACATGTTGGCCGAGGATCACCTCCGGCTTGGGGAACCGGTCGAACAGGCCGTCGTCGATCATCGCCTGCGCGCCCTGCGCCGTCTCCTCCGCCGGTTGGAAGATCGCCAGCAGCGTTCCCTGCCACGCTGCTCGCGCCCGCGCGAGCAGCGTCGTGGCACCAACCAGCCAGGTCACGTGCATGTCGTGACCGCACGCGTGCATGACCGCCACCTCGTTCCCATCGGCGTCGGTCGCCGTCGCCGTGCTCGCATACGCGAGACCGGTCGCCTCCTTCACTGGCAGCGCGTCCATATCGGCGCGCAGCATCACCGTCGGCCCGTCGCCGTTTCGCAACACCCCGACCACACCGGTAACACCGACTCTCTCGGTGACCTCGTACCCCGCGCGCTTGAGCCGTTCGGCCGCCTTCGCGGCGGTCTTGTGCTCCTGCATCGAGAGCTCGGGATGCTGATGCACATCGCGATACAGATCCTCCAGATCGCTGGTGATCCCATCCAGTCCGCTCAGGACGGTGCCCGTCCCGGCTGCATCGCTCATAGCGCTCCTCTGCTCAGAGAATCGGGGTCGCCTCGGATCGGCAGCAGCGAGGTCGTGCGATCCAGCCTATACCCCGCAAGAACGCCGGATAGCTCCCTGCCCATGACGTCCGTCGTACCGCGGTCGACCGGCTGAGAGACTGCATCCGATGATCCTCGGGTTTGACCCAACGCTGATCCTCGACCTGAACCTCGCGGGCACGTTCGTTTTCGGGCTCAGTGGCGGCCTGGCCGGTGTCCGCGCCCGCCTCGACCTCCTCGGCGTCATCGTCCTCGCATTCGTTGTCGCCCTCGCCGGCGGGATCATCCGCGATCTCATGATCGGGATCCCGCCGGCGACGTTCCGCGACGGGCGCTACCTGGCCGTGGCCGCCGTGGCCGGGATCGTGAGCTTCACCGCCCGACCCGTCCTAGACCGCGTCGACCGTGCCCTCACGTTCTTTGACGCGATCGGACTCGGGCTGTTCTGCGTCACCGGCGCCAGTGCCGCTCTGGCCCACCATCTCGGAGCCGTGCAGTCGATCATCCTCGGAGCGATCACCGGCGTCGGCGGCGGGGTGGTCCGCGACCTGCTGCTGCGCCAGATCCCAAACATCCTGCGAACCGACCTCTACGCCGTCCCCGCGCTGCTCGGCGCCACCGTTCTCGTCGTCACCCACCAGGCAGGCGGCCGCAGCGCGCTCTTCCCGCTCCTGGCCGCCGGGGCCTGCATCGCCGTCAGACTCATCGGTGTCCGCTACGGAATCAAGTTGCCGATCGCGCCCAGCGAGCGCAAAGCGGAACCGCCGCCAGGCTGAGACTCGGAGGTTGCGCTGCCTCCTCCGACCGGAAATCATGGTGCCGGCGAGCGCGGCAGTCCTTGTGCGGTGCGGTGTTCGACGGATCATCGACGAGCTCACTCCCGCTCGCGAGATCTTCGTGCGAGCCGGTCGCATCCTCGACATGGCCCGGTCCGTGGATCGACCCGACGACGCCGAGGTGATCGACCTGTCCGAGCGAACCGTGGCGCCCGGCTTCATCGATACCCACGTGCACCTCACGATGGACGCGTCAGATCTCGCGCAGCAGACGCTTCAGCCCTCCGCGGCGAAGGCGCTGACGGCGCTCAGCCTCGCGCGCGAGTACATGAGCTATGGCTTCACCACCCTGCGCGACCTGGGCAGCATGGACCCCGAGTTCCCGACCGTCGACCTCCGCAGCGCGCTGGACGCCGGCATTGTGGAGGGGCCGCGGTTGGTTGGTGGTGGCCGCGCACATCATCAGCTCCTCAGCCGGGCACGGCGACATGCGCTCGTTCTACGCGTCACGCTGGGACCTGCAGGTCTCGGCGATCGCCGACAGCACCGCGGAGATCAGACGGCTCGTGCGCCGGGAGCACACCTTCGGCTCTGGCTGGATCAAGACGGCCACGCCGGCGGCTACTTCAGCGCCGGCGACGACCCCGCGCAGACAACCTGGTTCGACGATGAGATCGAGGTCCTGAGCTCGACGGCGCGGCTGCTCGGGATGCCGGTCGCAGTGCATACCGGCGCGGCCGATGCCTGCAAGCAGGCGATCCGGCACGGCGCCCGAAGCCTCGAGCACGCCTACCTGATCGACGAGGAGGGCGTCGAGATGGCGGCCAAGGCCGGTGCCTGGCCGGTGCCTACATCGTCCCGACCATGCAGATGACGCAGGAGGACTTGGGCGAGCTGAGAGCGGGCACGCTTCCTTGCCAGGCGGTCTGGAAGTTCAGCCGAAGACAACCAGCAGATCCTCGACTCCCAGCGCCTGGTGATCGCAAGCGACGCGAAGATCGCTTACGGCACCGACTGCGGCATGTTCCCCTTCAGCCACGGCATCCGCGAATTCCAGGCGATGGTCAACGCCGGCCTGCCTCCCAGCCGCGCGCTGAGGAGCCGCCACCTCCGTCGCCGCGGAGTTGCTGCGCTGTGACGACCTCGGCGTGCTGGCGCCCGGCAAGCGCGCGGACATCGTGGCCATGCCCGGCGACCCGAACGACTACCAACTCGCAGACGAGGGCCCGACCGTCCGGGTAGCCGCCATCCGCCACCGCTGGATCGCATACCGACTGACCCCCGCTGACGGGAGTGGGGACCACGGTTCCCCTGAACTCCGCGCAAGGGAGGAAGCCGGCGATACGCAAGAAATCCCGGCGGCGAAGGGCCCTTCGATGCTGTCGTCCGTTCGTGGACCGCGAGAGTGTCGGCCGGCGTGCTTGGCGATGTTGGCTGGGGGTGTTCAGTCGAAGTAGTGGCCTTGATCGACGTCTCGGATGAGCCCGGGGTGGATCGGCTTCCAGTCGAGCAGCTCCTGGGTGATCGTGCTGGTGGCCGGCATGTCGAGGGTGAGCAAGGGAAACAGCGGCGGGTTGAAGTTCTCGGCGGGGAGGGAGCGGGCAGGAACGTCAAGGTGGCGGCCGATGGCTTCGGCGATCTCGCGGACGGGTACGCCCTCGTCGCCGACGGCGTAGAGGACGGCACCGGCGGGTGCTTTCTCGACCGCCAGGCGGTAGAGCGTTGCGGCGTCTTTGACATGGACGGCGGGCCAGCGGTTGGCTCCGTCGCCGATATAGCCAGAGACGCCCTCGGCGCGAGCTCTGGCGATGAGCTGCGGGATGAAACCGTGACGTTCGCCGGGGCCGTGCACCGAGCGCGGGAGCATGACCAAGGACGAGCGCACCCCGTCCTTTGAGGCTGCCAGGGCTTTCTGCATGTTGATGATGCGAGCGGCGATGGGTCCTTGAGGAACCAGTTCGTCGCGTTCGGTCGAGGCGCGGCCGTCAACCATCAGCGTGGCACCGGAAATCACCAGCGGCTTATCGGAGCCAGCGAGGGCGTCGGTGAAGGCGGCGATCGCGCCAGCGTCGGCCTCGGCACCGTTGGCCTGCCCGAGATCGTGCTGGTAGGCGAGGTGGATGACGCCGTCGCTGTCAAGCGCCCCGGAGCGAAGCGCGTCGGTATCGGTCAGGTCGCCGTGCAGCACGTCGGCGCCCATGCCGCTCACAGCGGTCGCTGACGCGTCCGAGCGGGCCAGTCCCACCACCTGGTGGCCGGCGGCGATGAGCTCGGGGACGAGGGCTGAGCCGATCCAGCCCGAGGCTCCTGTGACAAAGATGCGCATGAGGTTCTCCGTGTGTGTAGGCAAAGGGGACAAAGTGACGCCGCATCTGATGCCTCCTGATGCGACCGAGTAGCATCACTGTAGCGCATCGATGCGACTGAATCGCATCGGGTAGGCTGGGGGAATGCCGAGATGGCCGGCAGACGCGCGTGAGCGCCTGGAGGCGGCGGCGCTCGACCTGTTCGTCGAGCAGGGGTACGAACAGACGACCGTTACGCAGATCGCCGAGCACGCCGGGCTGAACCGCGCGACCTTCTTTCGGCACTTCGACGACAAGCGCGAGGTGCTGTTCGGCGACCAAGACCGCCTGGCCGGGCTGCTTGCCGACGGGATCCGGGCCGCGTCCGGTGATGCGCCGCTGTTTGACTGCCTGCAAGCCGCGTTCGCGGCGGTAGACCCCGTGATGAACCCGCAGCAGCGAGGAAAGGCCACTCAGCGGGTCCAGGTGATGATGGCCAGCACCGAGGTGCGCGAGCGGGGGCTGCTCAAACGCGCTCGGATCGCCGAGGCGATCGCCGCTGCCCTCCGAGACCGCGGCGCAGACCAGATCACCGCCCGACTGGGCGCAGAGATCGGCCTCCTCGCCTTCAGCCTCGCGGTCGAGCGCTGGATCAACACAAACGACCAGCGATTCGCGCTCTGCGCCGCCAGGGCACTACGCGAGCTGCGGACCCGAACACAAGACCTTGGCTCCGGAGCCGGTGCCCTGGGTGGACCTCGATCACAAAGTCCCGTCGCCCAATCCGACACAGCGTCGTAACCGCGCACGCCGCTCCTGGCCTGTCGCCGATAGCGGCAGGCGCGGCCGAGACTGCCGCCCTCAGGCAAAGGAGAAGTCCGGGGGATGCGCGTCTTGACCGTGAAGCGGGTCAACAGCCGACCCGGGCCGCCGTCCCCAGGTTCACCCGCGATTTCGACGATCTCGTCGCGTGGCTGGCGCCGAAGACCGGCAAGACCGCGAGCTGCCGGCTGACCAGGATCGACTGGCAGACGATCGGGCGGGTGATCGAGCGCGTCGCCGACGAGCTGATCGATGGCGATCGTCTCACAGGCCTGTTCGAGATCTCGATCGAGCGAGTCACGCTCTCACGATGCCGCCACGGCACGACGCGCAGGCAGCGTTTCAAGGCCCCCGTTCGATGGACTCTCGGAAGCCCTCGGGGCCACGCTTTGGGCCACGGAGGGCACTCAGAAGGAGCCACCCGCAGTGACGCGGCCACAAAAGTCCTGCAAATCGGGATGGGCACGGCTGGGCTCGAACCAGCGACCTCTCGCGTGTGAAGCGAGCGCTCTCCCACTGAGCTACGCGCCCGGTGCGATGAGATTCTAGGCGACGGCCGGTGGCGAAGACTCCGCGACCGGCGCCGGGACCGCGCCCGCGGCAGACGTGACGACTCCATCCACCTTCGCGCCGTCGGGCGCCGGCAGCTCGCCAGAGGCCGCGATTCCCGCGTAGTAGCTTGCGCTCAGCTTGGGAGTGCGCCGCTGGCTGCCGAAGTCGACATGGAACAGGCCGAACCGGCGCTGATAGCCGGCGGCCCACTCGAAGTTGTCCATCAGCGACCAGTGGAAGTAGCCGGCGAGCTTCACACCGGCGTCGATCGCGCGCAGCGCGGCATCCAGGTGGCCGTGGATGTAGGCGATCCGCTCGAAGTCGTTGACCTGACCCTCGGGGTTGACGTAGTCGTCGGCGGCGCAGCCGTTCTCGGTGATGTACAGGGGTAGGTCGGGGACCTCGGCCGCGACCTGCGTCAGGAGGTGGTAGAGGCCCGCGGGCTCGACCAACCAGTCCATGACGGTGCGCGGGGTGGACGGCGGGTGGTACTCCACGAACCCGACGTGGCCCTCGAGCGGCGTTTCGCCCAGCCGCAGGTCGGTCCAGTCGCCGGGGCGGATGTAGTGGGGGCGGTAGTAGTTGAGGCCGAGGAAGTCGATCGGCGCAGAGATCGTCTCGAGGTCGCCGGGGTGGATCAGCGCATCGGGCGGCAGGACCGACGCAGGGGCCTGCGCTGGGTAGCTTCCGCGGAACAGCGGGTCGAGATAGATGCGGTTGTGTTCGGCGTCGAGCGCCTCCGCGGTCGACTCCGCGGCCTCGTCGACGGGCAGGTAGGGCCGCGGGTCGAGCGCGATCCCGACCGGGCTGCGTGCGGGCAGCGCTGCCCGCAGCGCCTCCACCATGAGGCCGTGCGCGAGCATCAAGTGGTGTGTGGCGGCCGCCGCCAGGCCGTCGTCGCGATGGCCCGGGGCATGCGTTCCGACCCGGTAGCCCTGGTGGACGACCTGCGCCGGCTCGTTCATCGTCACCCACATCCCGACGCCGTCACCTAGCGCGTCGGCGAGGATCGTCGCGTACTCGGCGAGCAGCTCGGCGGTGTGGCGCACCGCCCAGCCACCGCGTTCCTCGAGTGCCTGCGGGAGCTCCCAGTGGTAGATAGTCGCGACCGGCACGATCTCCCGGCGCCGGAGCTCGTCGATCAGCGCGCGATAGTAGTCGAGCCCGCGCTGGTTGACCGGACCGTCACCGGCCGGGCGCACGCGGGGCCAGGCGATCGAGAAGCGGTACGCCCCGACCCCCAGCTCGGTCAGGAGCTCGAGGTCCTGCTCCATCCGGTGGTAGGAGTCGCACGCGATGTCGCCCGTGTCGCCGCGGTGCACCTTGCCGCGCGTGTGGCTGAACACGTCCCACACCGAGGTGCCGCGGCCGTCCTCCTCCACGGCTCCCTCGATCTGGTAGGCCGAGGTCCCGCAGCCCCAGAGGAACCCCTTCGGGAACCGGCGTGCGCCAGGGGTGACCTCGCTTGCGAGGACGTTCATGAAGTCATCTCCTTCGTATAAGTCGGCTTGAACGAGTCGGGTCACCCGCGCCCGAGGCCGTCAGTGGCCAGGACGACGGCGGGACCCGCTCCGCGCCAGAAGCGCGGAGCGGGTGCCCGACCTGGTCGGCTTGCTGTTACCGCGGCTTCAGGTGCAGCACGACGACCTCGCCGGTGGGCGAGTTCGGGCTGCCTGACTCATACGGGTTCGAGGCTGACGGGAAGCCGGTGAACGCTCCCGTGTTGGCCTCCATGAACGAGGCGCCGTACACGGTCGAGATGACCGGCAGGTTCGTCGCGACGTACTGCTCGATCGGAGCCAGGTACTTCAGCTGGTCCGCCACGGAAAGGGCGGTACCCAGCTTATGCAGGTATCCGTCGACCGTCGGGCTGTTCAGGCCCTCGAAGTTGCCGTTCCGGTTGTTCGTGATCAGCTTCGAGTCGAGCCAGTTGTCGTACAGGACGTAAGGCGAGATGCTGGTCTGCGCCCAGTGCTGCATCATCTGGAAGTTGCCAGTGGCGATGTCACTCGACCACGCCGGCACCGACAGCCCGTCGAAGGTCGCGCAGATGTGCGCCTTCTGCATCTCCTGCGCCGCGAGCTTGTCGTCCTCGGCGTAGTCGGTATAGGTGGACGGGTCGACGATCGAGAACTTGACAGCCTTGCCGTTCAGCTCGAAGCAGCCGTTCTTCACCTTGTAGCCGGCGTTCTCGAGCACCTTCTCGGCCGCGGCCGTCTGTGCGGTCGGCGACAGCGTGTACTTCTTGACCGACGGGGCCAGGAACTGCTGGAAGGTCGGGAGCACGAGACCGCTGGCGTTCGTCGCCACCGGCTCGAGGCCGGACTCTCCCTGCTTGCTGATCGCCGTGCGGTTGATCGCGAGGCTGACCGCCTGGCGCACGGCAAGCTGGTTGGTCGGCCAGCGGTTGAGGTTGGGATAGAACGTGTTCGTCTGAACCGGCGCGAACCAGACCGAGTGGCCGGGCTGCTTGGTGAACGCGTCCAGGCCCGTCACGAAGTTACCCGCGTAGTGAAGCGAGTTGTTCATGAGCGCTGCCAGCACGTCGCTGTTGGACGCGATCGCCGGGAACTCGACTTCCTTCACCGCCGGAGCGCCTCCGCCGACGTTCCACGGACCGCCCCAGTAGTTGGGGTTTGCCTTCAGCGTGAAGCCCTGCGGAGTGAAAGTGTCGGTCAAGTACGGGCCGGTGCCGACAGGGTTCGTGACCGTTGCGGTGGCCGGGCTCGAGATGCTCGACCAGACGTGCTGCGGCACGATGAACTGGGTGGCGATGTACTGCAGGTTCGTGTACTGCGCCGACGAGAACGAGATCGTCACCGCGTTGCCGGCCGTCGTCACGTTCGTGATCGGCAGGCCGTTGCTGTTCGCGGCTGGGTTGGCCTTCAGCAGATTGAACGTGAAGGCGACGTCGGCTGCCGTGAACGGCTGGCCGTCGGACCATTTGACGCCGCCGCGGATCCTGAAGGTGATCGACTTGCCACCGGCGCCCCACGAGTAGCCGGTCGCGAGGAAGTCGTAGACCTTGCTCGGGTTGGCGATGTCGAACTGGAGCAGCGGCTCGTAGACCAGATCTATTGCGCCGAGCAGGTAGACCGGCGACTGGGGGGCAAACGGGTTGAAGTTGTCGGTGATCGTGCTGGTGGTCGTGGACTCCATCACCAGCGTCGAAGCCGCGGCGGCCCGGGCCGACGGGCTCGTCGAGCCCGCGGTCGCGGGCCCGGCAAACGCGCCGGCGGCGATGGCGCTCGCAGTGGCGAGCGTGGCGGCCACGGTGGCGGCCGTCACCCCACGCCTGCGAATCGTTAGGCGTTTCATCGTTCAGCTACCTTTCGCTCTGCACACGAGTTGTGTGCGATTCCAGTTGGGCATGCGACGCATGCCATGCTTTCCGGCCGTCCGGCGCGGCGCCCTAGCAAGCCCGCGTCGGACGGATCGGCAGTCAGGTGATCAGGTCGTGGTCGGCTCCTCCTCGTGCTCCTCCTCCTGTAATGGCGGGCTGTCCAGCAGTTGTGGCGCGGCGAGGTCGAGTCGCCAGCATGCAACCGCTCGCTCTCGACCGAGCTGCATGAGCGGCGGCGACTGCGCCCGGCAGCGCTCGTCGGCAAATGGGCATCGCGGGCTGAAGCGGCAACCAACCGCTGTCGAAAGCGAACTGCCGGAGCGACCGACCGCTGCCGTCCCACCGACGTCCGATCCCGCGTCGAGCTGTCGACCGAGCCGGTCCGGATCGGGCGCGGCGGACACGAGCAGCTGGGTGTAGGGGTGCGCCGGTTGCTGTGTCAGTGCCTCTGACGGGCCTCGCTCGACGATCTCGCCTGCGTACATCACGGCGATACGATCGGCGACCTCGCTCACCAGCGGCAGGTTGTGGGTGATGAGCAGCAGCCCCATGCCGCGCGCGCGGCGGAGGTCGGCAAGCAGCGCGATCACCTGCGCCTGGATCGTGACGTCGAGCGCGGTGGTGACTTCGTCGGCGATCAGCAGGCGCGGCGCGTTGGCGATGCCGATCGCGATCATCACCCGCTGGAGCATTCCCCCCGACACTTCATGCGGAAACGCCGCGGCCCGCCGCTCGGGATCGGAAATCCCGACCTGGCGCAGCAGGTCCACC
>DAHUYL010000013.1 GCA_027315255.1 Solirubrobacterales bacterium | reverse complement strand
GAGCTCGCCGCGGCCGACGGCTACGTGGTCACCTCCTCCCTGCTCCGCGGCACACTCGCGATCTACACGCCCAACCTCAGACTCCTGCGGACCGTCGTTCTCGCCCCGGCAACCCGCGAAGTGGCGATCACCCGCGCCCCGGCCTAGCGAGCTGCGATGACGGCAGCGTCGCGACTGTCTGGGCACCTGGGTTCGCGCCAAAGCGCGATCCACGCCGGGATTGGCGAGCCTCCGAGACGTCCGGCGGCGCGGTCGTCTCGAGATTGGCGATGAGCCGGTCCGGCGCTCAGACTGGCATGGCACCTCCTCTGCCTCCAACACGCAACTGTCGCTGTTCTTGACGCCGGGTTCGCCGGCGTGACGACGGCTCGCGAGCTGGCCACGGGAGGGTGGCGCATGCTACTCGTCGAGGCGCGGGACCGGATCGGCGGGCGCACCTGGTAGCTCGCGCGGCTCGTGGTGACTCCGTTTGTTCGGAGGCAGTCGCGTCGAGGCCGCGAGATGACCGCCGTGTCGCGGCCGCTCTTGCTCGATCAGTAGGTCCCGGCCGCGGGTCGGGCGATCGCCTCACGCGGGCGCGGCAACCGACCAGCCGGCCTGCTGGGCGGCCGCGGCCATGCGTTCGTCGTAGGTGACGATCAACCTGACTGCGGTGCCGAGCAGTCGGGCGCTGGCGAGGTGGATCGCATCCAGCGACCGCAGCTCGTTGGGTCGCATCTGGCCGGCGTCGGTGAGCACCTGGTCGTTGACGCGTACGAGTTGGATCCGCCGCAACACCTCCTGGCCGCGAGCGACGGCCTGCGCCCCGGCTGGAAGCAGTGCGCGCGTCACCTCGGTCCGCGCGAGCGCGCTGCTGACCAAGGGCTGGCGGCGAGTCAGGTAGCGGCGGAGGGCTGGCGACTCGGGTTCGGCGATCGCGAGCTTGACGATCGCCGAGGAATCGACGTAGGTCAGCCGCTGCTCAGCGTTCATCGCGACGCAGCGACGCCAGCACGAGCGACGGCGCTTCGCGACCGACGGGCAGAGGCAGCGGTTCCGGCAAGTCGTCGAGCTCGCCGTCGCCGTGCTGCAGGTCACCGGCCGCTCGCAGCCGCTGCACCGGATCGTCGGGGAGTGGTGAGAGCACTGCGACGGGCCGGCCGCGGTCGGTGATCTCGATGCTCTCGCCGTTCTCGACACGACGAACCAGTTCGCTGGCTCGTTGTCGGAGCTCTCTGATACCCACGCTCGCCATAGTGCTATTTGTAGCACAAGGTCCACGAGGCCGCCACCGCGTCGACGGCGCCGCGAGGCTCAGCCCCGGACCCGCGCGAAGCCTGGTATCGCCTGCTCCAGGTGTCCAGCCGCGTGCTGCGCGAGCTCGACGAAGCGCTCGACGCCGAGGACCGAATCTCCATCAGCGAGTTCGACGTCCTGATCACGCTCGACAACGCCCCCGGACGCCAGCTGCGGATGACCGACCTCGCCCGCGCGACGATGCTCTCCTCCGGCGGACTAACCCGGCTCGCCGGCCGACTCGAGCACCGGGGGCTCCTGCGCCGGATCCCCGATCCTGACGACGCGCGCGCGTACCGCGCCACCCTCACCCCTGAAGGCGAGCGCAAGCTCGCGCAGGCACGAACCACCCACGACGCGGTGCTCGCGCGGATGATCGCTCCGCACACCACCACGCAGGACCTGCACGGCGTCGAGCATGCCCTCGGCAAGATCATCCAGGGCTGGTGACAACGCGCCTGTGTCTGCCGCTGTTGGACCGGCTACGGTCGATCGGCTCCGGCGTGTCGATTCGAACCTCTTGAGGCACCGTTGACGTGCCGGACGTGAAAGTGCGGCGGTCCGTGATCGCTGATCGTCGAAGTGCATCGCGATCACGATCCCGAAGAAGCGGCTGATGGTCGGCACAGCTCGGATGCTGGCGCACCGCTCGGGTCGATCACGCGCACGACGTCCATCCTCGGTGTCGGGCGGAGCCCTGCTCCGTGTCAGCAGGAGCATCTCGCCATCACGAACGCCGCACCCGCAACGCGCGGAGAGCTCACAACAACGGGCTTTGGCTGTTCCGCTCGCCGGTAGCCTTGATGTCATGAGCGAGACGCTCCGCTTCACGATCCGCTACTCCGACGGTGGCGATGGCTGGGTGATGGCCCAGGTCGAGGAGGTACCTGGCGCGATCAGCCAAGGTCGTACTCGCGCCGAGGCACGCGAGAACGTGGTTGACGCTCTTCGGCTGATGCTCAAGCCCGAACCTGGTGATGTGCCGGGTCCCGATCGCGAAACACTCGAGCTGCCGTTGGCGTCTTGAAGCGCCGCGAGCTCGAGCGTCATCTCCGGAGTCACGGAGCCGCGCCGATCGACGAGGGCGCCAGGCATACGAAGCGGCGTGGGCCGACCGGTGGACGCTCGGTGGTCCCGCGTCACAGCGAGATCGGACCGGGTGTCGCGACCGCGATCTGCAAGCAGCTTGGGATCCCACGGCCAGCCAATCCCCGGTGAGCCCCACCCATCCTGCACGCTGCCCTGCATTCCCCTGGCGACGCGTATCTCCCCGGCCCCGGCGAGAGTCGCACAAAGCGCGGACACCTGGTGACGGGCCGTTACCGCATCCGGCGGAGGGTTGCATCGATTCCAGAGGTGAGGAGGTAGAGGTCGAGCTGGTCGGGCTCATTCGGCGCTAACGGACGGAAGCCGAAGCGTTCCCACCACGTGCGGGCGTGCTCGGTGAGCGCGGTGACTACGACGGCTCGGCATGCCGCCTTGTGGTTCAGCTCGACCGCGGTCGCGAGGACGTGGGCGGCAAGCGCGGTCCCGACCCCGACGTTCGCGTATCGGTGGTCGACCGCGAGCCGGCCGAGCAGCAATGCCGGAACGGGATCAGGCGCGCCTTTGGCGAGCACCTCGGGGGCGGCCGAGCGGTCGATGCCGGTCATGGCGACGCTCGCGTACGCGACGACGACGTCGTCGGCGTCAGCGATCACCCAGGTCGCTGCGGTGTCGCGGCGGCGATTCTGACCCGCGTAGCGTCGGAGCCATCCGTCGAGTACCGGCTCGCCGCTGTCGAACTGTTCGCGATCGTGTCGCGGGTCGAGTGACGCCGGACGCTTGAGCTCAGTCAAGCCAGTTGAACTTGCGCTTGCGGCGCAGCGCGTGGGCGAGCCGGTCGTTGACCTCCGCCGGCCGCTCCAGCGCCTCGCTGAAGGCGACCGCGGCCTGGCTTGAGAGTCGGATGCTCGAGCGCTCGACGAGGATCTCTTCGGCTCTCGCGGCCGCCGCCTGGACGACGAACGCGGAGACGTTCAGATGCGAGGCTGCGGCTGCGCGTTCAAGGAGCGCCTTGTCGGCAGGGCCGACACGGATCTGTAGCCGTTCTTCCTTGGTCGTTCCCATGTGCTCACAATGGCAGTACAGAATTGGATTGTCAAGCCATCCCACCAAGAGAGCGGTCATGCCATCGTTCTAGTGGAGATCGCCGGTCACAGGTGCTCACCGGCGACAATGCCGGGCTACCACAGAGGCGGCCCGCCCCGGAACAAGGGCGAGCACTACCCCGCCGATCCACCTCGAAGCGATCGTCGCTGTCATGCGAACGGTCGGCGATCGCTCCGACGGCCACCGTCTCCGAGCGCTGATCGTGCTGCTGTGGCGCGCGGGCCTACGAATCAGCGAAGCGCTCGCCCTCCAGGAGAGCGATCTCGATCGTGGCCGGGGCGCGGTGCTCGTACGTCGCGGGAAGGGCGGCAAACGACGTGAGGTCGGGATCGACCGCTGGGCGTGGGAGCAGCTCGAGCCGTGGCTCGAGATCCGACGCGAGCTACCGATCGGCGCCGTCCGACCGACCCGACGCACCTTTGCCTGGCGGGGAGGGGTGGTGGCTGTCGGTAGCGGTGGTTGTTCTGGCAGCGCTGCTGCTGGTGTTCGTCGCAACGCATACGGTGGGTGGCGGGGCGGTCAGCCTCACGCTCGACTTCCAGCCGCCGACGCGGGCGTATCACCTCGTTGCCGGCGCGTTGGCCGGCGAGCCGGGC
>DAHUYL010000005.1 GCA_027315255.1 Solirubrobacterales bacterium | reverse complement strand
GAGCTCGCGCTCTGAGAGCTCCGCGGTCCGGGCGTCGGCCCAGGCGGCGATCCGGCGCATCTCCTCGCGCTGCGAGCGCAGGCGCAGGCGCAGGGTCGCGCGGTCGAACACGACCGCGAACGCGACCGCGAAGGAGGCCAGCGCGGGCGCGTCGGCCTCGGTCAGCTCGGCGGGCCCGGCGGCGCGGTCGCCGTGCAGGAACCCGACCGCCCGACCGTCGAGCACGATCGGGGCGGTCACGTACCGGCGCCAGCCGAGCACGCCGGCGAACGCGCAGGCGGCCTCGGTCCGGACGTCGACCAGCTGGGCGCGGCGGCGGCGGACGATCTCGCCCTCGATCAGCGGGTAGGAGAGCGCGACCGGATGCGCGCGCAGCAGCTCGAGCGTGGGCGCCGGGTCCGCGCCCGCAGTCAGGTGCAGCGCCTCGGCGTGGAGCTCGCCGCTCGAGACGCTCGACAGCAGCACCCGGTCGAGCGCGAGCGTGCGGGACGCGAGCGCCGGCGCCTGGCGGCGGATCTCGCTCGGCGGCCCGAGCTCGCTCAGCTCGACCAGCACCGCCGCAAGGTCGAGCCCGGGCGCCCGGCTCAGGACAGCCACGGCGCCTGGCCGGCGGCGATCTCCGAGCCGGCGCCGCGCCGGATCTCGAGCAGGTAGCAGACGAGCGCCTGGCCTCCCCCGAGCTCGACCAGGTGACAGTCATCCGAGCCGGCCACGCGCGCGACGTGCTCGGCGTGCTCGAGGTAGGACCGGGGCAGGTCCTCGACCTCCCAGGCGACCATCTCGGCCGCGAGCCCCGCGTGGTCCAGCAGCTGGAGCGTGCGCTCGCGCGACAGCAGCGAGGTCAGCGTCAACAGCGCCCGTCCCTCCTCGGCCAGCGCCGATCGCAGCTTGGCGATCACCTGGTCGACCAGCCCGCGGCCCCAGTAGTCGAACGGCCGGTGCGAGGACAGCTGCGAGACCGGGTCGACGGGCAGCTGCGGCAGGCCGGCGACGATCAGCTCGTAGCGCTCCTCGGGGACCCACGGGTAGAGGTCGGCGACCGCGGCGGTGACACGCTCGGCGACGCCATGGCGGAACGCGTTGTCGAGCGTGTCGGCGACGGCCCGCTCGTCGATGTCGATCGCGTGCACGTGGACGGCGCCGTTCAGCGCGAGCTGGATCGTCTGCAGGCCGGCGCCGCTGCCGATGTCCAGGCACCGCTGACCGGCGCCGACGCGACCCTCGAACAGGTGACGCCACAGCATGTAGGTACCGGGGATCGTCGCGGTGACACCGTCGCGACGTGACAGCGCGGGGAACTCGAGCGGGTGCAACCTTCTGCTGTGCCTGTCGGTCCAGTCCGGACGCGGTGCCGGTGCGCTCGGTTCGGCTTGCTCGTCGCCGTCGAAATGCCGGACGCTGCCCGGAGTGGTGCCTTCGAGCGCCAGCCGCGCGGCGGCGATGTGGTCCGGCCGGGTGCCGCAGCAGCCACCGATGATCTGCGCCCCTTCGGCGCGCCAGCGGAGTGCCATCTCCGCGTATCGTGGACCACCGATCTGCGACTCGAACTGCCACCCCGCATCCGAGTAGTAACCGAGGTTGGGGTACACCCCGAGTGGCAGGTCGGTGAAGTCACGCAGGTACGACACGATTCCGTCGACATGGTCGGGCGGGATGCAGTTGACCAGCAGCGCCGCGACCCCCATCTCCTCGAAGCGGCGTGCGGCGCGGCCGAACGCATCGCCCTCGGGGCCGCCCCAGTGCTGCCCGTACACACCGCACAGCCCGTGTCGGCAGCGACGAAACGACAGCCATACCGGGACCCCGGTGTCGAGCAGTGCGGCGATCACGTCGAACAGCGACCGGCGCAGCACCGACAGTGTCTCGAGCAGGTACAGGTCGGGCGGATCGGCGCCGAGCGCCCGCTGCAGCAGCGACACCAGCTCGACGCCGTCGGCGGCATCGAGGTCGCCGTTCAGCGAGAAGGCGACCGCGCACTCGTCGCTGCGTCCCTCGGCGGCGGCCGCTTCGCGTGCGAGTCGCACCCCCCGGCGCGCGACCTCCATCCAGTGCACGGGCGGGCGGATCAGATGGCCGTCGTCGGCAAGCAGCGTCGGCAGCGCCCACGTGTTGGTCGTGATCACGTCGACCCCCGCGGCGGCGTAGCGGCGATGGACCGCCAGGACCTCGTCCTGCGCTGAGGCGAGCGCCTCGATTCCCCACAGCCGCTCGTGGTCCTGGCCCCGGCGGTGGTCGAGCTCGGTCGCCACGCCCCCATCGAGCACCACGCACCGCTGCTCCGCGAGCGCGAGCTCGATCCGCCTGTAGCCGTCAGCCGCTTGCACCCTCACCGGTTCCTCTCCTGTCGCACGGGATGATCAAGCTTAGGAGGATCCGGCTCGCCTCCCATCGGGATAGGGTTGCCTGCCCGGTGGGCTAGCCGGCCCACCGGGCAGAGCGGGACGCTACGGCTCGCTCAGTGTGAAGGGAGGACGTGACGGGCGAGCTCGTAGCGGGCCAGCGCTTCGTGCCCGACGCAGCTGATCCGCAGCGGGCGGCCGGCGAGCTCGATCGCTCGCCACACGGTGGCGGCGTCGGCTGTGGCGACGGCCAGCAGCGCACCGATGCCCGGCTCGAGCACGACCCGCACGTCGGCATCCGCGATCACCGCCTGATGGTGGGGCGGTACCGAGGCGGGCGTCCCTGCCGGGGCGAACGCCCCGAGCCGCGCGAGCAGCGCTTCCGCGAACCGACCGGCGACCTCCAGGATCACGATCCCTGGCAGCTCGTCGAGTTGCAGCTGGGGTAGCAGCCTGAGCTCGTGCTCGAGCTGACCGTGAAGCCGGTGAAGCTCCTGTCCGGGGGCGAGCAGCATCAGCGCCGTCCGGTCCGGAGCGAGACACCACCAGACCTGGCCCTGGCGGTAGATGCCGCCGGGGCCGAGTCGCCGGCCGAGGCGCCGCCGGCAGAGCTGCTCGAGCGCTCCGCCCGGCCCCTCGAGCGTCGCCACCAGCAGGTCCGGGCGGACGGCCATGCCGACGCCGCGGATCAGGACCGCCAGCTCGGCCGGAGCGGATCCGTAATGCAGTGGGATCCGGCAGGCGTCCCGGGCCGTTGCGACGGCGCCGGCGCGCGCGAGCAGCGCGTCCAGTGCGGACGTCTGCGGCTGGTTGCGCTCGACCGTCTCGGGCACGGCATCAAGCTACCGCCGGGACAGTCCGTGCGAACCTCCCGAACGGGTGGAAAGCACTGCCCGAGCGGCCAGCCCGCCCGGTGATCCGCGTATGATCCTGCGCCGATGTGGAGCCGGATGCCGGGGAGGTTCTGCGCGGTCGTGGCCGTCGGCGCGACCGCGCTCATCGCCGCCGTATCGCCGGCGGCAGGCCGCTCGTCGCGTTTCTTCACCGTCTGGCTGCCGTACTGGAACATGGCGGCGGCGCTGCGCTCGACGGTCGCGCACGCCGACCAGATCGCGATCGCCAGCCCGTTCTGGTACTCGGTGTCGGCGAGCGGTCAGATCACCGACAACCCGGGCGCGGGCGCAAGCTCGGTGGTCGAGCAGCTTCGGCGGGCGGGGATCGCGATCGTCCCGACCGTCACCGAGAGCGCCGGACTCCGACCGTTCGACCGGATGCTCGCGAGCTCGGCTGCGCGGTCGGCGATCGTCCAGGCGCTCGCCGGGCTTGCCTCGACACCGGGGTATGCGGGACTCGACCTCGACTTCGAGCAGTTCGCGCTCGATCCGGCGCGCTCGGTCGACGCGGCCCGGACTGCGGCCACCGGGTATCCGTTGCTCGTCTCCGAGATCTGCCGCGCGCTGCACGCGCTCAGTCGCACCTGCCAGGTCACGGTGATGGCGCGTACCACGAGCGCCGAGGCGGTCCCGCGCGGCGGCCTCGCCACCTGGGTGTACGACTACCGCGCGCTTGCGGCGGTCGCCGATCGCGTCCAGATCATGGCCTACGACGACCACTTCCCGAACGGGTCACCCGGCCCGATCACACCGCTCCCGTGGGTCAGGCAGGTGATCGACTTCGCCCGCTCGCAGATGCCCGCGGCCAAGACCGAGCTCGGCCTCGCCGACTACGGATACGCCTGGGGGCCCCGCGGTGGCGCCAGCACGTTCACCGCACAGCAGGCGACGCAGGTGGCGGCCGCGGGGCGCGCTCGCCCGCAGTGGTCGCCGGGCGTCGCCGAGGAGTACTTCAGCTTCGGCCGCGGCCGGCATCGCACCACCGCCTGGTACGAGAGCGCCCGCTCGGACATGCTGCGGGCGCAGCTCGCGCGAGCTGCCGGCTTCGCCGGGGTGGCGCTGTGGGCGGCGGGCTACGAGACCCCGGATCTGTGGTCCGCGACTGCGGGCCTGTGAACGCGCGCGTCCGCGACCACTGACAGCGCCGACCCTCGCCAACGCGACGGATATCGTGCCGCTGATGTCGGCCAGAGCGCAGCAGGACCGTGTGGTCGTCGCACTCGCCGCCGTCACGTGTGGCCGGCTGTCCCGCGCCGCGACCGTCCGCGCCGGCCGCGGGCAGTGCTCGGCGTCGGCCGACCAGTATCGCGTGCAGGTGACCGAGCCGGGATCCGGTTCCGCCGTCGCGCGAGGGCGGGTCGCCGACACCAGCCCGGAGGTCGTGCTCGAGCACTGGGGCGGGGACGCCGAGCTGCTCACCCTGCGCTCGCCGCTGACGGGCACCGCCGGACTCTCGGGCGCGCTCGAGCGCGCCCGCGTGGCCGCCCGGACGGTCAGCTACTACGACCTCGACTCGCTGCAGGTCGGCTACCCGGACGGGGCCGAACTGAAGGCGGGCAGGCTCGAG
>DAHUYL010000220.1 GCA_027315255.1 Solirubrobacterales bacterium | reverse complement strand
AACACCTGGCTCTCCAGCGACGCAACGTTGTTCTTCCCGAACGCTTACGTCACTGTCCAAAGCCCGCTTGGCAACGTATCCGGCTTTCTGGAAGCCAAGGACGTGCAGACGAACGGAGGCAGCTCGTCCGGAACGGTCTGGACCGGAACAGGGCCGACAACCGGCGGCTCGAGCGCCGGCTCCGACTCGCTCGTCCAGTAGCCGTCCGTCCAGCGGCGCGACCCGGCCGCTCAACGTTTGTTCGAGAAGATCTGCCGCAAGTTCGGCCTAGCCGCGCGGGCACCCGACAGATGACGAGTCGACGTTCGACTCCCGGAGCCCCCGCTGAAGCTCAAGCTCTACGCCCGCAGTATCCCCCGACTCGTCCGATGGGCACGCCAGGACGAGCGCGGTCATGCGATGTTCATCGCCGCGCTCGGGATGTTCGTGACGCTCGCGGTCGCGGCGGGCGCGATCGACGTCGCGAGCTGGTACCAGAAGCACCACCAGGCGCAGGTCGCCGCCGACGCGGCCTCGCTGGCGGCGGCGAACTGCCTGGCGAACTCGGGGCCCGGGCAGACCTGCACGTCGCCGACGGATACGACCGACGCGATCCAGGTGGCAGAGCAGATCGCCGCGGACAACGGACTCACCATCGCCGCCAGCCAGGTCCAGATCGACACGACCAGCGGCCAGGTGACGGTCTCGCCGGGGACGACGGCCCCGTCGATCCTCGCCGAAGCGGCCGGGATCCAGAACGCGACGATCGCCGCTGACGCGGCCGCCGGCTACGTCCCCGGCCGGACCAGCTCGACGGTCGAGACCGGCTCGACGGTCGAGGCCACCGACTACGTGAAGACGACCCCGGAGACGACCACGACGACGACCCCGGAGACGACCACGACAACGACCCCGGAGACGACCACGACGACGATCCCGGAGACGACCACGACGACGATCCCGGTGACGACGACGACCACCACCACCACCCAGATTGCCGGCGGCAACTACCTGGCGCTGTTTGCGATGGACAGCAACAACTGCGCCACGAAGACGAATGCCTCGCTCTACCTGCAGGGTGGGGGCGACACGGTAAAAGGCGGCATCTTCAGCAACGGTTCGGTATATGTCGACGGGGGGTCTTTCAATCAGATCTACTACGGGACGGGCTCCGGATGCACGTTCGGCGCCGAGAGCGGTGGCAACGTCTTCAACCCTTCAGCTGACAATCCGAGCCAAGCGTCAGTCGATGCCGCCAGCTGGCCGGTGCCCTACAACACCTCACAGGATCCGCTGCCGGGCTGCACGTCCACGCACACCGGCAGCGGGACGTGGAGCATCCCCGGCCAACCGACGGGCGAACAGCAAGTGTTCTGCGCCGTTGGCACCGGACAGGCAGGGGATCCCTCGACGTGGAATGGCACGATCCTACTGACCGGAGCGGAGAACAACCCTTACCCCGGCTACCCTGATGACACGTTCATCGGCGGAAGCCTGTCAGTCGGACAGGGAGGGATGGACTTAGAGGCCGCGGACTGGCCGAACCAGAAGCTGCTCATGTACATGACTGACACGGGCAAACCCGTCGACCTCACATACGGTGCCGGTGCGTTGCACGGCGATGTCGAGACGCCGAACGGAAGTATCTACTACGACTCAGGCGGGAACGCGTTCGACGGTCTGCTCGAGGGCCTATCCGTCGATGTGGCGGGCGGCGGCGGCGACACGTATTACGGCGACGGCCCGACGACGTACGGCTACACGAGTACAACGCAGACGACGACGACCTACACGACGCAGACGTCGACCACGTACACCACGAATACGTCGACGAACTACGTCACGAACACGACGACGACCTACACCACCGACACGCTCACGAACTACTCGACGACGACCACGCCGACGACCCAGACGGTCGACACGACGACGACGGTGACGACGACGACACCGGGCACCGACGGGCTGGTCAAGTAGCGAGCAGCCCGAGCGGCACGGTGCCACAAGCCCGGGCCGCTCGCAGCGAACTCAGACGGGCAGGCCCGAATCGCGCAGCAGCCGCCCGACCGGGACCGCGTCCAGATGCGCGCGCTGGAGCCCGGCCGTCAGCTGCGACAGCTGCATGTACGCGCTGTAGAGGTTGGTCGCCTGCAGCTCGATCACCTCGCCCGCGTGCAGGTGCGGCAGGCGGACCCGGTCGCCGCCGAGCCTGACCGCTCCCGCGATCAGCTGGCCACCGTCACTGCGCGCGAACAGCCACTGGCCGATCCCGGGGCCGCTCGACGCGTACAGGAAATGGCGGCGCAGGCCGAGCTCGTGGGCCATCCGGCGCAGGTCGCCCTTCGTCCGCGTCCACTCGAGCAGGCCGCCGTCGGGCAGCCGCGGGAACGCCTCGTCGTGCCACTGGCGGGCGTTCGCGGCGGCCGTCTTGGTCGGCTGGTAGACCGCGAAGGACACCTGGAGCCCGTAGGCCGAGGCGAGCTGCGCGAGGTTCGACACCTCTCGCCCGCTCGCGTCGATCATCACGCCGACCTCGTGCGCCGGGGTGTTCACGTGTGTCAGCGCATGCGTCGCGCCGAACGCCGAGACGAGCGAGAACGCCCAGCTCGCGGTCATCGACCAGACGCCGACGGCCAGCGTCGCGACGCCTGCGGTCGCGACCCGGGTGGCGCGCACGCGCCAGGCCGGCAGCGGCCGCACGCGCGGGTCGGCGCCGAGGATCAGCGCCGCCGTCGACGGCCGCCGAGCGAACGAGCCATCGGGCTCCGGGCGGGAGGCGAGCGCGCGCTCGATCGCCGGCGCGAGCTCGCCGGCGGTCCGTGCCACCTGCGCCAGTCCGAACCGCTCGAGCGCGTGGTTCGACGCGCTGACGTGGCCGTAGCCGAAGCCGTAGGAGATCACCGGGCAACCGCGGATGATCGCCTCGAGCACGGTCAGTCCGGCGCTCGAATGGATCAGCGTGTCGGAGGCGGCGAGCACGTCGCCCATCCGGTCGGTGAAGCCCATCACCTTCAGCCGCGTCTCGCCCGCGAACCGCTGGGTGACGCGGCGGCGGAGGTCGTCATTGCGCCCACACAGGCACAGCACGGTCGCGTCCTGCACCTCGAGCGCCGCGCGCGTCGCCCCGATCAGGTCACCGACGCCCCAGCCGCCGCCCGACACGGCGATCACGGTGCCGTCGGCCGGCAACGACAGCGACCGCCGCGCCTCGGCGCGCGAGCGGTCCTGCAGGAACGACGGCGAGGTCGGCGGCTTGGCCCAGCGGACGCTGCCCGGGCCGGCGATCCGCTCGACCTCCTCGGTCGACTCCGGGTGCGTGATGAAGTGCAGGTCGATCCCCGGATGGGCCCAGAAGTACAGGCCGGCGAGGTCGGTGATCGACGAGTAGCACGGCACGCACAGGCGGCCTCGGCGCCGCAGCTCGCCGAGGACCGCGGTCACGCCCGGGTAGGTCGAGACGATCAGGTCGGGGTTGTGGGCGCGGATCAGCCGCATCAGCCCGCGCTTGCCGAATGCGGTCAGCAGCCGCCGCGACAGCCAGCGGGTCGGCGCGAAGTGCATGAACATCCGGTACTGGAGGTCGAACAGCCACGGCACCCAGCGGAACATGAACGCCGAGTTCTCGCGCAGGACCTTGGTGACGAACCCCCCCATCGCCGGCAGCCCGTTGACGACCGACACCTGCACGTCGGGGTCCTCCTGGACGAACTCGCGCGCGACCGCGCGGGCGGGCAGGTCGTGGCCCTCGCCGATGTCGGCGGAGATGATCAGCACGTGACGCGGTCGGGCCTCGGCATCCGGCTCGCCGGCCGGGATGACGGCGGCTTCGACGCGCGCGGCATCGAGCGCCGCCTGCCGCTGGCGCCACTGCACGTAGCGCCTGACCCCCTCGCCGAACGGCGTCCCCGCCGTCCAGGAGAGCTCGACCCGCGCCCGCTCGCTCGAGACCACCTTCCCGCCGAAATCACCCGGCCGCGCCGGCGCGAACACGATCTCGGTCCCC
>DAHUYL010000213.1 GCA_027315255.1 Solirubrobacterales bacterium | reverse complement strand
CGGGGCGCGGGTGATCGCCACTTCGCGGGTTGCCGGGGCGAGAACGACGGTCCGCAGGAGTCTGAGGTTGGGCGTGTAGATCGCGAGTGTGCCGCGGAGCAGGGAGGAGGTGACCACGTAGCCGTCGGCCGCGGCGAGCTCGAAGGAGCCGTACGGCGCGCTCGTGCGGGCGAGTACGCGTCCGGTCGCGGCGCTGACACGTTCGATCTGGCTGCCGTAGCCGGTCGTGATGTAGACGGACGGGCCCGCGAACACGATGTGCTGGGGCGGCGGGCCGGCGGGGACGCGGTAGAGGACGCGGTGATCGCGCGCGTCGAGCACCGTCACGTCGCGCCCGGCGCTCGAGCTGACCCAGACCTCGCGGCCGCTCGGGCTGAACGCCAGGTCGTGGGCGGGGAAGCCGGGCTCGAAGTAGCCGGTCACCCTTGGGTGCTCGATGTTGCCGGTGTCGAGGATCGCGATCCTGGTGGCCGATTCGCCGAGCGCCACCCACGCCTGGCGCTGGTCGGGGGCGAACGCGAGGTGGTGGGCGCCGAGTCCGACGTGGACGGTGCCACGGATCGTCATGTCGCTGAGGCGGATCACGGTGACCGTGCCCCTGCTGTCGTCGGTCACGTACGCGTGCTGGCCGTCGGGCGAGACCTCGACGATGTGAGGCTGCTGGAAGCCGCCGAACGTCTTCAGGACGCGGAGCTTCGAGGGATCGAGCACCGTCACCTTGCCCGCGCTCGAGCTGACGACGATCGCCAGCCCGCCGTCGGGGGGAGCTCGTGGCGATGTCCTCAGGGTCTGGCGGAAGCGGGACCTGGCGCGCGACCAGGCCGCTGGGGAGGTCGACGACCAGCAGCCGGTTCTCCGTCTCGGCAGTCACGAGCGCCTGCACCGGCGGCCGCGGCCGCGTTCGCGCCGCCGCGCAGCACCACCCATCGAGTTGCGGGAAGCCCGCGAGCGAGCCGCCGAACGCGTGCGAGATCCCGGACACGGCGGCGATCCGTGGCCCGCCCAGCGCTCGGACGAACACAAGCTGGTCGGCGGCCGGCCAGCTCACGACCAGCCATCGCCCGTCGGGGGACCAGTCGAGGTCAGCCAACCGGGCGCCTGCCAGCACCGGGCGCAGCTGCGGACGGCGACCGGCGAGGTCGTCGACGTAGACGCCGCCGGCGGAGCCTCGGAGCACGAGTGCGAGCTCGCGCCCGTTCGGCGACACGGCAGCGTCGACCACGGGCCCGCCGGCCGGGACGGCGACAGACCGGGTGCCTGCGCGCCCCGGCGTGAGCACGCGCACGGACGACCGAGCGATCACCAGCAGCCGTCGGCCGCCGGGAAGCCATTCGAGCTGCTCGACGCCGGCGCCCGCGCGGACGGACCAGACCTGCTCGCCGGTGTCCGCTTCGCGCACCACCAGGCGCGACGCGGCGCTCACGTAGGCGAGCTGGTAGGGGTGTCCGGGACGCCATGCCGGAGCGACCCGCTCGACTCCGGTGGCGAGCAGATGATCGCCGCTGCCGTCACCTGCGACCACGCGAAGCTCGTCGCCCGACAGGTAAGCCAGCCGGTACCCGCTCGGCGAATACCAGCGTGGATCGCTCGCTCCGTGAACGAGGGTCCACTGCACCCGGCCGCGCGGGTCGATCGCCGCCAGCCTGCCTCCGTGCACGGCGGCGACGTACGACCCGTGAGGCGACCAGCTCGCCTGCTCGAAGGGGCCGAGGCGGACGATCGATCCGTCGGCTGCAACCGTCCAGGCGTCGCGTCCGTCTGAGAGCAGCAGCCTCCCGGACGTCGGGAGCGACGAGAGCGCAGCTGCGGCGTGCGCAACGCCGAACGCTCGCCCCAGCAGCCGTCCGACGGTCGCTCCCGCCGGTGACAGGGCCAGCGCCGCGACCAGCGCCGCCACCGGCAAGGGGAGCAGCGAGCGCGCACGCGATCGTCTGGGCGGGGCGGCCTCGCCGTGGCGGTATGCATGCTGCGAGCGCTGCGACGACCTCCTCCGAGTAGCTGCCGGACGGTGAATCGACATCGGCCGTGAGCTCGGGCGGCTCACGGTCGCTCTCGCGCCGAGCCTGGCGCGCCCTCACCCAATCGATCGCCCGATTGGCGACGATCGCGCCGAGCCACGGACCGAACCGCCGGCGCCGGTCGAACTCGCGGAGGTGGCGCATCGCCGCCAGGAACGCCTCCTGGGCGATGTCCTCCGCCGCCGCGTGGTCGTGCACGATCAGGTACGCGGCGCGATAGGCACGCGGCCAGTGACGGCGAAACAGAAGCTCGACATCGGCTGCGGAACCCGCCAGCGCATGCGAGATGAGCGCCCTGTCGCTCTGCGGCCGCAGGCGACGCGCCGGAGCGGCTGCGCGCGGCCCGCTCACGGTAACCGCGGATGGTGCGGTGAGCAGCGACTCAGTCGAGCTCGTCACGATCATCACACATCGTCTCTACTACGAGGCAGCCGCGGCAAGAGGTCCGCGCCAGCCAGCCGTACGGCCTCAGCGCTGCCGGGCTCAGCCCGAGCCGGCGCCGATCAGCGCGAGTCGAACCGGAAGGGCGGCGGAGGTTCGACGTGGCGGCCAACCGGTGCGCCGTCGCGCGATCGAAGCCGCCGGCGATGTCCCCACCGGCGCTGCCGCCCGGCCCAGCGTGCTGTCGAGCGAGCCGCGCCTCGCGACCGCCGCGGTCAGCCGCTGCTGCGAGGTCGGCTCTGCCTGGAATCGCAGCAGCCAGTCATGATCCTCCGCCTCGCGGCGGAGGGATCAGACCTGCGGCTGACGGAGTCAGCGACGAGGTTCATCCTCGCGCCCGATTGTGCGGAGGGTGGCACCCACCGACAATCCGAGCATGATCGAAATCGAACACGTAACGAAGCGCTACGGCGAGAAGGTCGCGGTCGATGACCTGTCGTTCAGCGTCAAACCCGGCATCGTCACCGGCTTCCTCGGACCCAACGGCGCCGGGAAGTCGACGACGATGCGGGTGATCCTCGGCCTCGACCGCCCGAATTCCGGCCGCGCGACGGTCAACGGCAAGGCCTACCGCGACCTGCCGGCACCGCTGCACGAGATCGGCGCGCTGCTCGAGGCCCGGGCGATCCACACCGGGCGCTCCGCCTACAACCACCTGCTGGCGATGGCTCAGACCCACGGGATCGGGCGCCGTCGGGTCGACGAGGTGATCGAGCTGGTGGGGCTCACCGACGTGGCGCGCAAGCGCGCCGGCGGGTTCTCGCTCGGCATGGGCCAGCGGCTCGGGATCGCCTCGGCGCTGCTCGGAGACCCGGCGACGCTGATCCTCGACGAGCCTGCCAACGGGCTCGATCCCGAGGGGATCAGGTGGATCCGCAACCTGCTCAAGGGCCTCGCGGCCGAAGGTCGCACGGTGTTCCTGTCCTCGCATCTGATGGCCGAGATGGCGCAGACCGCTGAGCACCTGATCGTGATCGGCCGCGGGCGCCTGATCGCCGACACGACGGTCGCCGAGGTGGTCTCGCAGGCGTCCCACGGCGCGTCGGTGATGGTCCGCACGCCTGGTGCGGGCGAGCTGCGCGAGGCGCTGCTCGGAGACGGAGTGCGCATCACCAGCGTCGAGCGGGACCTGCTCGAGGTCAGCGGGTTGACGAGCGCCGAGGTCGGGGCGGTCGCGGCGCGGCGCGGGATCGTGCTGCACGAGCTGGTCCCGCAGATGGCATCGCTCGAGCAGGCGTTCATGCGCCTGACCGGCGACTCGGTCGAATACCACACGGAGCTGCTCGCCGGCGAGCAGCTCGAGACGGTCGGGGAGGCAGCATGAGCGCGATCGCTTCAGCCGAGCAGCGTCCGCTGCGCTCGACGTCGCAGACGCAGCGCGGCCGCGTCACGCAGCTGGGCGTGCTGCGTTCGGAGTGGACGAAGCTGTGGTCGCTGCGCTCGACGCGCTGGTCGCTGCTGGCGGCGTTCGTGTCGATGGCCGGGCTCGGGCCGCTGATCGCCGCGGTGCAGATGGGGCGGTGGCTGCAGATGTCGCCCGGCGACCGGCTCACGTACGACTCGATCAATATCGGCGTGGGCGGCTACCACCTGGCGCAGCTCGCGATCGGCGTGCTCGGCGTGCTCGTGATCTCGGGCGAGTACTCGACCGGCATGATCCGCTCGAGCCTGATGGCCGCGCCGACGCGGCTGCCGGTCCTGCTGGCCAAGATCGTAGTGTTCGCGGCAGTGACGTTCACGCTGATGCTGATCGCGTCGCTGATCTCGTTCTTCGCCGTACAGGCGATCGTCACCCAGCACCACGTCCAGCACGCGATCGGCGACCCCGGCGCGCTGCGGACGGTGATCGGCACATCGCTGTACATGACCGGTTTGGGCGTGCTGTGCGTCGGACTCGGGGCGCTGCTCCGCAACACGGCGGGTGGGATCACCGCGTTCGTCGCGCTGCTGTTCGTCCTGCCCGGGATCTCGGCGATCCTGCCGAGCAGCCTCGATCATTCGATCTCGAAGTACCTGCCGCTCAACGCGGGCACGACCGTGGCGACGCACCAGTTCGACAATCCATACCACCTCGGAGTCTGGGGCGGGTTCGCCTTGTTCTGCGGATACGCGCTGCTGGCGGTCGCTCTGGGTGCGGTCACGCTGCTGCGCCGCGACGCCTGACTCGACGCCCGCCGTGAACCACAGGTTAGGGTGACGGAGGTGCTGTCAGGGGTATCCCGAGCCCTCCGTCACCCGGTCGCTGCTCGCCTCGGCGGGTTTCCGCCGGTGGACGCCGCGCTGGTGGCGGTGCTGCTGGCAGGCGGACTCCTGACACCTCGGGCCGGGGCCGGCATCAGCGCGGCGCTGGACGTCGCGCTGACCGTGCCGCTGCTGTGGCGCCGGCGCGCGCCGGCGGCGGTGTTCTGCGCGATCTGGCTGGCCGCTGGCGTCCAGGGGCTGCTCGTGCGACCGACCGGAGCCGATGCGGCGCTGCTGGTCGCGTTCTACACGGTCGCGACCTCGCCCGACACGCGCGTCACGCTCGTCCTCGGCGCCGCGCTCGAGCTCGGCGTGCTCGCCGCCTCGATCAAGTGGTCCCGCGGCCCAGGCGGGTTGCCGAAGACGTTCGTGGGGCTGTCGGGGCTGGTGACCGCGGCCGGGGTGCTCGGAATCAACGTCGGCAACCGGCGCCAGACCCTGCAGGGATTGCGCGACCGCACCCAGCAGCTCGAGCGCGACCGTGAGCGCGAGGTCGCGCTCGCCCGCGCAACCGAGCGAGCCAGGATCGCTCGCGAGATGCACGACGTGGTCGCTCACAACCTGTCTGTGATGCTGGCGCTGTGCGACGGCGCCGCCTACCACGTGTACGACGCCCCCGAACGGGTGGAGGCAGCGCTCGCACAGGCGGCGCGGACGGGCCGCCAGGCATTGACGGAGATGCGACAGCTGCTCGGGGTCCTGCGCGAGGGCCCTGAACGGCCCGAGCTGGCGCCGCTGCCCGGGATCCGCGAGCTCGAGAGCCTCGTCGAGCTGATCCGGGCCGCAGGCGTGCCGGTGCACTACAGGCTGTCGGGCGACCCGAGCGGCACCCCGCCCGGGATGGAGCTGACGATCTTCCGGATCGTCCAGGAGGCGCTGACCAACACGCTCAAGCACGCCGGGCCGGGAGTCCACGCTTCGGTGAGCCTGAGCTGCCGACCGGACGCGATCGCCGTCGAGGTCCGCGACGACGGGCACGCACTCGGACCCGTCGGTGCCGGCGGCGCCGGCCTGCGCGGGATGAAGGAGCGCGCGGCCGTGTACGGCGGCGAGTTGGACGCCGGGCCGGCACCCGAGGGCGGCTGGCGGGTGAGGACTTCGCTACCGCTCGAGCGCGACCCGGTCGTCGCCCTGTGATGCCGATCACGATCCTGCTCGCGGACGACCAGGAGCTGCTGCGAATGGGCTTCCGCATGGTGCTCGACGCGCAGCCGGGTCTCGAGGTCGTCGGCGAGGTGGCGGACGGCGAGCAGGCGGCGCAGTTCGTGCTCGCGCACGCACCGGACATCGTGCTGATGGACGTGCGCATGCCCCGAGTCGACGGGGTCGAGGCGACGCGCCGGATCGCGGCCGCCGGCAGCCGCTCGCGCGTCATCATCCTGACGACGTTCGACCTCGACGAATACGCCTACGCGGCGCTGCGGGCCGGCGCGAGCGGCTTCCTGCTGAAGGACGCGCCGCCGAGCGATCTGATCTCCGCGATCCGCGCGGTCGCGAGCGGCGATGCCGTGGTGGCGCCGAGCACGACCCGGCGCCTGCTCGCGCGCGTGATCGACCGCCTGCCGCCCGGGGCGCCCGCATCCGCCGCTCTGCAGACCGTCGTCGAGCCGCTCACCCCGCGCGAGCGCGAGGTGCTGCAAGCCGTCGCGCGCGGGCAGTCGAATGCCGAGATCGCGGACGAGCTCGTGCTGTCGGAGGCGACGGTGAAGACGCACGTGGGGCGGATCCTGGCCAAGCTCGGGCTTCGCGACCGCGTGCAGGTCGTCGTGTTCGCGTACGAGCACGGGCTCGTCACGCCGTCGGGCGCTGAGTCTGAGCCCGACGTCAGCGAGCGCGAATTCGGGTCAGGGCCGCCCGCGCGCTGATCATCGCGTGGCGGCGGGCGTACGTCAGATCCCCTCGGAGCCGTCCCCAGCGACTCTCGCGCCACGAGACCAGCTGCGAGGGGCGCGCGCGGATCGTCATCCCGTCGCGCTCGAGCGATGCCAGCGCCCGTTCCGCGATCGCGATCTGGCCGAACGCGGTCGGATGGACGTGGTCGACCATGATCAGGTTGCGGGCGCGCAAGCCGCGCAGGTCGAGCACCAGCGCCCCGCACGCCGTCGCTGCCAGCTCGATCGCGCTGTTCGCCTCCTGCACCGCCGCCCCCGCCCGCGGCCGGCCGAGATCGTGGGGAAGCGTCGCCACCAGCAGCCGATCGCAGCGCGCGCGCAGGAACCCGAGCGCCACCGCCAGTTCCTGGGCGAACGCGCCCGCGTCCCAGTCGGGCGTGCGCACGTCATTGGTCCCGATGTGCAGGCAGCCGAGCTCGAACCGCGCGTGCGGGTCGGCGGCGGTCCGCAGGAACCGGGGGATCTGCACGGCGGTGACGTCGGCCGCACGAGCGCCGTCGACCGCATGCGGGCTGTATGGCAGCCCGAGCCCGCGCGCCGTCCACAGCGCCCACGACTGGAGCGCGACGCCCCACTGGAGCTCGCCGCCGCCGTTGGTGATCGAGTCGCCGAACGCGAGCACGCCGAGCCGGCAGCGCCCCTCGCCGACGTCCGGCACGGGGCCCTCGCGGAGCTCGGCGGAGCGCTCGGGAACGTGGATTGCGTCCGGCATCGGTTAAATCGAGCATATGGACCCACTGGAAGCGGGCAGGGCCGACCTCGCGCGCGCCGCGAGCGAGCTGGCCGAGCGGCTGCCCGGCGCACTCGAGCCGCTCGCCCGGATCGCCTACAACTACGCGTGGTCGTGGCAGCCCGACGGCGGCGAGCTGTTCCGCGCGATCGACT
This sequence comes from Solirubrobacterales bacterium, assembly GCA_027315255.1. Taxonomy (GTDB): domain Bacteria; phylum Actinomycetota; class Thermoleophilia; order Solirubrobacterales; family Solirubrobacteraceae; genus Palsa-465. The sequence continues at coordinate 9,162 of DAHUYL010000213.1, read as the reverse complement.
CCGACCGGTTCGAGCTCGTACAGCAGAACCCCGTGCGGTTGCTGCAGGAGGCTTCGAACGCGACGCTCCGGCGTGCCGCCGCGGACGACGGGCTCGTCGCCCGCGCGCACGACCTGCTCGCGCGCCTCGACGCCGACCGAGTGCGTCCGGCCGATCCGTCGCACGGCGTCGATCCGGCTCGGCCGATCTGCTTTCTGTGTGCCGAGTACGGCGTGCACGTGTCGCTGCCCGTCTACTCCGGTGGTCTCGGCGCGCTCGCCGGCGACATCCTCAAGGAGGCATCCGACCTGGCGCTGCCGATGGTCGCGGTCGGGCTGATGTACCGCCGCGGCTACTTCCGCCAGCGGGTCGACGGCGCCGGCTGGCAGCACGAGTACTGGCTCGAGACGGACCCGGAGCGCCTGCCCGCGGCGCTGGTGACCGCTCCCGACGGCGGCCCGTTGACGATCGAGCTCCCGATCGACGAAGCGGACGTCGAGGCGCGGATCTGGCGGGTCGACGTCGGCCGCGTGCCGCTGTACCTGCTCGACGCCGACTTCGGTTCAAACCAGCCGCTCCAGCGCTGGATCACCGCGCGGCTGTACGAAGGCGACGCCGACATCCGGATCGCGCAGTACATGCTGCTGGGGGTCGGCGGCGTCAGGGCGCTGCGCGCGCTCGGAATCGACCCCTCGGTACTGCACCTCAACGAGGGCCATGCGGCGCTCGCGCCGGTCGAGCTCGCCCTCGGGGCCCACGGCGCGCGCAATGGCGAGCAGCTCGAGGAACTGCTCGAGGGCGCGCGTCAGCGGACCGTGTTCACGACCCACACCCCGGTTCCGGCGGGCAACGACTCCTACCCGGCCGACCAGATCTCGCGGGCGCTCGCACGGCTCGCGCGGGCGAGCGGCGTGGGCGAGGCGGATCTGATCCGGCTCGGGCAGACCAACGCGGAGGACCCGCTCGAGCCGTTCGGCGTCACCCAGGCGGCGCTCCGTCTCAGCCGGGCCGCCAACGCGGTCAGCCGCCGGCACGGCGAGGTGGCGCGTGAGATGTGGACGGAGCTGTGGCCCGGGCGCGCGGTCGACGAGATCCCGATCGGGCACGTGACCAACGGCGTGCATGTGCCGACCTGGCTCGGGCCGCCGATGCGCGCCTTGCTCGACCGCCACCTCGGGTCCGGGTGGCTGGCCCGTGCCGAGGACCCGGACACGTGGCGGGCGGTCGCCGGGATTCCCGACGAGGAGCTGTGGGGCGCACGCCGGGAGCAGCGCGCGACCCTGGCCCGGTTCGTCGTCCAAAAGAGCACCCGCGATCGGCTCGAGCGGACCGACTCGCGGGAGTACGTGCTCGCTGCCTCTCACGGGATGGACCCGGACGTGCTCACACTCGGCTTCGCGCGGCGCGTGGCGACGTACAAGCGCCTCGAGCTGCTGACCCGCGAGGCCGACTGGGCGCAGGTGCTGCTCGCCGGCGAGCGACCCGCGCAGCTCGTGCTGGCCGGCAAGGCGCATCCGCGCGACGACGAGGCCAAGCGCTCGCTGCAGCGCCTGTTCGGGCGCAAGCGCGCAGCCGCGGTCGCCGAGCGCGTCGCGTTCCTCGACGACTACGACCTTGCGACCGGCGCCGAGCTCGTGCGTGGCTGCGACGTGTGGCTGAACCTGCCGCGCCCGCCGCTCGAGGCAAGCGGCACGAGCGGGATGAAGTCGGCGGCCAACGGCGGCCTGCAGCTGAGCGTGCTCGACGGCTGGTGGGCGGAGGCGTATGCCGACGGCAACGGCTGGGGGATCTCGGGCGAGATCGACTCAGATCACGAGGCCCAGGACGAGCGCGACGCGGCCGCGCTCTACCGGCTGCTGACCGACGAGGTCCTTCCCGCCTTCTACGATCGCGACGAGCAGGGCATCCCGCGACGCTGGGTGGCGATGATGAAGGCCTCCCTGATGGCGCACGGCCCCCGCTTCAGCGCAACCCGGATGGTCTGCGACTACGTGCGCGGGCCCTACCGCGCGACCACGTCGGCGCCGCCGGCGGGCGAGCAGTCGGCGATCGGCTGAGCCGGCGGCGGGACGCTTGCCGACCGTGGATGGCGTCCTCACCAGGCCGGCGCTGGAGCTGGCCGAGCTGATCCGCGCGGGCGAGCTGTCCGCCCTCGAGCTGACCGCGGCCTGTCTCGAGGCGATCGACGCGCTCGAGCCGCAGCTGAACGCGTTCACGCACGTGGCCCACGAGCAGGCACTCGCGACCGCCCGCCAGATCGGCCGCGACGACGGACGGCCGTTCGCGGGGGTGCCGATCGCGATCAAGGACAGCCGGCCCGTCGCCGGCATGCCGCTCACCCACTGCAGCGATCTGTGGGCCGACTTCCGCCCCACGCACGATGCCTTCTCGGTGCGGCGGCTGCGCGCCGCCGGCTTCGTGATCGTCGGCAAGACGGCCCTGCCGGAGAACGGGATCCTGCCGACCACGGAGTCGCGCCGCAACGGGCCGACCTGCAACCCCTGGGACCTCGGACGCACCCCGGGCGGCTCGAGCGGCGGCTCGGCCGCGGCGGTCGCGTCCGGGATGGTGCCGATCGCGCTCGGAACGGACGGCGGCGGCTCGATCCGGATCCCGGCCGCCTGCTGCGGTCTCGTCGGGCTCAAGCCGGCACGGGGTCGCGTCTCGTCAGGGCCCGACGCCGGCCACAGCTTCCTGGTGTGCGACGGGGTCCTGACCCGCACGGTTGCCGACACGGCCGCCGCACTCGACGTGCTCGCAGGCTACGAACCGGGCGACGCCACCTGGGCGCCGCCGCCGAGCGAGGCGTTTGCGCACGCGGCTCGCCGACCGCCGGCGGGGCTGCGGATCGGGCTGGCGCTGAACATGCCCCTGGAGGGAGCCGAGCTCGACCCGGTCTGTGAGGCGGCGGCACACCAGGCCGCCGCCATGCTGGAAGCGCTCGGACACCGCGTCGAGGAGGTCACCCCGCCGTGGTCGGGGCTCGGGCTGCTGCCCGACTTCACCCGCGCGTTCGGCCCGCTGATCGCGCAGGGGGTGGTGGCGGGCGGCGAGCTCGCCGGACGCGAGCCGGTGGCGCGCGACGTCGAGCCGCTGACCTGGTCGATGTACGAGCACGCGCGCGAGCTGGACGCGCTCGTCCACCTGGCAGCGCAGGCGCGACTCGAGCGGGTCGCGCGACGGGTAGTCGAGTTCGCCGCCGGCTTCGACGTGCTGCTCACCCCGGCGCTCGCTCAGCGGCCCGTGCCGACCGGGACGATCCACGGCCGCGGTCCCGACCCGTGGGGCAACTACCGCCGCTCGGGCGCGTTCACCCCGTACACGGCGATCGTCAACGTGACCGGGCTGCCGGCGATCGCACTGCCGCTCTACCACGGCGACGACGGGCTGCCGCTGGGCGTCCAGCTGATCGGCCCGCCCGTCGGCGAGGCGATGCTGCTGGCGCTGTCGGCACAGCTGGAGGAGGCGCTGCCGTGGGCGGCTCGGATGCCGCCCACGGCGAGGCGGGGCGATCCCGGGCCCGACTCGACCGCAGCGGCCGGCGCCGACCCGTCGCGCGCGCCCGCTTCGTAGAATTCCCGGCCCGTACCCGGACCCCAGACAGGAAACGCAGAGACAGATGACCTATGTGATCGCCGAGCCCTGCATCGGCACGAAGGACAGTTCGTGCGTCGAGGTGTGCCCGGTCGACTGCATCCATCCGACGCCCGACGAGCCCGACTTCGAGAAGGCCGAGATGCTGTACATCGACCCGGAGGAATGCATCGACTGCGACGCGTGCGTCGAGGCCTGCCCCGTCGACGCCTGCTTCGCCGAGGACCAGCTGCCCGACGAGTGGGCGAGCTACACGCAGATCAACGTCGACTACTACAAGAAGTAGCCGGACGACCAGACCGGGTCCGACGCCTGGTCGGGTTGATCGTCGCCGTGCTGAGGGCCCGCCGACGCGATCGCGAGCGGCTCGAGGACAACTCTGCCAACCCCCCATCCCAGCGAGGGGATGGCAGATTCAACCAGCTGTGAGGTGGTCTGAGCTGCCACCCCCCGCCGCGCCACGGGGGTTGGCAGAGTTGTCCGCGCACCCCCGCCCCCGCCGTGCACCCGCGGCCATGGGCGTCGAGCGCTCGACCTGACAAGCGCGCTCAGAACAGTCCGACCGTCCGGCCCGTGTCGGTCACGTCGACCTTCATCGCGGCCGGCTCGCGGCCGAGGCCCGGCATCTGCGTGATGTCGCCGCACAGCGGCACGAGCCAGCCCGCGCCCGTGTACGCGCGGACGTCGCGGACGGGGAGCGTGAAGCCTTCGGGCGCGCCGATCAGCTCCAGGTCGGCCGACAGCGACAGGTGCGTCTTCGCCATGCAGATCGGCAGCCGGCCGAGGCCGTCGCTGGTGAACTGGCGCAGCTTGCGCTCCGCGTCGAGGTAGACGAGCACGTCGGCGGCGCCGTAGACCCGCTTCGCGACGGCCTCGATCTTCGCCAGCAGCGGGTCGTCGTCCTCGTACATGAACTTGAAGTCGCTTTCGAGCTCGGCTGCGTCGACGACCGCTTGCGCCAGCTCCGCGGCGCCCTGGCCGCCGCGCGCGAACCCGTCGTTGATCTCGGCCGCCTGGGCGCCGTATTCGAGCGCGAGCCTGCGCACCAGCTCGACCTCGTCGTCGGTGTCCTCGGGCCGGCGGTTGACCGCGACCACGCACGGGAGCCCGAACTCGCGCACGATCCCGAGGTGGCGGCGCATGTTCTCCGCCCCGGCGACGATCGCGGCGCTCGCCTGGGCCGCGTCGGCCGACGGATCGTCGAGCCTGCCGTGATGCTTGAGCGCGCGGACGGTGCACACCAGCACGACGCAGCTCGGCCGCAGCCCGCCGACCCGGCAGACGATGTCGAACAGCTTCTCCATCCCCATGTCCGATCCGAACCCGGACTCGGTGACGACGTACTCGCCGAGATGCAGGCCCAGCAGCGACGCGACCAGCGACGAGTTGCCGTGCGCGATGTTCGCGAACGGCCCGCAGTGCATCAGGCAGGGCTGACCCTCGAGCGTCTGGATCAGGTTCGGCTTGATCGCGTCCTTCAGCAGCACGGTCATCGCGCCGGCCGCGCCGAGGTCCTCGGCGGTCACCGGCTTCTCGTCGTAGCTGTAGCCGACCGTGATCGCCCCCAGCCGCCGGCGCAGGTCGGCCAGATCGCGCGAGATCGCGACGATCGCCATCACCTCGGAGGCCGCGGTGATGTCGAACCCGGTCTCCCGCGGATAGCCGTTGGCGCGTCCGCCGAGCCCGATCGTGATCTGCCGCAGCGCGCGGTCGTTGATGTCGACCGAGCGGCGCCACGTCACCCGCAGCGGGTCGACGTCGTAGGGGTTGCCGTGCAGGATCGAGGCATCGAGCATCGCCGCAAGCAGATTGTTGGCGGCCCCGATCGCGTGGATGTCGCCGGTGAAGTGGAGGTTCAGATCCTCCATCGGCACCACCTGCGTGAAGCCGCCGCCGGCCGCTCCTCCCTTGATCCCGAACACCGGACCGAGCGACGGCTCCCGCAGGCACAGCACCGGACGGCGGCCGATCACGCCCAGTCCCTGCGTCAACGCGACGGCGGTCGTGGTCTTGCCCTCACCGGCCCGCGTCGGCGTCATGCCGGCGACGCAGATCAGCTTGCCGAGCTGGGCGCCCTGCAGGCGGTCCAGCGCGCCGAGGTCGATCTTCGCCTTGCTGCGGCCGTACGGCTCGACCTCGTCCGGCAGGAGGCCCATCGCCTCGGCGATCTGCTCGATCGGCCGCAGCTTCGCCGCCTGGGCGATCTCGAGACTGGATGGTTGCGTGGTAGCCATTGACACCCCCGGTGAAGCGGCGATTAGAGCGATCGAAGCCTAGATCACACGCCGCCGGCGGCGACCGAGGTCGTCGCGCTCAGGCAAGTGCACGCCGGCGCGCGTCCGTCGCCCGCTGCAGCAGCGACGCCACCTCCGCCAGCCGCGGATCGGCCTGGCGGTCGGCGAGGTTGATCTGGACGAGCCGGCCGGCGACCTGGCAGACCGCCTCCGCGAGCAGCACGCCGGCCGCCGCATCGCCACGGAGCGCGGGACGGCTGCGGGCGTGCACCGCGGCCGCGAGGTCCGCGACCTCGGCAGCCGCGCGGGCGATCGCGAGCGGCGTCTCGGAGGCTGCGGACAGCGCCTCGGATACGTCTGTGCCTGCGCGCTGGGCCGCGAGCACCGGCGCGTAGGAGCTCAGCTCGCGCTCGGCGCAGCCGAGCAGCTCGGCCCGCAGCTCGGCGGCCCGCGACGCGATCGCCGGATCCTCCGCGTAAGCGGCCACCATCTCGAGCAGCGCCGCCGCCAGCGCCCCCGCCCACGCGCTCGTGCTGCCGGCGCCCGGCGCCGGCGTGCGCGAACCGATCGCATCGAGCAACTCGGGGAGCGGGCGAGCGCTCATCGGGGGTGGCTCGAGCGCCACTCCGGCGTGACCTTCGCCGGCCTCAGGCCATCGGGAGCGACATCCCGACCGGCTTCGGCGCTGCCGGCGGGGTTGCCGCCTGCATCACCGGCAGCTCGACCGGCGACAGCGCGACCAGCCCGCGCGCGGCCTGGCGCAGCGCCTGCGAGGCGGGGTCGTCAGGATTCGAGGCGACGATCGGCACGCCGGCGTCCGAAGCCTCGCGCAACGGCATCGTCAGCGGTACCTTCGCGAGCAGCGGCACCTCGAGCTCGTTCGCGAGCAGCTCGCCGCCACCTTCGCCGAAGATCGGGAAGCGCTCGCCGGCCGGAGTCACGAACCCGGCCATGTTCTCGATCACGCCCGCCACCTCGAGGTTCAGCTTGGTCGCCATCTCCGCCGAGCGGCGGGCGACCTTCTGCGCGACCGGCTGCGGCGTGGTGACGACCACGAACTTGGCATGCGGGAGCAGTTGCGCCAGCGTCATGCTGACGTCGCCGGTTCCGGGTGGGAGGTCGATCAGCAGGTAGTCGAGCTCGCCCCAGTCGACGTCCTCGAGGAACTGCTGCAGTGCCTTGTGGAGCATCGGGCCTCGCCAGACGACTGCCGCGTCCTGTTCGACGAAGAAGCCGATCGACATCACCTTGATGCCGTCGGCGGCCCTCAGCGGCACGAGCTTGCGCTCGCCGTTGACCTTCGGCCGCTGCGCTCCGAGGCCGAGCATCCGCGGCTGCGAGTAGCCCCAGACGTCGGCGTCGAGCACGCCGACGAGCTTGCCCTCGGCGACCAGCGCCGCCGCGAGGTTGGCGGTCACGCTCGACTTGCCGACCCCACCCTTGCCGGAGCCGACGCAGATCACGTTCCTCACCTGGGCGAGCGCTCCCTCGGGCAGCGACGGGCGCCCGAGCTTGCGGCCGAGCGCCTGCTTCTCGGCGTCGGACAGCACGTCGAACGAGATGTTGACCCCGGCGATGCCGCCGACTCCGCGAATCGCCTCGTCGACGGCCGTCTGGAAGTGGTCGCGGATCGGACAGCCCGGAGTCGTCAGCGACACGGTCACGTCGACGACGCCGTTGGCGTGGACGTCGAGCGAGCGGACCATCTCGAGCGTGACGATGTCCTTGCGCAGCTCCGGATCGATCACGGCGCGCAGCGAGTCGAGCAACGTCTCTCTGGTCGGCACCTGGGTCATCGCCATCGCTCCATGGTAGCTTCCGCGCGCCATGGCCCTCGAAGTCCGTCCGGTGAAGGGGATCGGCGATCGCCGCGCGTTCGTCGAGTTGCCGTTCCGGCTGCATCGAGGGACGCCGTGGATCCCGCCGCTGCGGCTCGAGCGCTACGCCTATCTCTCGAAGACGTTCAACCCGTTCTTCAAGCGTGGCGAGGCGCAGCTGTTCCTGGCGTGGAAAGACGGGCGGGTGGTCGGGCGGATCAGCGCTCAGGTCGACCGCGCGTTCAACGAGTTCCACGACAATCGCTGGGGGCTGTTCGGCTTCCTCGAGTTCGAGGACGACGCCGACGTGGCTGGCGCCCTGCTCGCGGCCGCCGAGCAATGGCTGCGCGACCGCGGGCGCGACCGCATGGTCGGGCCGATGGACTTCGTCAACAACGAGGAGTTCGGCGTGCTAGTCGAAGGGTTCGAGCTCGAGCCGATGATCCGCCAGCCGTGGCAGCCCCCGTACTACCGTGAGCGACTCGAGGCCGCCGGCCTGGTGAAGGCGATGGATGTGTTCCACTGGGACGTCGACATCGCCGATCGGCAGGAGCGGATGCTGCCGATCCTGCCCCAGCTCGCCGAGCGCTCGCGGACCAGGCACGGGATCGCGATCCGCAAGGTCACCCGGCGCTCGCTGCGCCGCGACATCGACGAGTTCAACAAGGTCTACAAGGCGGCGTGGTCGCGCAACTGGGCGTTCTCGCCGTACCTCGACCACGACCTCGGCGATCTCTGGTTCAACTGGCAGCTCGTGTTCGGCAACGGCTGGTTCATGGTCGCCGAGAACGAGGCCGGCACGGTCGCGGTGGCGATCACGATCCCGGACGTCAACCAGGTGCTGAAGAAGATGCGGGGGCGGCTGTTGCCGCTCGGCTGGTGGTACTACCTGAACCGCAACCGCTACATCGACCGCTGCCGGATCGGGTTCCTCGGCGTCCTGCCCGAGTACCAGCACACGGGCGTCGCCGCGGCGCTGTACCTGGAGCATTTCGAGATGGCGGCGGCCACGCGAGTCAGACACGGGGAGCCCGGCTGGATTCTCGAGACGAACACGTCGATGAACCGCGCGCTCGAGGCGATGGGGGCGCGGGTCGTCAAGCGCTGCCGCGTGTACGAGCGCGTGCTCGAGCAGGGTGCAGAGCCGGCGGCGCCGCCGGACTCGGTCGAGCGCTACGTGCCGGCGTCGGCCTGAGCGCGAAGGCGCGCCATCACCTGACGCCAGTGCCGTTCGGCGGTCGTCCCGCCTGCGCGGAAGGCCGCCTCGAGCAGCTGCATCTGCGATTCGCTCAGCTGCGCCTCGAGCTCCGCCCCGCCGGCGGTCGCCGACAGGCGTCGGATGCGCCGGTCGCGGTCGTCCGGGGCGATCGCCAGCAGGCGCTGGTCCGCGAGCTCCCTGATCGGGCGGTGAGCCGCCTGCTTGGTGATCCGTAGGACGGCGAGCAGTTCTCCGACCGAGATCCCGGGATCCCGGCAGACGAAGTAGAGGATCCGGTGATGCGCCCTGCCCAGTCCTCGCGCGGCCAGGATCCGGTCCG
>DAHUYL010000201.1 GCA_027315255.1 Solirubrobacterales bacterium | reverse complement strand
GGTGTCGGTGTCGCAGAGCAGAGCCCGGGCGGGTCCGGAGGCTCCCGTGGAAGCGGCGTAAGCTCGACAGCATCGGGGGTTGTGGTTGGGGTGGTGCGGATCGGCTGCGTATGGGGGCGTGGGTGCGCTGGGTGTGGTCGCGGGGCGGGTGCTGTTGAGGTTGTGCCGGTCGGCGGCCGGGGCGGGCGCGTCGCCGCCCGTCCCGCGGCCCGCCGAGCCGCCGTCCCCGGGATGCGCCTACCCGACGGCGACGACGACGGCGGCGACGGCGGCGGCGGCCGTCGGCGGCGGCGCGCTCGGTCCGTCGAAGGTCATGCGGACAGAAGTTGCCGTCAACCTGACAGCGGCGTGCCGCGCCGCCGGTGACGGGACGGTCCCGCCCATTGGATGCGACGCGAGGTGGGTTGGCAGAGCTGTCCCGGTGTCGCAGCGACCCGCCCTGCACCCGTGGCCCTGGGCGTCGAGCGCTCCACGTAACACAGCGCCGGTAGCTACCTGATTGGCAGTGTCGCTCCGGTTCTCGGGGGCCCCGTCGCATCGCTCGCGGTCGGCCGCTGGACCAACAGGAACAGCGACGGTGCGAGCTCGGTCGGCGTCGGGCTCGCTGTGCCGTCGAGGTTGATCGCCTGACAACGATCAGCCTCACACTTCGCCCCGCGCCGGGCGGTCGCTGCTACGCCGCGCGGACGATCCGGATGTTGCCGCTGGCGGTGTTGCCGCGGATCACGACCGTCGGACCGCCGTCCGGTTCCGGGGTGCCGGACAGCGGAATCTCGGAGGTGAGCTCGCCGGAGGCAGAGCCGGCGTCGATGTCGATGCATGTGCCCGGGGCGATGCCCAGCATGACATCGCCCGAGACGCTCTGGACGTCGACGCTGCCGTCGCGAAGCGAGCTTACGTCGAGCCGACCCGAGACGGACTTGACCGAGACGGCGCCGTCGAACGAATCCGCTGCGACGTTGCCCGAGACCGTCCGCACCGACAGCTCGCCGGTCACGTGAGCGAGCCGCACGCGGCCACTGACGGTCTTCACCGACGCGTCGCCATCGAGCGCGCCGTCCAGTCGCACTCCTCCGGAGGCGGATCGCAGCGTCAGCCCGCTGAAGCTCCCGGCAAGGACGGTCTCCGCCGAGGCAGTCGCGATCTCGACCCGGCTGTGGTCGGGGATGCTGACTTCGACCCGGAGGTATTGCTCGACGCGGTCGAACAGCGCCAGCAGCGGGCTCCGCTGCTGTTTGACCGAGAGGCGATCGCCGTCGAGCTCGACCCTCGTCGCGTCGAGCAGGCGCTGGGGTCCCTCGAGCGTCACGCTGGACTCGTCGCCGTCGACGGTCGTGACGTGGATGTCTCCGCCCGCCAGCGCAAGCTCGAGCGACACCGGTCGGGGGGTGTTGAACCGCTGCACGAACATCCGATCTCCTTTAGCTGCGGCCGTAGCCGGTCAAGCGCCGGCGGTTGGAAAACGCCGACGAACGGGGCTCGAGCGCTCGACCGAGGGCTTGCACGAGCCATGTGTTGACCGACACGCCGGCGCTCGACGCCGCCGCGTCCAGTCGCGACTTCAAGCTCTCCGGCAGCCGCAACGTGACCCGGGCGCTGAACACCTCGTCCGCCGGATCCGCGGCAGCGGGACCGCCGTCGTCGACGTACACCAGCTCCGGGTCGCTGCCGGCGATCCGAACCTCGACTCGACCGTGCTCGAGCTGGGCCGACAGCTCGAGGGCCGCCTCGGCCAGAGCCTCCTGGAGGCGCCGTGCGAGTGTGGGCTCGAGCGCGGCAGCAAGCAGACCGCCGGCGCGTGCGGTCGCCTCGTCGCCGACGGCCGCGATCCGCGCCAGGTCGTCGCGTACTGCGTTCGTGAAGCCATCGAGTTGCATGACGCCATTCTGACATCAAGTCGACTGCAGGTCAAGCATGGATCGCTGTCACGATGACATCGTGCGAGAAACGTGGGCGCCACCGATGAGAATCAGGCCCCGGCGAGGTCTAACCGTCGATGAGCGCAACTAGCATCTCGACGATGGCGGTGGTGAGGGTTCGAGGGACGCTGCGCGGGCTTGCGGGCGGCCAGTCGGAGCACGAGCTCGACGGCGCGACCGTGGTCGCGCTGCTGCGAGCCCTCGAGCGTCGTCACCCGAGCATGAGCGGCTGGATCCTCGACGAGCGCGGCCGGATCCGCCGCCATCTCAGCGTATTCGTGGGCGGCGAGCGAGCCCGCGAGAGCACAGCGGTGCGGTCGGGCGACCGTGTCGACGTGGTTCAGGCGATCACAGGAGGATCAGCGTGACGGAGCTGGTGGTCGGGACGAAGAAGGGCCTGTTCCTGCTCGAGGGCGAGCCGGGCGACGAGTTCGAGGTCACCGCTCGCGCATTCGCGGGGCAGCCGGTCGACTACGCGATGCGCGATCCACGTAGCGGGCGGCTGCTGGCGACGGTCGGGTCCCCGTTCTACGGGCCCAAGCTCTTCTACACCGACGGTGACCCGGCCGGCGAGTGGGAGCAGGCGGACGGCGTCGTCCTGCCGGAGGGAGGCGAGCAGGCGCTCGAGCGGATCTGGGTGATCGCCGCCGGCGACGGGGCCGACGGCGTCGTCTATGCGGGCGGCGACCCGGGGGTCCTGTTCGAGAGTCGCGACGGCGGCGCGAGCTTTCAGCTCAACGCCGGCCTCTGGGAGCAGCCGTCACGGCCACGCTGGCAGGCTGGTGGCGGCGGCCTCTGCCTGCACTCGATCTGCCCATGGCCCGGGGATCCCGCCCGGCTGGCCGTGGCGATCTCGGCCGCAGGGATGTGGCTGACCGACGACGGAGGCAGCAGCTGGCGGCGCGGCAACGAGGGGCTCAACCCGCGGTACCTGCCGGCAGAGGCGCTCCAGGACGAGAACGCCGGCCGCTGCGTGCACCACGTCGAGCGCGCGCCCGGGCGCCCTGAGCGGATGTTCATGCAGTTTCACGGCGGCGTCTACCGCTCCGACGATGCCGGCGAGAGCTGGACCGACATCGGCGGAGGCGGGCTGCCGTCGGATTTCGGCTTCCCGCTGACGGTGGACCCCGCCGACCCCGACAGCGCCTACCTGATCCCGCTCGTCGCCGACATGGATCGCGTCACCCCGGACGGCAGGGTGCGCGTGTATGAGACGCGTGACGCCGGCGCGACCTGGACGCCGCGCGGCGACGGCCTGCCAGCCGAGCACGCTTACCTCACGGTCCTGCGGCAGGCCTTCAGCCGCACGGGCCAGGGAGACCGGCTACAGCTCTACTTCGGCGCGACCTCGGGGGAGTTGTTCGGGTCGGGCGACGCGGGCGCCACGTGGTCGACGGTGGCGTCGCGACTGGCGCCGGTGTTCTCGGTCGCGGCGGGCGCGCCATAGCGCTGATTCCGTCCGCGAAGGCCGACGGGGAGCGGCTCGCCGTGCTGCTCTCTCCGTCGGCCGATGCTGCACACGTCCGCGGGAACCTGTACAGTCCCGCCCTCGCCGATGGCAACGACCGCCGCCGACGCCCCGGACCGGTCGCCGGCCGGGACGGGACCGATTCCTTGGACGGACGCTGAAGCGCTGGTCCGACCCGTCAAGCTGCCGCTTATCGACCGGACGGCGAGCGCGCTGGTCACGGGCATTCCACCGGTGATCTTCCTGGTCGGTGTTTACTTCGGCTGGACAGGCCACCTGCTCGTCTGGCAGGACCTGGTGATCCTCGCGTTCTGCTACGCCTTGATCGGCACCGGTATCACGGTTGGCTTCCACCGCCTGCTCACGCATCGCAGCTTCCGCTGCAATCGCTGGGTTCGCGCCGGCTTCGCCGCACTCGGCTCGGCCGCGGCCGAGGGCCCGGTGATCGACTGGGTCGCCACGCACCGCAAGCACCACCAGTTCTCCGACGTCCAGGGCGATCCGCACAGCCCGCACGCCGGCCACGACCACGGCTTCAAGGGTGCGATCAAGGGTCTCCTCCACGCCCACATCGGGTGGGTGTTCAGCGACATGGACGTCGCGGACGAGCACCGCTACGCGAAGGACCTGCTGGCCGATCCGCTGATCGTGTTCGTGAGCGACACGTTCCCGCTCTGGGTGGTACTCGGGCTGGCGCTTCCGTTCGGGCTCGGAGTGGCGCTCAGCGGCACCGTCACCGGCGGGCTGACCGCGCTGCTCTGGGGCGGCGCCGCGCGCATCTTCCTGATGCACCACGCGACGTTCAGCATCAACTCGCTGTGCCACTTCTTCGGCAAGCAGGACTATGAGACGACGGATGAGTCGCGCAACCTCGCCTGGCTGGCGGTGCCCACCTGGGGCGAGGCCTGGCACAACACCCACCACGCCTTCCCGACCTCCTATCGCCACGGCATGGACCGCCGGCAACTCGACCTGAGCGCGGAGTTCATCGAGCTGCTGGAACGGCTCGGGATCGTCTGGGATGTCGTCCGGATCTCACCGGAGCGGATCGAGCGGTCCCGCCGCCCCTTCCGCCCGGTGACGTAGTCGGTGCCGTTCGCGCGCACCGCGCCGCTCCGGGCGGAACTCGAGCGAGCGCTGCCGACCCGGCCGTTCGCCGTCACCTTCTGGGACGGCACGACCGTCGCCGCGACCGAGCCGGATAGCCCGACGTTCACCGTCAACGCTCCCGCCGGCCTCGCGCACGTGTTGCGGGCGCCGGGTGAGCTCGGCCTCGGGCGCGCGTACGCGCAGGGGCTGATCGAGGCTGACGACCTCGACGCGGCGTTGCGGCTGCTCGACACGTTCGAACCGCCGCCGCTGCGTCCGCGCCAGCTCGTCAGGCTCGGCCTGGCGCTGCTGCGCGCGACCGGCCTGACCGCCCCGCCAAGGCGTCCCGCGACCGAGCTGCGCCTCCGCGGCGAGCGCCACACGATCGCCCGCGACCGCCGGGCGGTGCGCCACCACTACGACGCCGGCAACGACTTCTTCAAGCTGTTCCTCGACGACTCGATGACGTACAGCTGTGCCTACTGGAAGTCGGGCGCGAGCACGCTCGAGCAGGCACAGGCGGCGAAACGCGAGCTCGTCTGCACCAAGCTCGCCCTGGAGCCCGGCATGCGGCTGCTGGACGTCGGCTGCGGCTGGGGCAGTCTCGCGATCCACGCCGCGGCCGAGCATGGCGCGACCGTGCTCGGCGTGACGCTGTCAGAGCCACAGGTGTTGGAGGCGCGCAGCCGGGCGGGCGCCGCCGGTGTCGCCGACCGCGTCGAGTTCCGCGTCGCCGATTACCGCGAGCTGGGCGGCGAGCGCTTCGACGCTATCTCGAGCATCGGCATGGTGGAGCACGTCGGCGAAGAGCGGATCGACCTGTACGCGCGCACGCTCGCGGAGCTGCTCGTGCCGGGCGGGCGGCTGCTCAACCACGGGATCGCGAAGCTGGCGGACTTCGATGCCCGCGACGAAGGGCCGTTCTCGGAGCGGTTCGTGTTCCCGGACGGAGTGCCCCTGCCGCTGTCTCGGATCGTCCGGGCGGTCGAGCAGGCAGGTCTTCACACCACCCATGTCGAGGGGCTCGCCGAGGACTACGCGCGCACGCTGACCGAATGGATCAGCCGCTACGAGGGGCGCTACGACGAGGCGGAGCGACTCGCCGGGGTCGAGCGCGCGCGCGTCTGGCGGCTGTACCTGCACGCGGCGCGCCAGGGCTTCGAGACAGGCTGGGCGTCGGTCTACCAGGTGCTCGCACACCACCCGTGAGCCGCCCGCTCGCACCGCTGCCGGCTGCGGTGCCCGCGGCCGGTATGCCGCGGGCACCGGCGTCGCCCGCGCCACCGGGTGGTCCGAAAAGCGGATCGATCGAACGTCCAGTGCGGGGCATGACGCCTTCCCGGCTTTTCGGCCAGAAGCGCTGCGGAACACTACGCACCTGATTACAGTCCGTCGTGTGAGTGGCGTCGAGCACTTCGCTTGGCTTGCCCCAGCCCTGGC
>DAHUYL010000200.1 GCA_027315255.1 Solirubrobacterales bacterium | reverse complement strand
CGGCGGCAGCGGCGGCAGCGGCGGCAGCGGCGGCTCCGGCGGCAAGGGCGGCTCCCACGGGTCCGGTCATGGCGCCGGCGGCGCCCATGCGATCGCACGGGTGACGAGCGTCAGCGTGCTCAAGGGCGATTCGGTCAAGCTGACCGTGCGCTGCAGCGCAGGCCACGGCTGCCGGGTCGTCGCGACCGTCGGCGCCGTCCGCGGCCGGGCGATCTTCGCGCGGCGGACGGTCGCGCTGCGCCCCGGCAGGAGCATACGGCTGGTGCTCGAGCTCGACCGCCGGGGTGGGGAGCTGCTCCGCAAGCACCACCTGCTGGAGGCGCTGCTCACCGTCGTGCAACTGCAGCCGCACCGCACGCTCGTCCACAGGCGCGTGACGCTCCGGCTCGACTCACCCCACCCGAAACGGCGGAGACGAACGGCTCAGGTGAGTCCGCGATACAGGGCGTTGGCGGACGCGCCCGTCAGCTCGGCGACCACGCTCGCGGCCACCCGCGGCTTCGCGCCGCTCGCCACCAGCCGCCTGACGGCTTCGAGCGCAGGTGTCGGATCGCGCTCTGCCGGGGCCCTCGCCGGGCCGACCACGAGCGCGACCTCGCCCCGCGGCGGCGCCTCGGCGTAGCGCGCCGCGAGCTCCGCCGCGGTCCCGCGGACGACCTCCTCGTGCACCTTCGTCAACTCGCGGCAGACCGCGACCCGGCGGTCGGGGTCGAGCTCGGCCAGCACCGCCAGCGACGCGGCCAGCCGCCTTGGAGACTCGAACGCGACGAGGGTCTCCTGCGCCTGGAGCACGCGCTCGAGCTCGGCCCGCTTGCGCGGCAGGAACCCCGCGAAGCGCCAGCGATCGGCCGGCAGCGCGCTTGCCACCAGCGCCGCCAGCGCGGCGCTTGGGCCGGGCAGCACCTCGACCGCGAGCCCGGCGGCGACGCACGCCCGGACGAGCACGAAGCCCGGATCGGACACCAGCGGCATCCCGGCGTCGGACACGAGCGCGACCGTCTCGCCGCCGTGCATCCGGCGCACCAGCTCGGCGGAGCGCTCGGGCTCGTTGTGCTCGTGGTAGGAGACGAGCTTGGCGGCGACGCCGTAGCGGTCGAGCAGCACCCGGGTGTGGCGCGTGTCCTCGCATGCGACCAGGTCGGCCTCCCGCAGCGCCGCCAGCACGCGCAGCGTGATGTCCTCGAGGTTGCCGATCGGTGTCGGGCACACGATCAGCCGCCCGCTCACAGCCGCACCCCCCGTTCGGCGAGCCCGTCGAGCGCGATCGCCGCCGCCCCGACCATCCCGGCCTCGACGCCGAGTCGGGCGGGGACGATCCGCACGAAGTCGCGCGAGGGCGGCAGCGCCCGCGCCGCCACCTCCTCACGCGCCGGGCCGAGCAGCAGCTCACCCGCGCCGATCACCCCACCTCCGACGACGATCATCTCGGGGTTGAAGATGTTGACGTATCCGGCCAGCGCCACCCCGAGCCGCGAGCCCATCAGCCGCACGACTCGGATCGCCGCCTCGTCGCCGTCGTGCGCGAGCTCGGTGATGAACGGCCCCTCGAGCGCGCGCCCCTCCGCCAGTGCGCGCCCGAGCCGCGAATGCGGCCACTCCAGCGCGATCCGCCCGGCTTCGCGCGCCAGCGCCGTCCCCGACGTGAGCGCCTCGACGCAGCCATGGCCCGGGCAGCTGCCGTGACAGCGCGGGCCGTCGATCTCGATCGTCACGTGCCCCAGCTCCCCGGCGGCGCCGAGCGCCCCCCGGTAGAGGCGCCCGCCGAGGATCAGACCACCGCCGATGCCGGTCCCGATCGTCACGACGACGACCTCGCTGGCGCCGACGGCCGCCCCCACCCGGTGCTCGGCGACGGCCGCGGCGTTGGCGTCGTTGTCGATGAACACCGGCAGCCCGAGCCGCTCGGCCATCACGTCACCGAAGCGGATGTGGTCGAGCTCGAGGTGCACGGATACGACCGATTCGCCGGTCCGCCGATCGATCAGCGACGGGATCCCGAAGCCGACCGCCGCGACCTCGCCGCCGGCGCTCGTGCGGACCTCCTCGATGGCGTCCTGTACCGTATTCAGCAGCGAGACCTGGTCGAGACCGACCACGGTCCGCTGCACGCGATGGTGGACCCCCAGGCCGCCATCGACCGCTCCGGCCAGTAGCTTTGTCCCGCCCATGTCGACGCCAATCACGCGCCGCGATGGCATGGCTGCACTATATGAAGTGAAGTGATGTGATGTCGGACGCTCCCGACAGAGGCGCTCGGGATCGCCGGGCCGAGTACCGCGTCTACCGCGCAGGCGGCCGGGCGGCGACTCCGGCCGGGCGGATGTCCTCGCCCGACGACACCCCGCCGCGGGACGAGCCACGCCAGGGCGAGCGGCCCTACACGACGTATCGCTCGCTCCCTCGGGGGCTGATCGCCCGGCTCCGCGGCGAGAGCGACTCGGAGGTGTTCGCGCGCGAGGCGGCCAGGCTGCGCGAGGACGCCCGTGCCGGACGTGGCGCCCGCACGACCGTCGACACGCGTCCCTGGTGGCGGCGCTGGAGCTGGCGGCGGGCGCTGAAGTACACCGTGCTGGCGCTCGTCGGCTGGGTGGTGCTGTCGATCGTCCTGTTCGTCGTCAGCGCCCAGGAGCACGCGGGCAACCTGCCGGCCGGCGCGAGCTCGCAGCTGAGCTCGGGTGGGCCGATGCTGACCTCACCGAACACGGTGCTGGTGATCGGCCTCGACAACCGCCCGACGACCGGACCGGGCTCGAAGGAGCCGGGATCGAACTACAGCGAGGCGGTCGCCAACACCGACACGATCATGCTGTGGCGGATCGGGGGCGGCGTCTCGCGGCGCCTGTCGATCCCGCGCGACACGCTCGTCGACATCCCCGGCTTCGGCTACCAGAAGATCAACGCCGCCTGGGCCGACGGCGGCCCGGCGCTGGCGTTGAAGGTGATCAAGCAGTTCACCGGCATCCAGCAGATAAACCACCTGATCGTCGTCGACCTCGGCAACTTCCCGAAGTTCATCGACGACATCGGCGGGATCACGATCCGCACGCCGCGGATCTGCTCGAACATCAGCGGCGGCGTCGCCAACGGCGGCTTCACGCTCGATCTGAGCCCGGGCGTGCACACGCTCAACGGGATCCAGGCGATGACGCTCGCCCGCACCCGCGAAAACGCCTGCAACGCCGCGTACAACGACATCCAGCGCGAAGCGATGCAGCAGCAGATCCTGAACGCGATCAAGTCGCAGCTGCTCACCGTCCACACGTTCCTGCACCTGCCGTGGGCGGCCTGGGACGCCCCCGGGGTCGTGCAGACCGACATGGGCGCGCTGTCGCTGATGCAGCTGTTCATCGCCTCGGAGATCGGCGGCTCGGCTCCGACGGCGCTGCTGAACGAGACCCCGAGCGTCTACAACGGCCAGGACGTGCTGCTCCCCAACCAGACGAACGTGCAGCAGTCGGTGCACACGCTGATGAACGGCTGAGCGGCTGTCACGGTGAGGGCGGCCGGGATGCCGCCCTCACCGTCCCGGGGCACGGCTCCGCGATGCCCGTCGAACCTCCGTCTAGCGGCAGCGCCCACCGGTCGCGCCAGGCGCGGGTCGGACCGATGCGGAGGCCATGCCCACCATCGTCCGCCCGCGCCGACTGCTCGGCGCGGTCGCCCTCGCGCTCCTCTTGCCGATCAGCCTCGCCGCGGCGCCCGCGCTCGGCGACAGCGGCGATCCGCTCGCCTACGAGGGCGGCCCCGTCGAACACTCGGTGACGGGCGTGCTCGTCGACTGGGGGGCCGGCGTCAGCCCCACCTTCACGAACCCGACGACCGGCGACGCCGGCCTGCTCCGCTACCTCGCCTCGCAGAGCGGCACGCCCGGGGACATCGGCGGCGTGCTCGCGCAGTACATGGACGCGAGCGGTGCCAATGCCGCGAACCAGGTGTCCTACGGCGGCCAGTTCCAGATCACCCCGCAGCCTGGCGGCACGGTACAGGACGCGCAACTCGGCGCCCAGCTCGTCGGCCAGATCGAGGCCGGCACCCTTCCCCACCCTGCGGGCAACGGTCTCTCGACGATCTATGTCGTCCTGTTCCCGCCCCGAACGACGATCTGCAACTCCGAGGGCTGCTCGGGCCAGGCGTTCTGCTCCTACCACGGCTCGACCGCGATGCCCGACGGCACGGAGGTCGTGTACCTCGTGATCCCCGACGACACGACCGGCCCGATGCAGCAGGGGTGCGGCACCGGGTCGGCGCTGCAGAACCAGACGATGTACCTGAGCCACGAGTGGTCGGAGGCCGTGACCGATCCGCTCGTCGACCAGGCGACCAGCTTGGGTCCGCCGCTCTCGTGGTACGACGCCAATTGCCCGACGGCGAACGCCGCGTGCGGCGAGGTTGCTGACAAGTGCAACCTCGAGCCGACCGTCGAGGGCGGCTGGACCGTGCAGCTGGTGTGGAGCGACCTCGACCGTGCGTGCGTCGGCGCCGAGCCGCGCTACGGCACGCCGAACGTGTCGTTCACGCCGCCGGCGACGGCGTCCGCGGGCGTTGCGCTGAGCTTCGCCGCAGGCGCGACGGACCCGCCCGGCAACACCGCCTCGGTCGCGTGGAACGGCAGCACGTTCTCGATCCCGCCGGGCATCCAGTCGCTGACCTGGAACTGGGGCGACGGCAGCCCGGTGACGAGCGGCGCAGCTGCGGTCCACACGTACACGGCGCCCGGCGTGTACGACGTCACGCTGACCGCGCTCGACGATCTCGGCTTCGCCGCCACGGCGTCGCACCAGATCGACGCGTCGGGGCCGTCGGGCGCGCCGGCCGCCCAGCCGGGCGCGCCCACCGCCACGCGCTCCCGCCCTGGCGGCACGCGGTCCCGCCCTGGCGGCACGCAGGCTCAGGCGGCAGCGGCAAAGCCGCGTCACCGTCGGGGCCGTCACCGTCGCAGCCATCACCACCGCCGGGGTTCCCCCCGCATGGCTGCCGTCTCCGGCCGCCGACCTGCCGTCTCCGCCCGCCCGGCCGTCGTCGTCCCGATCACCGCCTCCGTCCTACCCGACCAGCCGCTCGCCGCCGCGCTCCGCGGCGGCCTGCGGATCTCGTTCCGGTGCGAGCGTCCCTGCCTCGCGCGGCTGCAGGCGACCCTCGCGCTGCCGGGCGTTCTCGGCGCCGTCGCAGTCCCGCGCGTGCTCGCGACGGGCACCGGCACGCTGGTCCGCGCCGGTCAAGGCACGGCGCGGCTCGAGTTCAGCTCGAGCGCCCGAGGGTGGCTGTCCAGCCGCCGCGCCGCATCGTTCGCAGTCTCAGGCTACGTCTCGGCCCGGTAGCCGAGCGGTATTGCGGCAGAACGCCCCAAATCGTCCGGCGACCGGGCAGCTCTGGGGCAAACTGCCGCTCACAGCGGCGCCTTTCCCCAAATCGCGCCGAGCGACTCCGATTTGGGGCTGATTGCCGCCCGGAATCGGGTGCTACGTGCCCGCCGTCCCCCGTCCCGGGCACCGCATTGGACTCGAGCCTACGATGCCGCCGCGGCCGAGGTCGACGACTCGCTCTTCTTGGCGGCGCCGGACTTGCTCTCGCCCGACTTGCTGTCGGCGGTCTTGCTCTCGCCCTGCTTCGTCTCGCCGGCTTCGGAGCCGCTGCCGCCCTCGCCCTCTTTTCCTTCACGGGAGCGACGGCGCGTGCCGTAGTCGGTGTTGTAGAAGCCGGAGCCCTTGAAGTGGACGGCCGGCGGATGCAGCACGCGGCTCGCGACTGCTCCGCACACTTCGCAGCGATTGAGCGGATCGTCCGACATGCGCTGCATCACGTCGAACACGTGGCCCTTGCGGCACTTGTACTCGTAGATAGGCATCGCTTCAGGGAGTATAGCTCGGCACCTTGGCACTCTCAAGCGAGGAGTGCCAAGCAGGCGCCGGTCGGCGCTTTCCGATTAGCATCCGGCCATGGCCACCGACGATGTCGTCACGATGGAGAAGATCGTCTCGCTCTGCAAGCGCAGGGGCTTCGTCTTCCCCTCCAGCGAGATCTACGGCGGAATCGGCTCGAGCTACGACTACGGCCACTACGGCGTCCTGCTCAAGGGCAACGTCAAGTCCGAGT
>DAHUYL010000181.1 GCA_027315255.1 Solirubrobacterales bacterium | reverse complement strand
CGCGGGCGGCGAGGCGGTCGCAGCGTGATCGGGGTCGAGGGCGCGCGGCCGGGCGAGGACCCGAGGCGGATCCTCGCGATGGGTGGGGGCGGGGTCACGATGCACGAGCGCGCGGACGCGCTCGACCGGCGGGTCCACGATCTGACGCGTCGTGCGGTGCCGCGGATCTGCTTCCTGCCGACCGCCAGCGGCGACCCGCGCGAGCAGGTCACGCGCTTCTACGAGCGGTTCGGGATCTGGCAGTGCGAGCCGTCGGTCCTGTCGCTGTTCCACCTCGGGCGCGGTCGCGATCGGGTCGATCCGGTCGCCCTCCTGCTCGCCCAGGACGCTCTGTACGTCGGCGGCGGCTCGCTGCGCAACATGCTCGCGATCTGGCGCGAGCACGGGATCGACGAGGCGATGCGGGCGGCGTGGGAGCGCGGGATCGTGCTCGCCGGGCTGAGCGCCGGGGCGATGTGCTGGTTCGAGGGCGGCGTCAGCATGAGCGGCGGCGCGCCCGAGTGCGTCTCGGGGCTCGGGCTGCTGCCCGGCAGCCTGTCGGTGCACCTCGACGGAGAGAGCGAGCGGCTGCCCGTCTACCGGGACGCGATCGCGACCGGCACGCTGCCGCCGGGGCACGCCGCAGACGACGGCGCCGCGCTCGTCTACCACGGCACGCGGCTCGTGGAGTGCGTCGGCTCGCGCCCGGGGGGGCGGGTCGTGCGGATCGAGGCGGCTGCCGGGGGAGAGGTGAGCGAACGGCGGTTGCCGGTCCGGCTGCTGCCGGGGGCCTCGTCGGCGTCGGCGTCGGTGTCGGCGCTGTCGCGGTCGTTGGAGTCCGCCGACGTGCTCGAGCTGCGCGCGCTGCGGGCCGGCAGGCGTCGCTGGGACTAGCTGGGTGCGGTGGCGTCCCGTAGCCTTGGGTTGAGGGGCCAGAATGTGACGACCCACTGCGTTTGGCAGGGGGGTGTGTCAAGAAGTGCCCCGTGAGGGCGCCGTTTGCACATCCCGAGCTGCCGGCGGTGGGGTATGTGACGTTTCGGCCCCAGTCGGATTGCGTCCGAACCGTTGCGCGCTTTCGATTCGAAGATTGGCGTAAAGGGTCCTTGACAAATCGCATGCCGTAAAGGATCCTTTACGGCATGATCAATCCAGAGCGTGAGGTGATGGGCTCGCTGCTCGCCACGAACGCCGAGCTCGTCGCCGACGTGCTCCGTCGCGCCGACGGCGAGCCCGGCAGCGACGCCGTGATGCGGGCGATCGCCGCCACCCGCAGCCTGTCGGTGATCGTCGAGGACACCCTGCGATCGCTCGTCTTCCAGGCGCGGTCGGAGGGCCGGACCTGGGCCGAGATCGGCGAGGTCCTGCACGTCACCCGGCAGGCGGCGTTTCAGCGATTCGGCGGCACGAGCCTGCCGCACGACGACCCAGAGGAGCGAGCGATGGCGCCAATCGAGAACGCCGGCGAGCTGGCGATGCCGGTGATCAGGAACTTCCTGGAGAGCGACTGGGGGGCCACCCGGGCGAACTTCGACAAGCGGATGCTCGAGGCATGCACGGTCGAGCTGCTCGCGTCGGTCAGGGACCAGGTCCGCGACACGGGCGGCGAGCCGCTCGAGATCGGCGTCCCGCAGATCTCGCTCAAGCAGGGCTACTCGGTCGTCGAGGTCCCGATCGCGTTCGAGCAGGGCGAGGCGATCAGCACCGTGTCGCTGAACGCCGACGGCCAGGTCGCGGGGTTCTTCATCCGGAGGGCGGACGCGTGAGCGGATCGACGGCCGGTCTGCCGACCGAGGAGTCTCGGCAGATGCGGCGGCTGGCCGCTCGGGAGGCCGCGCTGCTGGCGGTGCCGCTGGGCGCGTTCGTCGTGCTGCGGGCGGCGCTGCACTCGACGACCGCCGCGCTCGCGCTGTCGGGGGCGATCCCGGTCGCGTTGTTCACGGTCGCCGCCCTGCGACGGGGGAGCCGCCACCCGGTCGCGTTCGTGCCGCTGATCGCGTTCGCGATCGCGCTGGCGGTCGCGATCCTGGCCGGCGGCGGGGCGGTCGCGCTGAAGCTTCGGGACGCGGTGCTGACGGGGCTGATCGGGCTCGCGTGCCTCGGGTCGCTCGCCGTGCGCCGGCCGCTGCTCGCGCTGGCATTCCCGTGGCTCGCCCGGATGCGCGGGGCTGAGTCCGAGCGGCTGCTCGCGAAGGCCGGCGACCCGCGGCTACGGCGTACGCTGACCGTCGTCACCGGCATCCTCGGGGTGACGATGACGCTCGACTGCGCGACCCAGGTGGTCATGGCGCTGACCCTGTCGACGACGGCATTCGTCGGTGCCGCCTCGGTCGTGCGTCAGGTGATCCTCGCCGCCGGCGTGGCCGCGCTGCTGCTGTACGTGCAGCGCGCGCGTCGCCGGTGAGCTTGGCGGGCCGGTTCGCCGCGCGGTCAAGCTCCCCGCCCGCATGCCGATGACGGTGGTGAAGCCTCGATGAGCATCGCCGACGCCATCTCGCGCATAGATCAGATCCAGCAGCAGATGGCGCAGTTGTCGGCGGGCGGGGTGCCGAGCGCCGCGGGCGCTGCATCTGCGACCAGCACCGCTGCGTCGCCGGCGGCGGGCGCGACGAGCCCCGCTGGATCGAGTTCGTCGGCGTCGAACTTCGCGGGCGCGCTCGCGCTGGCGCAGGCGAGCAGCGCCGCGGCGACCCAGCCGACGACCTCGACCACCGGCCTCACGCCGGCCGCGCTCCTCTCGTCAGCCGCCAGCCCGTCCCTGGCCACCAGTCCCTCGTCGATCGCCGGCCTGTCGACGGCCGCCGGTTCTGCGCCGGCCAGCTCGAGCGCCTCCTCCGCGCTGCTCGCGGCCGAGCTTCCCGCGCTTGCGACGTCGGGCTCGGGCTACGCGGGCGCCTCGCCTTACGTCAGCGCGCTGACGGGCGCCGCGCCGGCTTCGCCGACCGGCGCGACGCTGCCCGCCACGGCCGGCACCATGCTGACCTCCGACCAGCAGCAGTTCGCCCAGACGCTGGCGGCCGACACCGGACTCGACCCCGGCGTTGTCAGCGCCTGGCTGCTGGCCGAGGAGTCGGGCTCGGCGGCCCAGTCGCGACAGGCGCAGGGCAACAACGACTGGCTCAACATCGGCTACACCGACAGCGGCACCTACGGCGCCTCCGACTCCGTGTGGGCCGACCCGGTGACCGCCGCCAACGCGACCGCCGGCTGGCTCAGGGGCCAGGCGACGATCCCCGGCTACGGCACCGCCAGCGCCGGCATCCAGGCGATCCTGCAGACGGCCGGCCAGGCGCCCCAGTCGCAGATCGCTGCGCTTCAGGGATCAGGCTGGGCCTCGAGCGGCTACCCGGACCTGCCGGCGCTGTACACCCAGGTCGCCGGCTGACGTGTGTTGGCTGCCGGCTGAGGCGATGCTCGAGCTCCTCGACGGCTGAGCTGTCTCGGGGATCGGCTCAGCCCGGCGAGACGGTGCTCGCCAGCGCCGGTGGCGGCGTCGGCGTCGGAGTCCGGCTCAGGAAGATCCGGCACCAGTGCTCGAAGCAGAGCAGTGACCACAGCAGCAGGCGGCGGTTCTCGCGGCCCTCGATGTGCTCGCGCACAAGCGGGCGCACGCCGTCCGGGTTCAGGAACTGGTAGATCGCCGCGTCGCTGCGCAACAGCTCACGCTCGATGTAGTCGATGCTCTCGCCGCGGAACCAGCTCGCGTCAGGCCCGCTGAAGCCCTGCTTGACCTGCTTGGTCAGTTCCTTCGGGACATGGCGCAGCATCGTCTTGCGCAGCAGCAACTTGCCGTCGCGGGTGCGCTGGAAGTATTGCTCGGTCTTCGCGCCGATCGTGTTCTCGTTGAGCTTGACGACCTTGTCGAGGTCGCGGAGCTTGAGACGCACCGGGACGCGCATCGCGAACTCGACGAGGTCGTTGTCGAGAAACGGGACGCGGCTTTCGAGCGAGTGCGCCATCGACAGCTTGTCGTCCATCACCAGCAGGCCGTGCAGGAAGGTCTTGGCCTCGAAGTAGAGCGACTGGTTGACGTATTCCGCCGGCGTCTGGGGGGTCGGCCGGTCGCTGAGGACATTACGGAAGATGTCGATCGTGCGGACTCCCTTCACCTCGTTCCACACGTCGGTGGCAAAGAAGCTGCCGATCAGCCGGTTCGGGATCAGGCGGTGCCAGAACCCGTAGTACTTGTCGATGTACTGCCGTTCGTCCTGATTGACGACTGCGCGGTAATAGCGCCACGGATAGCCGGCGAACAGCTCGTCGCCGCCCGCGCCTCCGAGCACGACCTTGACGAACTTGCTGGCCAGCCGCGAGACGTAGAAGTTCGGGTAGCTCTGGCCGACGCGCAGGTCCTCGAGATGCCAGACGAGCTGCGGCATCGCGCGCTCCATGTCGCCGGCCTTGAGCACCGCCTGGAAGTGCTCTGTCCCGAACAGGTAGGACATCGCCTCGGCCTTGGCACGCTCGTCTGTTCCCTGCTCGAGTCCCCCGGCCGAGCGCATGTCGAACCCGACCGTGAACGTCGGCAGCCACGGGAGCGCGTTAGCTGCGATCGCCGTGATCGAGCCCGAATCGAGACCACCCGAGAGGTGGGCGCCGACGGGCGCATCGGAGACCAGCTGACGGTGGATCGCCTGCCGGAACAGGCGGTCGAGCTCCTCCTCGTATTCGCGGGGGTCAACCCGGCCTCCCGGCTCGGCGAAGTCGAAATCCCAGTAGCGACGCTCGCTGAGCTGGCCGTCGACGGTCGAGATCGTCAGATGGTGGCCCGGCGGCAGCAGGCGGACGCCCTCGAACAGGGTTCCGTCGCTGAAGATGTTCTGGAAGGTGAAGTACTCGAGCAGGTGACGGGGGCTGAGCCGCGCCCGCAGCGCGCCGTGGGCGAGCAGTGCCTTGACCTCGGATCCGAACAGGATCTGGGTTCCGATCTGTGCCATGTACAGCGGCTTGATCCCGTAGCGATCGCGGGCGAGGAACAGCTCGTCGCAGCGAGAGTCCCACAGCGCGAACGCGAACATCCCATTGAACTTTGCCACGCAATCGGCGCCCCACTCGGCATAGGCGAAGAGCACAACCTCCGTGTCGGTGCCGGTCGTGAATCCGTGTCCGAGGCGCTCGAGCTCGGTGCGGAGCTCCCGGTAGTTGTAGATCTCGCCGTTGTAGGTGATCCACAGGCCCTCGCGAGCCATCGGCATCTGACCCCGGGGATCGAGGTCGATGATCGCCAGGCGCCGGTTCGCGAGCCCAACCGGCCCTTGACTCCACTCGCCGGCGCCGTCGGGTCCACGGTGGGCGATCACCTCGCCCATCCGTCGCAGTGCGTCGTCGTCGACGGGCGCGCCGGAGAGATCGACGATACCGGCAATTCCGCACATGCTCTCGACCTTACGGTCCCAGCCGGCGAAGGGTATCGCTCACGTGCTCGAGCTCGGGGTCTCCCAGGCCCGCGTACAGCGGCAGCGCGAGCGACAGCGACTCGGCGAGCAGCGCATTCGGGAATGACTCAGGTGCGCGTCCGTTTCTGTCGCGGTGCGCGGCTGCGGCCACCGGCGCATGCGTGCCGGGGCGGGTCGCGATCCCTTCGCGCTCGAGCGCCGCCATCAGCAGGTTGCGCCGCTCGATCAGCTCGGCCCTACGCTCGAGCGATGGCTCCTCGGGGGCGTACAGGCACACGAACGCCTGCCATCCGTGCGTGGCTCCGTCCGGGACCTTTGGAAGGCGCAGCCACTCGAGGTCGCCGAGTGCATCGAGGTAGAAGGCCGCCTGGCGCGCGCGTTCGGCGAGGATCCACTCGGCCCGGTCCATCTGTGCCGAGCCGAGCGCGCCCTGGATGTCGGTCATCCGGTAGTTGAAGCCGATCCGCTCGTAGTCGGCGAGCATGAACGAACCGGCCTGCGTGTGCCTCGCATGGTCGGAGCGTGAGGCTCCATGGTCGCGCAGCGAGCGCGCCAGAGCCGCCAGCGCTGGATCGCCTGTGAGGAGCATGCCCCCTTCGCCCGTGGTGATCGACTTGCGCGGATGAAACGAGAAGCAGCCCGCATCGCCGAGGCAGCCGGCGTGGAGCCCGTCGAGCCGAGTGCCAAAGCCGCAGGCGGCGTCCTCGAGCACCCAGAGGTTGCGGGAGCGGGCGATCTCGTTGACCGTGCTCATCTCGGCGGCGAGGCCAAACAGGTGCACGGGGATCACCCCGACCGTGCGGTTCGAGACCGCCTCGGAGAGTGACGCCGGATCGAGGTTGAACGTCTCCAGCGAGACGTCGCAGAACACCGGGGTGGCACCGGCGAACAGCACTACATTGGCGGTCGATATCCAGGTGAAGGCAGGGACGATCACCTCGTCGCCCGGTCCCGCTCCGAGGCCGACGACGCCGACGTGCAGGGCGGTAGTGCACGAGCTGGTCGCCACGGCGTGCTCGGCGCCGCAGAAGGAGGCGAACTTCTGCTCGAACTCGGCCACCCGAGGTCCCTGCACGATCCATCCATCGCGCAGCGGTGCCTGGATCGCCGCAAGCTCCTCCTCGCCCAGGAACGGGCGGCTGATCGGGATCGAGCTGGGGGGCGCGATGCTCACCGCAGGAGCGCTTCGTGGCGCGCGACGGTGCGAAGACCCTGCCGCCACGGGATCTGCGCGTGGAAGCCGAGATCACGCTCGGCGGCCTCTGTCGAACCCAGCCGGTTGGTCACGAACATGTGCGCTCCGGGCAGGTATTCAGGTTCGAGCTCGGAGCCGGTGATCTCCAGCAGCTCATCGACCAGCTCCCTGATCGAGGTCTGAACGCCGGTCCCGACGTTGTAGGCCGCATCGCTGGCCGGTGCGGCCATCGCCAGCAGATTGCAACGGGCCACGTCGCTGACGTGCACGAAATCGAATGCCTGGGTCCCGTCGCCGTGGATCGTCGGCCGCTCACCGCGGGCGATCCGGTCGAGCACCTTGACGATCACGCTCACGTACACGCCCTTGTCGTCCATCCGCGGACCGTAGACATTCATGTAGCGCAGGGCAACGTATTCGAGGCCGTGCTGATCATGGAAGGCGCGCAGGAACTGCTCGCCGGCGATCTTCGTGGCCCCGTACATCGAGCGGTTGTCGAACGGATGTTCCTCTGTCATCGGGACCGTCCGCGCGTTTCCGTAGACCGAAGCGGACGAGGAGTAGACGAGCTTCGGCAGGCCGAGCTCCTGCGCCGTCTCGACCACGTTGTAGGTGCCGACCACATTGTGCTCAAGGGCCTTGCGCGGCTCGTGTACGCACTCGTACAGCCACAGCGCCGCAAGGTGAAACGCTCCGTCGCAACCATCCATCAGGCGGCGCACAAGCTCTTGATCGAGAATCGAGCCCTCGACGACCTCCACGCGACCGCTGGCGAGCGCCGGATCGAGGTTGGAGCGCTTTCCGCGCACGAAGTTGTCCAGCACGGTGATCTGAGCGGCGTCACCGTCGATCAGCTGATCGACGATATGCGAGCCGATGAAGCCGGCGCCGCCGATCACCAGGAACTTCGAGCCTTCGATCTGGGTCATCCGTTGCTTCGCTCCCGTCTCAGCGAATCTATGCTGCCGCCAATGATGCATGCTCCGTCAGAGCTGAGACGGCTCGAGCGGCTCGTCCCCAGCGTTATCGACGGACTGGACCTGGACTTGAGCGGGCTCACAGTACTGACCGAGGCCGCGTCCGGGCCTTATCTCGCGACCCCGGTGCTCGCCGCGGCGGCCGGGGCACGCCGCGTGTACGCGGTCGCGGCGGACTCGCGCTACCACGCGGCCGGTGACGTAGCGACGGCGACGCGAGAGTTTGCCGCGCGCCTCGGCGTTGGCGGTGCGCTTGTCGTCCTCCTCGCCAAGACAGCCGAGGCGCTGGCCGAGGCGGACATCGTCACCAATACTGGGGCGGTGCGGCCGATCGATGCGGCAACCGTCTGTGCGCTCAAGCCGACGGCGGTCGTGTGCCTGATGTGGGAGACATGGGAGTTCCTGCCCGAACAAGTGGACCTCGAGAGATGCCGAGTTCATGGGACCCTCGTGCTCGGCACCAACGAGCACCGGGAACCGTGCGACCTGCGGCCGTACGCGGGCATGACCGCGGTCAAGCTGCTCCTCGAGCTCGGGCTCGAGGGTTACCGCTCGCGGATTCTGCTGCTCGGCCGCCAGCCGACGCTCGGACAACCCATCGAGACTGTCCTGCGATCGCTCGGCTGCGATGTGACGACGTTCAGCCGCGCGGAGGAAGGGGGGCTGCCGTACGGCGAGCTCGCTGCCCATGTCGCGACTGCGCGAGAGTACGACGCGGTGATCGTTGCCGACCACATGACCGAAGGGCCGCTGCTCGCCGACCAAGGCCCACTCCGGCCGGCGACGCTGCTGGACCACTCGCCGGCGATCCGTGTCGGGCTCATTTCAGGCCAGGTTGACGTGGATGCACTGGCGACGCTCGGGGTGCCGGTGCTGCCGTTCGCACGGCCTGCTCCCAGGACGATGGCCTATTCGCTCGCCGAGCTCGGACCTCGGCCGGTGCTCGAGCTCTACGCCGCGGGTCTTAAGGTCGGCCAGGTCGCGGCCCGTGCCCGGCTGGCGGGGCTCGATGTCGATCGGGCCAGGAGCGTGGCGCTGGCCGGGTCGCCCGCGATGGCGTTCGCCGGAGATCCGCCATGAACATGTCGCCTGACGAGCGGCGCCTTCAGCTGCTCGACGATCTGCTTGCGCTGAAGCGCGAGCTCAACGACGACAGTAGGAGGCGTCACGACCGGCTGAACCCGTTTGCCGAGGACCTGACCGACTGGAAGGAGCGGGGCAGCTATTGGGTAGGGGAGGACCGGGGTATCACGATCTATGACTCGACGACGGTCGCAGGTGACGTCGAGATCGGAAGCGGAACCTGGATTGGTCCGTTCTGCTCACTCGATGGCACCGGCGGTCTGCGGATCGGTGCGCACTGCTCGATCTCCGCGGGCGTTCAGTTGCTGACGCACGACACGATCCGCTGGGCGCTCAGTGGCGGAGTCGCGGCCGCGGAGCGATCGCCCACCGAGATCGGCGATCGCTGCTTCATCGGCACCAGGGCCGTGGTCGTCCGCGGTGTGAGGATCGGTGAGGGCTCCGTCGTCGCCGCGGGGGCGGTCGTGACCAGGGACGTGCCGCAGGGCACGATCGTCGCGGGCGTCCCGGCGCGTCGGATCGGGTCGGTGGTTCGACGCGGCGATGAATTCGACCTCGTATACGACTGATCTGAGATGACGACCATGCTCGAGGCCGCACACAGCGGCCGGTCGCCGGAGCGGATCATCGCGGCACAGCGCCAGGCGCTGCACCGCTTCGAGGCAGCGATTGAGCACTGTCTGGCGCAGGGAATGCAGGAGGACGCTGCGGCACTTGCGGTGATGGCGGGGCTGCTCACCACCCAGGCACATCCGGGTGTGCATGCGAGCCCACGCTTAGAGGAGGCGCTCTATGAGATCTCGCGGGCGTATGTGACAGCCGCGACACCCGGCTCGCCGCCACCCGGCTCGCCGCCACCCGGCCGCGACCGGGTGCTGATCGTCGTGACCGAAACCTACCCGATCGGCGCCCACACGCGGATGCTCTGGCGCTGGGTCGCGCGAGATCCAGCGCGGATCTATTCAGTCGCGACGACTTGCCAGAGAGGGATGCTTCCAGCTGGCGCGCACGCTGCGATCAGCGCCAGCGGAGGCCGCGTCGTGGATCTGCCGGTGACGGAAGGAGTGATTCGCCGGGCGAGCGCGCTGCGGGCGCTCGCGGCCGATGCCGATCTGATCGTGATCCTGGACCATCCACACGACCCGATTGCCACCCTCGCCTTTGCCGCCATGGACGAGCGCCCGCCGATCGTGATGATGAACCACGGCGACCACCTCTTCTGGATCGGCCGCCGGATCGTCGACGCATTGATGTGCAGTCGCGAGGCCGGTGCGCTGATCGCCGCGCGGCGTGGGATCCCCACCAGCCGTATCCTGCGCACCACCGTGCCCGTGTCGGGTCCCGACGACCACGGCAGGGCCGCGAGTGACGCGATCACTCAGGAGGCGCGCGCGGCTGCTCGCGCTCGCGTACTGGCCGAGCGCGGCTGGCCGCCGGACACGACTCTGATCGTCACCGTCGGCTCGGACTACAAGTACGCGGGCGCACCCGGACTGGAGCTGCTGGACCTCGTCGAGCCGGTCCTGGCCGAGCATCCGGACGCGTGCCTGCTGGGTGCTGGTCCGGAGGACACCGGCCGCTGGCGCGAATCGCGCGCGTGCACTGGCGGGCGGATCGTCGCGCTGGGGCCCCTCGGCGAAGGAGTCGGATTGCTGCACGACGCGGCCGACATCTACCTCGAGAGCCGCCCGTTCGGCGGACCCGGTGCTGCGATGGAGGCAGCCGCGCACGGACTTCCTGTGCTCGGTTGCGCCACCACGCCGCTGGAGCGTCAGCTGTTCGTAACCGACGAGGCGTACGGGATGGTCTGTGCGGATGGCGTCGAGCGCTTTCGCGAGGTTCTCGGTCAGCTGATCGCAAGCTCTGACCGCCGCGCCGACTACGGCGCCCGTGCTCGAGCGCGGGTGGCCGCCACCGATGACGAGTGGCCGGCGTCGCTCGAGCGCAGCTACGCACTGGCACGCGAGCTCGGTCCGGTTACGCTGTCTGAGCTCGGTCCAATCCCGGAGCCCGACGAGCTCGATGTGCTGATCGATTTCTCGAATCCGCCGGGGCGGCGTCTGGAAGCGGACTGGATCTCGGCGCTGATCGACCTCGTCGAGCTGATCGTCCGGAGTCCCGCTATCCGCCAGCTGTACGCGTCGCTGGACCGACCGGTGCCTGTCCAACTCGTTCGGTTCCCGGTCGCATTCGCCGCGCCAGGTTCAGATCCGGCGGTGCTCCGCTCGATCGTCGCCGAGCTCCGCGAGCTCCATCGCTTCAGGATCGCTGAACGCTTGCAGATCGCGCTAGCACCGGATGGGGTCGACGAGGCAACCGCCGTGCTCGAGTCAGCGCTTGCGGCCGGACCCGACTTCGACCTCGAGCTCAGCATCGATCCGCATCCGCTCAGGCTGCGTCCTGCGAACTCGCTGCTCGTGGTGGCCGGTGGCGAGCCTGTCGGCGACCTCCTGACGCATGCCTGCGCGGTTGCGGCGGTGCATTGAATGACGCGGCGCACACACGATGCCCGGGCGCCCCGGTAAGCTCAAGAACCCGGCTAGGGAGACGATCACAGGGTGGTGGACCTCGACGATCGAGGCATGCCTTCAGATGCGGCCCGGCCGTGGGGTGTACGCACGGCGCTGACGCTAGACGTCGACTGGGCGCCTGATCACGCGATCGAGCACGTCGCTGAGCTGCTGATCGAGCGCGGAGTCGCCGCCACCTGGTTCCTGACCCACATGTCGCCCGCGATCGAACGGCTACGCCGCTGGCCAGGACTGTTCGAGCTGGGCATCCATCCGAACTTCCTGCCGGGCTCGACGCACGGCTCGACTCCGGAAGCGGTGCTCGCACACTGCACGGCGCTGGTGCCGGAGGCACAGTCGATGCGTAGTCACGGACTGGTGCAGTCGAGCCGGCTCCTGTCCCTCGTCCGTGCATCGACCGCGATCGGGATCGACGCCTCGCTGTTCCTGCCGCGTGCCCGACACCTGCAGGTGATCGACTATCCGCTCGAGTCAGGGATGCTGCGCCGGGTCCCTTACCTGTGGGAGGACGACGCGGAGATGTACCGCCCCTTGCCGGACTGGGGCGTGGCGAGCATCGCCGCACGAGCGTGCGGGCTCGCAGTCTTCTGCTTCCACCCGATCCACGTTCTCCTCAACTCTGCTGACATGGCCGCCTACCGGCGGCTGGGTGTTGCTGGCACCGCCGCGCAGGCTCGGCAGCTGAGGCACCACGGTGACGGTGCCGGCTCTGCGTTCATCGCTCTGCTCGACGCTCTGGCCGGCGAACGCGCGGCTAAGATCAGCGAGCTCGCGCTCGGGCCGGCTGGGGCGGGCTTCGGCGTCGGGACCCGATCAACGGCGGCGGCAGCGTGATCGTCGACGCCAACCTGCATGCGACGGCCGACGGACGCTGGTTCGAGTCAGGCCACGATGCCGGGCTGCCGGCACTGCTCGCTGCAATGGACCGTGCGTCCGTCGATCTCGGGATCCTGACGGGGATCGCTGGTCAGATCTCGGTTGAAGAGGTACTCGCTCTGTGCGAGAGCGCGGGCGGCCGGCTGCTGCCCGTCGCGCCGTTCGATCCATGTGCGCAGCCCACGCCCGGTGCGGTGCGTCGCTCCGCACGCGCGGAGCTCGCCGGTCGTGGCCTGATCGGCGTGAAACTCCACCCACGCCTGGGTCGCTATGACGTGCTCGACGAGCGCGTGATCGCTTTCCTCGATGAGGTCTCCGGCTGGGAGGAGCGGCTCGGCGTGTGGATCTGCACGTTGCTGAGCGTGCCGGGGCTGCGTGCACTGCGCGGTCCGGTAGAGAGCCTGTGCGAGCTCGTCGGCCGCTATCCGGACCTGCTGTTCGTGCTGGTCCACGGTGGCGGCCCGGATCTGTTGCGACTCGCCACTGCCGTACGACCAGCTCGCAATGCCCTGCTCGACCTCTCCTACACGCTCACCAATCTCAGCGCCGGCTCGCTCGGCCTGGACCTGCAGCTGTTGCTCGGCAGCTTCGAGCAACGACTGATCTTCGGCTCTGACCATCCTGAGTGCGATATGGGAGCGGCGAGAGCACGGGTCGAGCAGCTCGCCGGCGTGGCGGCTGCCGAGCTTGTGCTCGGCGCCAATCTCGAACGTGAGCTGGGACTGCTGGCATGCAGATAGCCGATCGCCACGCATACGTCGAGCGCTACGAGCGCCGGCTGCGCGAACATGGCCACTCGCCGCTAACCCTCGGCTGGGGCAAGCCGGGCAGGGAATCGGTGCGTTTCGAGGTCATGGCCGAGCTGATCGACGAGGTCGGCGCAGTGTCGGTGCTCGATGTCGGCTGCGGATTCGCCGACCTTTACGACCACCTTCGGGCAGGGGGCTGGCATGGCAGCTATCACGGGATCGACATCGTGCCGGCGCTCCTCGCTGAGGCCCGCAAACGGCAGCCCGAGCTGAGTCTGGTCGAAGCGGACATCGCCGACTACCTGTCCGGCGAGCGAGACCGCTTCGATGTCGTGGTCGCCTCGGGGGTGTTCAACGCGCGCCTCGAGGCCGAACGCAACGAAGAGCACGTCCGTCGCTGCACGACTCGCATGTGGGAGCTGGCACGGCGCGCAATCGGCGTCGATTTCATGAGCTCGAGGGTCGATTTTCAGCACGAGGGGGCGTGGCATACCGACCCGGCCTGGGCGCTCGAGCTCGCCGCCGGACTCAGCCGGCGCTTCCGGCTGCGCCATGACTACATGCCGTTCGAGTTCGCACTCGCCGTCTACTGTGACGACGAGCATCCGGGCAACGTGTTCGGAGGGCACCGATGAAATCGCTGCTGCTGCTCGGTGCGGGCATCTACTACGTCCGCGCAATCGAGGAGGTGAAGGCAGCGGGCTATCGCACCGTGGTCGTCGATCGCGACCCGGGTGCACCTGGATTGGCGATCGCCGACGCTCCCCATGCAATCGATCTGTCAGATCCGGATGCGGTGCTCACGGTCGCTGCCTCAGAGCATGTCGACGCGGTGCTGCCACTCAACGACTTCGGCGTTCGCAGCGCCGCCCGGGTCGCGGACGCACTCGGTCTGCGCGGCCTGACGCCGCGCACGGCCGAACTTGCGTGCGACAAGGGCCTCATGCGCGAGCGCTGGCGGCTCGACGGTCTCTCGCAGCCATGTTTCCGGGTCACCACGACCCACGCCGACGTGCTCCGCGCCGCACTTGAGCTCGCGATGCCCCTCGTCCTCAAGCCCGCGGACTCCGGCGGTGGCGGTCGCGGCGTTTCGGTCGTCCGCGACAGCAGCGAGCTCGACTGGGCCTTCAAGTTCGCCGCCGCGCACGCGCGCAACGGGCGAATCGTCGTCGAGGAGTTCCTCGACGGCACCGAGATGACGATCGAGGCGATCGCGGCGGGCGGCGAGGTCCACATCCTCGCGGTCTCAGACAAGCTCAAGCCTCCGCTTCGTACGAGGGTCGCGAGCCGGCTCATGTACCCGGCGGCGGCCGGTCCGGAGACCATCGCGGCGGTCCACGAACTGGCCCGCGCCGCGATCGTCAGCCTCGGCATCACCGATGGCCCTGCTCACGTCGAGTTGATCGTGACCGGCGACGGGCCGAGCCTGGTCGAGCTTGGCGCGCGTGGCGGCGGGGGGCACGTCTTCTCGACGATCGTCGAAGCGGTATCGGGTGTGCAGATGGTTCGCGAGAGCGCACGTGTGCTCGTCGGCGACCCGGCGCAACTGACGGTCCGCCATGCCCGCGGGTGCGTGTACGAGCTGTTCGTACCCCGGTCGGGCGTGATCCGCGAGATCCGCGGGGTCGAGCAAGCTCGCGCGCTCCCAGGTGTGCTCGCGCTCGGGATCACTCGCAAGCGCGGCGAGGTGCTCGGCGAGCTGACCGACAGCCTCCAGCGCTCCGGCTTCGCGGTCACGACAGGTCGCGACCGCGAGGAGGCGATTCGCCGTGCCGATGCTGTGGCGAACACCATCGAATTTGTTCTCGCCCCCGTGGAGGTGGCCCATGCCTGATCCCTCAGCGCACATTCAGAGCCTGGACGACGCACTCTCGATCCGGTGGAACACGCGCGTCTATGAGCTGCAGGCCAGCGGCATCGAGGTCACGGTGCTGTCGCTCGGCGAGGCGTTCTTCGAGCTCCCGATCAACGCCGCCGACCGCGCATTGAGATCGGGTCTGCACTACAGCCACTCACGGGGGTTGTCGTTGCTGCGCCAGCAGCTCGCTGCCGACTACCACGGACTGGCGGTAGACCCGGAGCGGGAGATCATCGTCACGGCCGGGTCGAAGGTGGCGATCTACATGGCATTGCTGACGATGCTCGATCCGGGCGACGAGGTGATCATTCCCGAGCCCGCATGGGTGAGCTACACCGAGCAGGTACGGCTGGCGCATGGTGTCCCGATCTCTGTTCCGTATGACGTGCCGGTGGTCGGTTGGGAGCGGTTCGTTACGCCGCGCACCCGCGCGATCGTCGTCAACTCGCCCAACAACCCGCGCGGCAATGTGCTCGGAACCGAGGACTGGGCCGTGCTTCACGATCTCGCCGAGCGCCGAGGTCTGTACTTGCTGAGCGACGAGGCCTACAGCCTGTTCCTGCCAGGCGGGGCGCGGTTCGTGTCCGGTGCGGATGGCGACCCCGAGAAGCATCACACCGTGATCTGCAATTCGATCTCCAAGAACTTCGGCATGTCCGGGTGGCGGATCGGGTACGTGATCGCGGCTGCGCCGTTCCTCGATCAGCTGCTGAAGGCGCAGCAGCACATCATCACGTGTGCGCCAACGCCGCTCTTGATGTACGTGGCCGAGCACTACCAAGAGCTGAAGCAGGCGGCCGTGCCCCAGATCCGAACCGTCATGCATCGCCGCGCCGACATCGTCGAGGCGATGGACCACATCGGGATCGCCCACCTGTCAGGCGACAGCACCTTCTATGTGTTCGCGTCGACTGCGCCGTCCTCCCTGAGCTCGCACGAGTTCTGCGTGCGGCTGCTCGAGCAGCACGCGATCGCCGCAGTCCCCGGCATCGGCTACGGTTGTTCGTGCGACCGCTTTATCCGGATCTCGATCGGCACCGAGAGCTATGAACGTATGGTCGTCGCGCTCGACGAGATCCGCTCGCTCGCTGAGACGACGGCCCTGGTGGCGGCATGAGCGGGATTCACGAGCTGCCGCTCGAGTTGCTCGCGTGCCCGTACGACGGCGCCGCTTTGACCTTTGCCGAGGGGGACTCGATTTCGTGCGCTGCACACCACCGGTTTGGCTGCTTTGAGGGCGTGCCCGACTTTGTTCCCGGCAGTGACAACCAGGCGCGGACGGCAGAGTCGTTCGGAGCAAAATGGGAGATCTACCGGGACGAGGACCAGGCTGCATCGAATGCCTTCCAGTTCCGGTGGTACTACGAGCGCTACGGGTTCGCGGACGAGGCCGAATTTGCCGCGTTTCTGGCGGACAAGCGGACGATCCTCGATGCCGGCTGCGGCCTGGGCCGAGATGTCGATCGCTATGCGCGGCTCTCGAGCGCGGAGGTCGTGGGATTCGACCTGTCGAGCGCAGCCGCCCGCGCGCTGCGCGTATACGGCGGCGAGCGCCGGCATTTCCTGTTTGGCGACATCCTCAGACCGCCGGTGCGCCCGCGCGCGTTCGACTTCGTGGTAGCAGACCAGGTAATCCATCACACTCCGGCTACGCCGCGCGCGTTTGCAATCCTTGCTGAGCGTGTTGCCCCCGGTGGCCAGATCGCCGTCTATGTCTACCGCAGGAAAGCGCTGCTGCGCGAGCTCGCGGACGATACGATCCGCGAGCTGACCACCCCGCTGACCCATGACGAGGCGGTCGAGGTTGCGGAGCAGTTCACCGAGCTGGGCCGCGAACTGTCTCACCTGAACGCGACGATCACGCTCGAGCGCGGCATTCCATTGCTCGGAATCGACGCCGGCGAGCACGACGTCCAGCGCCTGATCTACTGGCACTTCCTGAAGTGCTTCTGGAATGACGAGCTCGGGTACGACCAGAGCGTGCTCTGCAACCTTGACTGGTATCACCCGCCGTACGCGTCCCGCCACACGCCGGATGAGGTTGCCGGCTGGTGCACCGAGGCCGGACTCGATGTCGTCCACCTCGACGTGGGCGACAGCGGAATCAGCGTCCGCGCTCGGCGCCCCGCGTGAACCCGCGGCAGATTTGACCTACGTGGCAAGTGCGCGATCGGAGCCCGCGCGGCTTGCAAACGCGGCTGGACCGCACCTCGCCGCGATGCTCGCCGCCCGCTCAGCACGATCGCCAGGTTCGGCGAGCGCCGCTGCGAGGGCCGCCGACAGCACTGCCGGATCATGTGCCACGCGCGGTCCCAGCACGTGCGCCGCTGGACCGTCGGGGCGGGCGGTCACGACGGCTGCGCCGACCGCCGCGGCTACGAGTGCACGCCGCTCGAACACGTCGGAGCGGTCCAGCGCGAGCACCGCATCGGCCGTGGCTGCGAGCTCGGCAAAGCGAAGCTCGTCACTGCAGGGGCGGAGCAGCTCGGCCGCCGGCAGGCAGCCTGCCACGTGCGCGTCCAGTCCGCGAGTCGCGACCGTCGGCAGGAGCCTCAACCGGACCGCGCGCGGGAGTTGCGCGAGCGCGCTCATCACGGTGCTGGCCTCCGCGTGGTCGTGCGCCGGGAGCACGGCGAGCACGCCGCCACCGCCAGGGCCGAGTGAAACCGACGGGACGGGCGGTGGCACGGTCCGCACCCGCTCCGGTGAGAGCCCGGCCGCGATCAGCTCATCGGCAACGAGCGGGGAGGAGGCCCACACCTCGTGAGCGTCGTCTACTGCGAGTGCCGTCGTCGCGCTTCCCAGCCGAACGATCGACGGGTGGGGCAGTGGCCAGCGGTCGCTCGCGCCCCCCGGGACGTGGATCGCGGTCGCGCCGGGCCCGGGGAGCCGGCGGCGCGCTTCGTCCAGCAGCTCGCGAAGGCGCCCCGTCAGGCGCGCGGCGACCTGGGACGCGGGTTGGTTGGCGGTGGCGACCCGGTGCCCGAATCCAGCGAGTGTCGCGAGGATTGCTCGCGCCTCGTCGGCTGCGGGACCGATCCCGTACGGCTGTCCGACGATCAGGACGCCGGCGTCGTGAGTCAAGCGCGGTGGCTGCTCTGAGTCAAGCGCGGCGTCCCAGGCCGAGGCAGCCAGATCGTCGTCCTGGCCCAGCAGCGCCGACCAGCGACTGATCAGCAGCCGGTCGTTGTGGGCCATCGCCTCGAGTCGAGCGGGCGTGGACCACAACTCCTCGCCCCGCCCGCGCGAGGAGCCCTCGTGGTGGATCACGACGACATCGCCCCGGTACACGATCAGCTCGCCTCGCAGGCGGACCTTGAGGCACAGGTCTACGTCCTCGAGTCCGTTCCGAAACGCTGTGTCGAAACCGCCGACCGCACGGAACGTGTCGGCGCGTACCGCCATGCACGCGGCGGTCACGCAGTCGAGCTCGTAGCTGCCGCAAGCCGCCGGCAGCTGGCCGTCCTGATGATGGAACACATGTTGCGGCATCGGCGCCCGCAGTTGCGGGTGATCGATGAACGCGACGCCCGCATGCTGGAGCGTGCCGTCCGGAAACAGGAGCCGGGAGCCGGCGACGCCGACCCCCGGCTCGAGCGCCTGCTCCACCAGGGCTTCGAGCGCACCCGCCGGCACCTCGGTGTCGTTGTTGAGGAACACGAGCACCTGGCCGGTCGCGATCTCGGCTCCGGCGTTGCACCCGCCGGCGAAGTTGCGGTTCTCGTCGAGCAGCCGGACGGTTGCCAGATCGGACCAGGAGCGCAGCAACTCGGGCGTGTCGTCCGGGGAGGCGTTATCTACAAGCACGAGCTGCCAGGAGCGCTTCAGGCGATCGCCGAGCGCCGCGCGCAGTGAGCGCAGGCAGCGTTCTGTGACCTCGCGCTGGCCGTGGGTGACGACGATGATCGAGGCGAGCATCAAGCCGCGGTTCGTGCCGGCGCCGCGGGCTGCGGGAGTGTCTCGGACAACCAGCCGGATCCTGGCTCGCAGATACGCGAACCGCTCGCCTGCGCCAGCCGGAGGTGTCCGGCGCAGCCCGGGTGCAGTGGCACGTACACGTCGACGGTCCGGTGCAACCGCTCGTCGCGGTCCGGTCGCAGCGGCTCGATCAGGACGTTGATGTCGGCGCAGTGCTCGAGATCGGCGCCGGCGGCCGCGCCCGCGGCCCGCACGTGGCGCTCGATCGCCTCCGGTTCGCCGACGACCGCGGGGTCTGCCAGCAGGTACAGGCAGGCGGAGGACGCGGTGGTGGTCGCACCCGACCAATCCAGCAGCAGCTCGCCGAGGCGGTCGCGGCCGCGCCATGCCGGGGTGGCGAGCACCCGCAGCGCGACGTCCTCCTCGAGGGGGAACGGCTCGACGGACGCCGCCGCGAGCCGGGGTCGGCGGGAGGCGAGCGCCGCGATCCGGACTTGGTAGAGGGCGGCGACCGCGTCCCACGAGAATCCTCGAGCTGCGCCGTGGCCGGCGCGCCCGCGATCCACGCGTCCGGCCCGGTCCGCCGCGGCCTCCCGCAGCAGCTCGACGAGATGAGCGACGTCCGGCTCGAGCACCCACGGCCGGCCCGCGGTCGCGAACTTGTCGACCCGTTCCTCCGGGAACTCGGCGCGACGCGAGCGGATCCGCCAGCCGGCGTCCGGCGGGCAGAACTCGTCGGTCGGCCCGCCGCCGGTGACGATCACCGGCAGACCGCAGGCCATCGCCTCGAGCACGGGCATCGCGAACCCCTCGCCCCGGTACGGGTGCACGAGCACGTCGCATGACCGGTACAGCGCGGCCAGCGCGCCGGCCTCGAGGTCGGTGCTGATCACCTCGACCGCGGGCAGCGCGCCCGACTCCGCCCGGGCGTGGAAGGCGCCGCGGTCGGCTCCGCGGTAGACGCTGTCTGCACCGAAGTCCTTGACGACGAGCACGACGTCGTCGCGGCCGGGGAAGGCGCGGTCGAACGCGTCGAGCAGCAGGTCGGAGCCCTTGCGCCAGATCAGCCCGCCGACGAACAGGAACCGCGTTCGCGAGTCCTCGCCCCGGGTCGACGGCCCCTCGGGCGAGAACAGCTCGAGGTCGACTCCGTTCGGGATCACGCGGACGCGGTCGGCGCCGACACCGCCGGCGAGGTACATCCCTCGTACATGCTCGCTCGGCACCCACAGCTCGTCGACGTGCTGCTCGATCTGCCCGGCCCAGTCGCGCGGGACCGCGCCGAACTCCCACGGGACGATCGCCGCCAGCGCGCCTGACGCCGGCGGACTCAGATCCGGCGGCCACTGGTGGCGGACCTCGACCGCGGCGGGGTGGGGGAGGGGCGGGCCGGCGGGCGAGCCGTCGCGGCGCACGCGCCCGACCGGCCCCGGCAGCCGATCGCCGACCTGGTCGTTGATGATCGACAGGCTGGTCGGGAGGCCGTGATCGCCCTGCCAGCGGACCGCGACGTCCGCCACCGCGGGCGGACCGGCGACCGCTCCCGGCCGCTCGCCCGCGTAACAGGCCTCGAGCGCGTCGACGTACTCGGCGAACGGTCGCGGCGGCTCGATCTGCGCCTGGAGGCGCTCGAGCAGCCCCGGCTCGAGCGCGAGGCGGTCGAGCGCGCGGGCGAGGTCGCGGGCGTCGAGCCCGTCGAAGCTGAGGCCGTCGATCCCGTCGCGGATCGCCTCGGGCAGACCGCCGAGCCGGGGGACGAGCAGCGGCACGCGGGCGGCGAGGCACTCGGCGGCGGCCAGCGGCGCGCAGTCCCACCACATCGACGGGAGCGCGACCGCGTCGACGTCGCGCAACAGCCCGCCGATCTCGGACGGGGCGAAGGGACCCTCGAGCTCGGCGACGCCCCGCTGGTCGAGCTGGCGGAGCTGCGCCGCGAACCGCTCCGGCACCTCTCCGAGGATCCGCACCCGCACGGGCGCCTGCGTCAGCTGGGCGGCCTCGATCAGCAGCTGCGGTCCCTTGTGCGGGTATGCCGAACCGAGGAACGCGACGGTCAGCTGCTCGGAGCCGCGCCCCGGCTGACGGGTCGCGCCGACCTCCGCCCAGATCTCCTGGTCGTGCGGCATCGCCTGGCGGACGACGTCGAGCAGCTCCGGGTCATACCCGGCTCCGAGCAGCGCGCCGCGGACGGCACCTGAGACGCACAGGATCGCCGTCAGCCCGGCGTGGGCACGGGCGCGGATCTCCGACAGCCGGCGCTGGTGGCCGGCGACGTCAGGGCTCCCCACGCACGTTGCGCAGTTGCTGCCGTCGCCCGGGCCCGGGCAGATCGCGCCGGTGCCGGTCAGCAGGTACGCGCGCGGGCAGATCAGCCAGTAGTTGTGGGTCGTGAAGTAGGCGGGCAGGCCGCGCACGGCCGCCTCGTCGATCAGCGCGGCGCCGAGGTTGTGGAGGTTGTGGAAATGGACGACGTCGGGCCCGACGCGATCGAGCGCGGCCGCGAACGCGGCCGTGATCGGCGGGTCGTCGAGCTCGCGCGCGGGGTTGGCGATGTCGAACAGTCCGTGCGGGCGGTTGTGCACGCCGATCAGCCGGACGCCGTCCTCGCACCACTCGCGCAGCTCGTATGGCAGCCGCGTCTCGGTCGGTCTGACCGCGGCGTGGAAGACGGTCACCTCCCAGCCGCGTCTGACGAGCTCCTTGGCGGCCAGGCGCGGGACGGTCGTGCCACCGCCGGCGTCGTTCCAGCCGAACGCGGTGATCATCAGCTTCCCCTTTGCGGCCGGCTTGTGTGCCGGCCGCGTCGAGCGCCGGTCGAGCTCGAGCTCCGCCGCACGAGCGCGCAGCTTGGCGGCGAGCCCGGGCAGCGGCAGACCCCGGCGCTGCACCCCGTCGGCGAGCCGCTCGAGTGCCTGGCGCTCGGCGTCGGCGGAGTCGAGCACCGCCCAATCGAGCTCGGGGACGAGCTCGCG
The DNA here is from genome assembly GCA_027315255.1 of Solirubrobacterales bacterium. Lineage (GTDB taxonomy): Bacteria > Actinomycetota > Thermoleophilia > Solirubrobacterales > Solirubrobacteraceae > Palsa-465. The sequence goes on along the minus strand of DAHUYL010000181.1, from coordinate 801 downwards.
CAGCGAGTAGCGCGCGAGCCCTGCCTCGAGGATCGCCTCGACGTCGCGCAGCTCGGCAGCCCGTCCGGCACGCTCGTCGGAGGCGTTGTCGGCGTGGCGGCGGATCGCCGACAGCGGTCCGCCGGCGCAGTGGCGGAAGCGGAACTCGCGGCAGGCGCGCAGCCAGAAGTCGAGGTCGTTGGCGATCGGGTAGCGGCCGTCGTAGCCGCCGACCGCCTCGTACACGCGACGGTGAACCATTCGTGTCGGATCGACCAGATGGTTGTGGGAGAAGTAGAAGGCGCGCAGCAGCCGCGCGCCGGTCAGCTCGGTGCTGTTCCAGACTCCGGTCTGGCGCCCGCGGGCGTCGATCACGGTCGCGTCGCCATGGACCACGCCGGTCTCGGGGTGACGGGCGAACACCTCGACCTGACGGCGGATCCGTCCGGGCAGGCAGAGGTCGTCGTCGCCGATCATCGCGATCAGCTCGCCACGGCCCTCGCTGAGGAACGTGTTGTAGGCGGCGGCGATCCCGAGGTTGCGCTCGTGCCGCACGACCCGCAGCCGCTCGTCGTCGGCGAACTGCGCGAGCGCCTCGTCGATCCGCGGGTTGGTCGAGCCGTCGACGACGACCAGCACCTCCAGGTCCGAGTAATCCTGGCTCAGGCCGCTGCGGATCGCCTCCGCGAGGTAGGTGTCGCGGTTGTACGTGGCGATCCCAAGGGTCACCGAGACGCTCGAGGGCACCCCCAGAAGATCGGCGGCTTCGCTGCGTGACTTGAGCACGGCGGCGGGTGCGAGGTTCGCCCTGTGTCTCCACGG
>DAHUYL010000165.1 GCA_027315255.1 Solirubrobacterales bacterium | reverse complement strand
ACGTTGACGACGTTCGCGCCGAGGATCCCGCCGCCCGCGTTGATCGCGTACTCCGACGACAGCACGGCCGCGTTCCCGTAGGAGATCACGGCGGCGCCGACGCCGGTGAAGTCGGCGATCTGCCCGAACTGGATCGTCTTGCCGCTGCCGTGCGGCACCCGCGCGCTCGACAGGGCAGCGCCCCAGACTCCGACCACGAGCGCCATCGCCGCAATCGCGGCGGTCGCCGCCACGCGACTCTTGTTACTCCTCATTCCCTTCCCCTCTCCCTCGTTGGTGATTGGTCGCTAAGCCGGCCCACGGGCTGCTGACCAGGAGCTTCGCTCAGCCGCCTCGCCCGAGCCGAAGAACAGTGCACTGACGTCGGGGACCGCGCGGAACTCGTCCCCGCGCGCCGCGTAGGACACACGGCCGTCGACCAGCACGGTCACGTGGCTGGCGACGGCGGAGGCGAGCGTCACCCGCTGCTCGATCAGCAGGATGCCGCGGCCCAGCTTGGCCAGCCCGACGACGAGATCCTCGAGCACCTCGTGGGCGATCCTCGGCGCGAGCCCGGCCGTCGGCTCGTCGAGGATCAGCACCTTCGGATCGGCCATCAGCGCCCGCGCGATCGCGAGCATCTTGCGCTCGCCGCCGCTGAGCTGCCGCGCCTTGCGGTGGCGCAGGCGCTCGAGCGCCGGGAAGCGCTCGAACATCTGTGCGATCGCCTGCTTGCACTCCTTCGGGGACAGCCGGAAGCCGCCCACCTCGAGGTTGTCGATCACGCTCAGCGTCGGGAACACGTCGCGGGTCTGCGGGACGTAGCCGATCCCACCTGCCGCCCTGCGCTCCTCGCCCCAGCCCGACACGTCCTTGCCGTTGAACTCGATCCTTCCCGACATCAGCGGCAGCTCGCCGATCACGGCCTTGACGAACGTGCTCTTGCCCGCCCCGTTCGGACCGACGACCAGCGCGATCTCGGAGGCCCCGACGGCGATGTCGACCTCGCGCACGACCGGCACGCCCCGGTAACCGGCGGTCGCGCCGGTGACGCGCAGCAGCTGATCAGGCAAGGTAGGCCTCCCTGACCGAGCCGCTCGTCATCACGACGTCGAACGAGCCGTCGTCGATCACCTGGGCGGACGCCATCACGACCACGCGGTCGCAGATCGAGCTGATCACCTCCATCGAGTGCTCGACGATCACGATCGCGACGCCGCGCTCGCAGATCCGCTTGCAGTGCTCGCCGATCCGCTCGACCAGATGCGGTGCCACGCCGACCATCGGCTCGTCCAGCAGCAGCAGCTTCGGATCGCGCATCAGGCAGCGCGCGATCTCGACCAGCCGGCGCTGACCGCCGCTGAGCTCCCGGCCGTAGTGGTCGGCGATGTGCCACAGCTCGAACTCCTCGAGCACGCTCCGGGCGAGCTGCGAGGCGGCCTCGGTCCGCGCGTGCGCGCGCCGGCGCTCGAGCAGCGCCGCCCGGAGCGTCGCCCCGTGCTCACCGATCCCGGCGACGAGCAGGTTCTCGAACACCGTCAGACCGTCGAACACGCTGGCGCTCTGAAAGGTGCGGATGATCCCGAGCCGGGCACGGCGGTGCGGCGGCAGGCGGGTGACGTCCTCGCCCGCGAGCAGGACGGTTCCCGAGACGGTCCGGACCTGCCCGCCGATCGCCGCCAGCAGCGAGGACTTCCCGGCGCCGTTGGGACCGATCAGGCCGACCACCTGGGGCGCCTCGATCGTCAGCGACGCGCCCGCGACCGCCTCGACGCCGCCGTAGCGAACGCGCACGTCGCGCGCCTCGAGCACGGCGCCGCCGGCCCGCCGCGGAACGTCGTGCGCCGTCGCCGGAAGCGTCATCGCCCGCCCCGCCAGATCCGCGTGCGCGGCACCGCGAGCACGCGGAACCGCTTCTCGGGCAGGATGCCGCGCGGGCGGACGAACAGGACGGTCAGCCACAGCACGCCGATCACGACCCAGACGAGCGCGTCGGTCAGGCCCGGGTAGCCGATCTGGGGCAGGAACAGCGCTGTCACCTCCTGGAAGGCGATCTGGATCAGGAAGGTGCCGATCAGCACGCCCCAGTCGTTCGAGACGCCGCCGAGGATGATCCCCGTGAGCACCGCGAACGTCTCGGAGTACGCCCAGGCTCCCGGCGACCACGCCGAGATGAAGCCGACCAGCAGCCCGCCGCTGAGCCCGGCGATCATCCCCCCGATCACGAACACCTGGAGCCGCAGGATCGACGGATTGAGCCCGAGCGCCCGCGCTCCCGGCTCGTCGTCCCGCGCCGCGCGCAGCGCCCGCTGCCAGCCCGAGCGCCCGAGCGAGCGGACGAGCACCAGCGCGCCGACGCAGATCAGGGCCACGAACGCCGCGTACACCCACTGGTAGGCGCCGAGGCCGAGCGAGTTCTGCAGGCTCGCGACCGGCTGGGGGACCGCGGCGAGGCCGTTGGAGCCGTTGAACAGGTTGACGTCGGCGGACACGACGTCGATCGCGATCACCGCGGCCAGCAGGAACACCGCCGCCTGGTAGTCGCGCCGCAGCCGGCGCAGCGTGATCAGGCCGACGACGAGCGACACCACCCCGCCCGCCAGCGCGGCGACGAGCAACGGCAGCGGGAACGGGAGGTTGGCGCCGAGGATGTAGTGCTGGAACGAGTTCACCCCGGAGTCCGGCCCGAGCGTCACGGCGGCATACGTGTACGCGCCCGCGGCCTGGAAGATGATGAACGCGAAGTTCGGCACGCCCGCCCAGCCGAACTGCATGTTCAGCGCCCATGCGGCGAGCAGGTCGGCGCCGAAGTAGACGGCGATCGTCGACAGGTAATAGGACACGGGTCGGCTCTGCCAGTCGCTAGACGGTGACTTCGTCGCGGCTCGGGCCGCTCCAGACGCCGGAGGCCGGCCGCAGCACGAGCACGAGCGCAAGGATCCCAAGCCCGGCCGCCTGGCTGTAGTACGAACCGCCCACTGCCGCGACGACCTCGCTGGCGATCCCGACCACGAGCGCCGCCACGACCGCGCCCACCGGCGAGCCGGCGCCGCCGAGGATCGCGGCGGCGATCACGAGCACGAGGAAGTCAAGCCCGGCGCTGGCGTCGACCGTCAGGCTGTTGGTGACATAGACGAGGCCGGCGAGGCCCGCGAGCGCTCCGCTGATGATCCAGGTGAGGTTGATCATCCGGCGCATCGGCACCCCGCAGGCGCGTGCCAGCTTGGGATCGACCGACAGGGCCCTGAGCGCCTTGCCGATCCGCGTCAGGTGCAGAACCGCGAGCAGCGCCGCCAGCACGAGCGCGGCGACCCCGACGAGTGACAGCGACAGGACCGTGAACACGAACGGTCCGATGTTCAGCGTCGAACCCGACGGGAACGAGAACTGGAACACCTGGAGATGGGCCAGCGCGTCGATCGTGTACTGGATGATCAGCCCGGTTGCGAGCGTCACCATCAGCAGGTCGAACGCGCCCCCCTGCCGCCGCGCGAACAGCGCGAACAGCGTGCGGGCGAGCACGAACGTCACGAGCGCCCCGGCGAGCGGAGCCGCGATGATCGTCGCCGCCAGCCCCAGGTGCCAGTGCTCGGCGATCAGCGACGCGAACGCACCGATCGTCATGACGTTGCCGAACGACAGGTTCAGAAGGTTGGTGACACCCAGTTGCAGGGTGAAGCCCATCGCGCCGATCGCGACCACAGCCGCGGTCGTGATCCCGAAGCCGATCGACTGCAACAGGATGGTCGATGACACCCGTCCTCGCTCTCCTCGGTTGGCGCGACTATACCCCGGGTCCTACCCGAAGTCCATGCCTAACGTAAACGATCCGTGGCTCGCGCCCGGCCGCCGACCGTCGCTCGCGACGCCCGTGGGGATCATGCCGGGACGCGCTCCACCTCGACGCCCAGAACGCGCCGGGCGTTGTCCTCGTAGATCGCCGCCCGCTCGGCGTCGGACAGCTCGAGCGATTCGAGGTTGGCGATCGTCGCGCGGATGTAACCCGGCCCGCGTTCGGGGTCGAACGGCGAGTCCGAGGCGAACAGCACGTGCTCGACACCGAAGAACTCGAGCGAGCAGCGGATCGCGTGGGCGGTGCCGAACAGCGCGGTGTCGACGTAGAACTGCTTGAAGTACTCGAACGGGCGCTTCGACAGGGGATAGGTCTCGATGTCCGCCCGCTGATCCGGCGGCGTGCGCGCGCCGAGCTGATCGAGCCCGGGGCCGATCCGCCCCGCGAAGTGCGGGACCATGCTGCCGCCGTGGTGGATCAGGAACTTGATCTCCGGATGGCGCTCGAGCACGCCCGACATCACCATCCGGCCCATGAAGATCGCCGTGTCGTACTCCCAGCCGAACACCCACCAGAGCTCGTACTTCGAGCGCTCCTCGGTCGGATAGTCGGCCCACGCCGAGGACCGCGACGGGTGCACCCAGATCGTCTTGGAGAGCTCCGCCATCCGGCTCCAGATCGGCTCGAAGCGAGCGTTGTCGAGCGCGTGGCCGTTGACGTGGGTGTAGATCTGGATCCCGAGCGCGCCCAGCTCTCCGCAGGCGTAGTCGATCTCCTCGAGCGTGCCGTCGACGTCGTTCATCGGCATGCACGCGACGAACCCGGCGAACCGCTCGGGGTGGCGGCGCACCAGATCGGCCAGCGCCTCGTTGCCGATCCGCGCGAGCTGGCGGGACACCGCCGGCGGGCCCAGATCCTCGGCCGGAGGGGCGGGGATGCTGATCACCTGGCGGTAGTCGTCGCCGAACTCCTCGAGCTGGCGGAAGCGGACGTCGAGGTCGACCATCGCCGGTACCGCGGTGCTGCGCTGGCGGATCCCGCGCGAGTGCTCGGTCACGGACAGTGCCTCGATGCGGTCGAGGTACGGCGCCGGAATTATGTGACAGAAGGCATCGATCTTCATCGCGGCGAGCATACGCGAACGGCGCCTCGCCGTTGCGAAAACTTCATGCCCTCTGTAAAGTTTCTCACAGGAGCGAGAGCACGGCCCGCCCGCACGGGTGGCGCCCGACGAGAGGGAGCAGCAATGAAGATCGACGCGTTCGCCCATGTCCTGCCGCCGCGCTACGCCGACCGGGTGTTCGAGCTGCTGGCCGCGCGGGGCGACTACAGCGCAGCCGAGTACGAGCGGATGATGGGGATCGACCCCACGCTGCGCAACCTGGAGGCTCGCTTCCAGCTGATGGACGAGCTCGGAGCCGACTACCGGCAGGTGCTCGTGATGGCGCACACGTCGGCCGAGCACGAGCCGCCGGAGGTCGCACGCGAGCTGGCCGCGGTCGGCAACGAGGAGCTGGCCGGACTCGTGGCGGCACACCCCGACCGGTTCGCGGGCTGGGTCGCGCAGGCCGCGCTGCAGGACGGGGAGCGGGCGCTCGAGGCGATCTCCGAGGCGGTCGGGGCCGGCGCGCTCGGCGTGCAGGTGTTCACGTCGATGCAGGGCCGGTGCCTCGACCACCCCGACTACGAGCCGTTCTTCGAGCACATGGCGAGCCTCGATCGCCCGATCTGGATCCATCCGAACCGGACCGTGCAGTGGTCGGACTTCCCGCTGACCGAGCCCGAGTCCCGCTACGCGATGTACATCAGGGCGGGATGGCCGACGGACACGACCGTGACCATGTGCCGGCTGACGTACGCCGGTTACTTCGACCGCTGGCCGGACCTCAAGATCATCGTTCACCACAGCGGCGGGACGGTGCCGATGCTCGCCGGACGGCTGAAGACGGTGCAGGTCACGCCCGAGAACCGGGCGGTGATCGCCCGGCTGAAGCGCCCGCCGCTCGAGTACCTCAAGTGCTTCTACGCCGACACGGCGAACTTCGGCAACCCGATCGCGCTCAGGGCCGCGCTCGACTTCTTCGGCCCCGAGCACGTCCTGTTCGGGACGGACTTCGGCTTCAACCCGCTGTTCGCTCCGGAGACGATCGACGACGTCGAGACCGTGGTCACCGACGAGGAGCTGAAGCGGACGATCTACGAACGCAACGCGCGCCGCGTCCTGCGGCTCGAGGAAGCGGCGCTCGTCGACTGAGCGGGCTTGCCGGCGACCTCGATGAGATGCTCCTGCTCGAGCACCCAGTCGGTCAGCAGCTCGAGCGTGTCCGACACGGCCGTGACGCGACGCAGCTCGGCCGCCGAGCGGCCTGACAGCGCTTCACGGATCAGCCGCCGGGACTGCTCGCGCAGGTGGTCGAGCTCGGTGCGACCCTTGTCGGTGAGCGCCACCATCACGATCCGGCCGTCGGCCGCGCTGCGTTCGCGGCGAACCAGCGCGAGCGCCTCGAGGCGCGCGACCATCCGCGTCGCGGCGGGCTGGCCGATGCCCTCCTGCCAGGCGATGTCGGAGATCCTCAGCGGGCCGAACGCGAGCGTGAACACGACGCTTCGCATTCCCCGTGGCAGGGTGCTCCCGCGGGTTCGGTACAGCACGCGCGAGAGGTTGGACACCTGCCGTGGCAGTGTCGTGACGAGCGACTCGAGCTCCTCGTCCCGGGTCGGACGAGAATGGTTGTCGTCGCCGTACACGCGATCAGGATAAGCGGACGGGCCCGAAAGGTGAGAACCAGATGGCGCTGAGTGAGTCGATGTCGTCGTTGCCGTTGTTGATCGGTGGTGAGGAGCTGGCGGCGGGTGAGTGCTTTGCGGTGTATGACCCGCACGATCGGTCGGTGGTCGGGCACGCGCCGGCGGCGAGCGCCGAGCAGGC
>DAHUYL010000161.1 GCA_027315255.1 Solirubrobacterales bacterium | reverse complement strand
GAGACCGTCCTTCGGGGCGCCGACCAGGCGATGTACGCCGAGGAGCATCGACGCAAGGGTCGGACCGAATCGCCGTGCGGCGGCGGACACCTCCTCGCGCCCGGCTCCGGGACCAGGAAGGGGGCACCCCCGCCTGGCGAGGCCGTCCGCACCTCGACGGCGAAGGTAGGCTAGGTCGGCGGAGCAACGGGCGCTTGGCTCAGGTGGTTAGAGCGCAGCCTTCACACGGCTGAGGTCGGGGGTTCGAGTCCCTCAGCGCCCACTGAATTCGCGACCGTACGTCGCTCTTCGAACTCACCCGTGGTGGTCACGGCGTCGGGACCGTTTCGAACCGCTGCCGGCCTCGGAACCGGTAGATGTGAAAGTCGGTGTCGAGGGTGAAGATCTTCCGGTCTCCCCGCTCTTCTGCCAAAGCGACGAGGGTGGCGTCCGCGAGGTCCATCGGTCGATCCGCGTACTGGTCCATCAAGCGAGCACTTCGATCGACGGCAGACGGAGAGAGGTCGGCAACGACGAGGAGATCGGTCCGCACCAGGCTCCAGAGCGCTCGTTGGGCTCGAATTCCACCAGCCCGAGCCAGCAGGTACATCGCTTCGGTGAACGCCGACCACGTCGTGACGAGGGGGATCGCCAGTCGATTGAGGGCATCGACGCACGAAACGTGGTCGGCTTCGTCGGCGTCGATGATCGCGATTAGCGGGCCGGCGTCAGTGAGCGTCACCGCCCGCTGCGGTCTGACGCCAGCGACTCCGTGAACGCGGCGCCGGTCCGGCGTGCCCGACCGCCGCCGCCGTGGACCACGCCAGCAACATCGGCGAACCGGTCGCTCGGACGAGCCGCCAACGTCTCCTCGGCTCGCTCAGCGGCCGCTCGACGGAGGAATTCTGAGACAGATTCACCCTTGGCCGCTGCTGCACGACGAACCTTTTCATCGAGGTCAGGGTCAAGTCTCAAGCTTCGCATGCCCCGAGTGTATCACGGCAGTACGCCAATGTGATACGCGAGGAGTGTCTCGCGGTGTACCCCTCAGACGCTCGACTTGAGCGGCTGTAGGCGTTTCTGCACGTCGTCGAAGTTCGAGTACGAGTGACTACGGCCCACACATGGCGATCACGGCCCCGATGCGCGGCGCGGTCCTTAGAACCCGAGGTCGAGCCCCGCGTCCCGGTCGAGCTCGCTCCGGAGGTGAAGCAGCTCCTCCCGAGCGACATCGTGCAGCGGAGCGAGGTACTGGGCGAAGACCTCCCACACGCGTTCCGCTTTCACTTCCGTTTTCCCGTTCACGAGGCGGTTGCGGAACCCGGCGATCGCCGCCCACGGGATCTCAGGATGGCGGTCGTTGAGCGCCTCGGAGAGCAGGCTTGCGGACTCGGAGAGCGTCTGGAGCCGGTACAACGTCGCGTCGCGAATATCCGCATCGTTCTCGAGTGCAGCCGGGTTGTCCGGACCGTAGGACCTGATGAGGTTGATGGTCTCGGTGTTGTAGGTGACGTAGAGGATGTCACGCGTCACGCTCAAAGCGGGAGAGCCTCGGCAAGCACGCGGTCTCGGATGGCGTGATGCACCTCCTCGGCGAGATCGACCCGATGGCCGAGGAATAGCCCGAGCTCCTGCTGCAGCTCTACTTCGTCAACGAGGCTGCGTCGACGCTCGAAACCGACGAGCAGGTCGATGGCGCTCTTCGGATGCGCTGCACCCCGGGCGACCGAGCCGTAGACCCGGACGTTCGACGCGCCGTGACGGGCCGCGAGCCGCAGGATCTCCTGTCGTTTCGCCCGAAGGAGTGCCAAGTCTGGCGGCGCCGTGCGCGAAGCGATCACCCTGCTCGTCGTCACGGTTCCTATGGCACTTCGACGGGTGCGACAGTCCGGGCCCTGGTCCCCACGTGGATCAGCCGCCCGCCGACGTCGATCCAGCGGTTCGCGTGCCGTCCGCCCACCTCCTCCGGAAAAGGCGAGGTCGCGGCCGTGCGCGTCTCGACGTCGCGGCCGGTGCCGAACGATCTGACGCGGATCTGGCCCAGCATCCGAGAGTTGCGGGAGCGCCGCACCCGTGTGCGACTCCGGCTCGTCCTCGACGCTGTGGTTCCGGTAGCTGGCTGACACGTCGTGGACCCGGCTCCGGCACGTGGGCGACGCTCACCGACCCCGGCCCAAGGACCGCCACCGAGAACTGCGACGCGCTCGGCAGGCTCACCTCGGTCACCGACCGGTCCGATCGCGGCAACCCAGCGGTCGTCGACCGCCTCGGCGTGTGCAGATTGGCGAAGATCGCGCCTGTGCAGGACGCATCCGGCCAATACGAGGGGCGTTCAATGGATGTGTGACAGCTATGGACGCGCGACCCGACGACGACGCCCTTCTGCAGCGAGCCGAGGAGATCGCGGCGCAGCTGATGCACGTCGCGCGGTCCTTCGAAGACCGCGCCGACCGTGTCAGGCGCAAGCGGATCGCCGCGCTCGTCGGCGACCCGTCCAGCCGAGAGTTCCTCGCCGAGCTGACCGACCAGGTGCTGCGCATCAGCGACGGACGCCGAAGCGCGCGGCGTCTGCGCGACCTGCTCGACGAGCGCGGTACGCCGAGCTTTGCCACCGGTCTCGACCGGCTCGGGCTCGAGATGGCCGGCCACCTCGCGCCGGTCGCACCCAGGCTCGTCATGCCGGTAGTGCGCGCACGGCTCGGACGTGAGCTCCGCGGAATCATCTTGCCGGCGGAGCGACGCGCCTACGCCCGTCACGCCCGCCGCCGCCGCCGCCAGGGGATCCGGCTCAACGCCAACCTTCTCGGCGAGGCGATCCTCGGTGAGCGGCAGGCGTCCGACCGCGTGCGCGCGGTGGTCGACCTGCTCGCGCGCCCGGAGATCGACTACGTCTCGGTGAAGATCTCGTCGATCTGCGCCCAGCTCGACGTGCTCGCCTACGACGACGAGGTGGCACGGATCGCCGGCCAGCTCGCGCCGATCTACCGCGCTGCGGTTCGCGCGCGCCCGGCGAAGTTCGTCAACCTCGACGTCGAGGAGTATCGCGACCTCCACCTCACGATCGACGCGTTCGAGCAGGCGCTCGCCGATCCCGAGCTCGACGGGCTCGACGCGGGCATCGTGCTCCAGGCCTACCTGCCGGACTCCTACGCCGCGCTCGAGGAGTTGACGGAGTTCGCTAGGCGGCGCCACGAACGCGGCGGTGGCACGGTCAAGGTGCGGCTGGTGAAGGGTGCCAACCTGGCGATGGAACGCGTCGACGCTGAGCTGCGCGACTGGCCGCAGGCGCCGTTCGGGTCGAAAGCGGAGGTCGACGCGAGCTTCAAGCGACTGCTCGATCTCGCTGTCGCGCGGCAGGGCGCCGGGGCGCTGCGGGTCGGCGTCGCAAGTCACAACGTGTTCGACATCGGCTGGGCGCTCGCGCTACGGGAGGCGACCGGCGCGGCGATCGAGCTTGAGATGCTCGAAGGGATGGCGAACCCACAGGCGCTCGCAGCCCGGAGGATCGCCGGCGAGATGCTGCTCTACGCTCCGATCGTCGCTCGCGGCGACTTCGGCGCGGCGGTTGCCTATCTCGTGCGGCGATTCGACGAGAACACCTCACCGGAGAACTTCCTCTCGCACCTGTTCGACCTCGACGTCGGGTCGCCGTCGTGGTCGGAACAGCGCGACCGGTTCCGCTCATCGGTTCGCGCTCGGCTCGAACCGCCGCCGCCGCCCCGTCGGCTCCAGGACCGCGGGGCCCGCGACACGATCTCGTCGGGTTCGGCGCAGTCGTTTGCGAACGAGCCGGACACGGACTTCAGCCTCGCCCGCAATCGGGCCTGGCTCGCTGCGGCGCTCGAGGAGCTCGCATCCGAGCCGCTCGGGGAGGTGGCCGCCGTCGTTGATGGCGAGGAGGTGCTGGCGCCGATGACCGGCCGGGGCGAGAACCCCTTCGTTCCTGGAGAGACGCTCTACCGGTACGTGGAGTCCGACGTGGCGACCGTCGACCGGGCCGTCGACGTGGCCCGGCGCAGCGCGTCGGGCTGGCGAGATCTCGGCGCGCGTGAGCGTGGACGTATTCTGCGGGCCGTCGCGCAAGTGATGGCGCGCGAGCGCGGACACACCCTCGCGGTGATGGCGCGCGACGCCGGGAAGACGGTCGGCGAGGGCGACCCTGAGGTCTCGGAGGCGATCGACTTCGCCCGCTTCTACGCCGATCGAGCCCTCGAGCTCGAGTCGCCGCACTGCGCGACGTTCGAGCCGTACCGGACGGTCGCGGTGGTCCCGCCGTGGAACTTCCCGTACGCGATCCCGGCTGGCGGTGTGCTGGCCGCGCTCGCGGCCGGGAGCGCGGTCGTGCTCAAGCCGGCACCCGAGTCCGTGCTGACCGCCGCGCAGCTCGCCCGCCAGTGCTGGGCGGGGGGTGTGCCGAAGGACGTGCTCCAGTTCGTCCCGTGTGCCGACGGCGAAGCGGGGAAGCGCCTCGTCAGCCATCCCGGGGTCGACGCGGTGATCTTCACCGGTGCCTTCGAGACCGCACGGATGTTCCTCTCGTGGCGTCCGTCGCTGGCGCTCCACGGCGAGACGAGCGGGAAGAACGCGGTCGTCATCACCGCGGCCGCCGACGAGGAGGATGCGATCCGCGATCTCGTGCGATCGGCGTTCGGCCATGCCGGCCAGAAGTGCTCGGCCGCGAGCCTGGCGATCGTCGAGGCACCTCTCTACGATTCGCAGCGCTTTCGCACACGGCTCGCCGACACGGTGAGGTCGCTTCGGGTCGGCCGGGCCGACGATCTCGCCACCCAGGTGGGTCCCCTCATCCGGGCGCCGCAGGGCGCGCTGCGTGGGGCCTTGAGCGAGCTCGAGCCGGGGGAGGAGTGGCTCGTCGCACCGACGCAGGTTGGCGCGGTCGCCACCGCGTGGCGCCCCGGAGTGAAGCTCGGCGTCCGACCGGGCAGCCCGTTCCACCTCACGGAGTGCTTCGGGCCCGTGCTCGGCCTGATGCGCGCGCGGGATCTCGAGCACGCGATCGAGCTGCAGAACGCCACGGATTACGGACTCACCGCGGGGCTGCAGACGCTCGACCCGGCCGAGGTGGCGGTGTGGTCGGAACGCGTCGAGGCCGGCAACCTCTACGTCAACCGTGTGACGACCGGAGCGGTGGTGCGCCGTCAGCCGTTCGGTGGTTGGAAGCGGTCGTCGGTCGGCGCGGTGGCGAAGGCTGGCGGTCCGCACTACGTCGCCTCGCTCGGACGGTGGCGCGCGGTGGGCGGCGCGCGTCCGGACCTCGAGCTCGAGGCTGCCATGGGGTTGTGGAAGATGCTCTCCGAGGGCGAGGACCCGACAGGGTTGCGGGTCGAGCGCAACGTGTTTCGGCTCCGCGTGGTGCCTGCCGTGAGCCTTCGCCTCGGCACAGGCCGGCGCGACCAGGCCGCGCGCGACTGCGGAGCGCCCGACGAGGACGGGCTCGGAGGTGACGAGGTCGGTGCCGGCGTCGATCGCGGCGCGCTCGAGCTCGCGCTCGCGATCGCCGATCGGCTCGGGGTCGCGCTCGACATCTCCGTCGACCCGGCGGTGCCCGGCGCGCCGCCCAGCGCGACGGCCGAGCGCGAGGAGGCGTTCCTGGCTCGGATCGCGGCTCGACGCGTCGATCGTGTGCGGTTGTGCGGATCGAGCGGGAAGTTGCGCCTCGCGGCGCTGGACGCCGGCTTCGAGGTGGACACCGCCGAGCTCTCGCCGGTCGGCTCCGTCGAGCTACTGCACTGGACGCGCGAGCAGGTGGTCAGCGAGACGCTGCACCGTCACGGGCTGCTCTCCGGACCGAGCCGGGCGTGACTCCAAGCAGCTGGCGCATCTGACGGTTCATCGCCGCCTGGTCGAAGAAGCCGCACGCTGCGGCCACCTCGGAGAGCGGCCTCGTCGTCGAGACGAGCAGGTGCACTGCCTCCTCGACGCGCGCGCGTACGAGCAGCTGGCGGGGCGACAAGCCCAGCACGCGGCGCATTCGGCGCTCGAATGTCGCCGGCCGCATGCCGGCGATCGCCGCGAGCTCCGCGAGGTTGAGCGGCTCGTCGAAGTGTTCGCGGAGGTGACGCAGCGCTGCTCCGAGCCGGTCCATCGAGGGGTCCGTCTTCGCGGTGTGCTCGTCGACGGAGACCGCGGCGATCGCGATCGGACGCCCGGTGCCGTCGCGCACGAGCGACTTGTTCGTGACGTACCAACCGAGGTCACCGTCGGGCCGGCTGATGAGCTCGAGCTGGCGCCGGACGGCTCTGTTGGTCTCGACGAGCGCAGCATCCTGAGCCTCGTAGGAGAGCGCGAGCTCCGGAGCGAACAGGTCGACGGCGCGCGTGCCGACGACGCTCACCGGGCTCTTGCAGCCGGCCCGGTCGGCGAAGGCTTGGTTCACTGCGAGGTACCTGCCATCGAGGCTCTTGAGGCTGAACATGACGTGCGGGAGCCCTTCGAACAACGCGACGAGCGGTGCGGCCTGCTCGGGCACGGTCATTGCGCACAGTCTGCAGCACGAGCACGAGCAGCGAACGGCTTTCGCGTGGGCTTGGACAGATGTCGAGTCTCCGGCGGCGATCCTTTGGTTGTCTGTCGCTTCATTCGGCGGCGGGTCACCTCTAGGGTTGCCGGCACAGCCCGAGTCGCGCTGCGCGACCGCGATGCAAGGAGGTCCTGAGTGAGCTCGCCGAAGCCGTTCGCGTTCCGAGGTGTCTACGCCGCCACGACGACGCCGTTCACCGATGCCGGCCGGCTCGACCTCGACAGCTTCGAGCAGCACTGCAACTGGCTCGCCGACGAGGGGGTCGCCGGGATCGTGCCGAACGGCTCGCTCGGCGAGTACGAGGCGCTCACGGAGGACGAGCGGGCCGCGACGGTCAAAGCGGCGATACAGGCGGTGGGCGCGCGAATACCGGTGATCCCGGGAGTCTCGGGAAGGACCGGGGTCGAGGCGCGCCGTTGGGCCGAGCAGGCGGGGGCGGCAGGCTGCCCGGCCGTGATGTGCCTGCCCCCGACGTCCCATCTGCCGAGCCACGACGAGACGGTGGCGCACTACCGCGAGGTCGCACGCGCCGGCCTGCCGATAATCGCCTACAACAATCCGTACTCGACCCGTGTCGACCTCGCTCCGTCCTTGCTCGCTCGGCTGTCCGAGATCGACGAGGTGCAGGCCGTGAAGGAGTTCTCGCAGGATGCGCGTCGGGTCGCCGCCATTCGCCAGGCCGCGCCCGCGATGCAGATCCTCTGCGGGTGTGACGACACGTTCGTCGAGAGCATGTTGATGGGCGCCGTCGGCTGGATCGCCGGCTTCGTGAACGCGCTCCCGCGCAAGTCCGTCGAGCTCTACGAGGCGTGCGTCGCGGAGCGGTGGCGTGACGCAGTGGAGGGGTACCTGGCGATGCTGCCGTTGCTCCGTTACGACGCAGACTCCCGGGTGTTCGTCCAGGCGATCAAGCTCGCCCAGAGCGAGGCAGGGCGATACGGGGGGCCGGTGCGCCTGCCCCGGCTGCCGCTCGACGACGACACCGCGTCGGTGGTGCGCGCCGCGACGCGGGCGCTCCTCTAGGTCACGAGGATGCGCTCGGGTCTCGTCATCGGCGCCGTCGACAGCCACACCGAAGGCATGCCGACCCGGGTGGTGACGTCGGGCGTCGGCGAGCTGCCCGGCTCGACGATGGCCGAGCGGCGCCTCCACGTGATGCGCCAGCGGGACGACCTGCGCACGATGCTCATGCGCGAGCCGCGCGGCCATGGGGCGATGTCGGGTGTCATCCTGCAGGCGCCGTGCCGGCCGGACGCGGACGTCGGCGTCGTGTTCATCGAGGTCTCGGGCTGCCTTCCGATGTGTGGTCACGGCACGATCGGCACCGCCACCGTGCTCGTCGAGACTGGAATGGTCGAAGCGCGCGAGCCGGTGACCGTCATCCGCTTCGACACGCCTGCCGGGCTCGTCGAGGCGTCGGTCGAGGTCGAATCGGGCCACGCGAAGAGCGTGACGATCCGCAACGTGGCCTCCTACGTGCACCTCGAGGACGCGATCGTCGAAGTGCCCGCGCTCGGGAAGATTCGCCTCGACCTTGCGTACGGGGGCAACTTCTACGCCATCGTCGACGCCGAGTCCGCCGGACTCGCGGTGGCCCCGGCGCGCCATGACGAGCTCGTCGACGCGGGGCTCTCGATCATGGCCGCGGTGAACGAGCAGCTCTCGTTCTCGCATCCGGAGCAACCGGAGATCCGAGAGTGCCGGCACGTGATCCTCGCTGAGCCGCCGCGCGGCGACCTCCCGGCCCGCGCAGCGGTCGCGATCCACCCGGGCTGGCTGGACCGGTCGCCCTGCGGCACCGGGACGTCGGCGCGAATGGCACAGCGGTACGCGCGTGGCGAGCTCGAGCTCGGCGAGGAGTTCGTCCACGAATCGGTCATCGGCACCCGTTTCGTCGGTCGACTCGTCGGGGTGACGACGGTCGGGGACCGGCCGGCGGTCGTGCCGACGGTGCGCGGCCGGGCGTGGCTGACCGGTATCGCGTCCTACCTTCTCGACCCCGACGACCCGTTCCCGGTGGGCTTCCTCCTCGGTGGCGCAGCAGGTCGATGACGACGGCGCTCGCGGTCGGTCGGGTGCCCGACGAGCTCCCGCGTTCGACCGACGTCCTCGTCATCGGGGCCGGCATCGTCGGAACGGCCGTCGCAGCATTCCTCGCCGCTGCAGGCGCCGAGGTCTGCGTCGTCGATCGCGCGGCTCCGGCCGACGGTGCGAGCTCCTCGGGCGAGGGCAACCTCCTCGTGTCGGACAAGCTTCCCGGGCCCGAGCTCGATCTCGCGCTCCGCAGCATCGAGCTCTGGCACCGCCGGGGCGAGCTCGTGGGCGACGACATCGAGCTCGAGCCAAAGGGCGGGGTGGTCCTCGCGAGGACCCCGGCGGAGCGGCACGAGCTGTGGACTCTCGCCCGAGCTCAAGCCGCGGGCGGCGCGCGGGTGCGGCTGCTCGAGAGCGACGAGCTGAGTGAGGTGGAGCCGTTCGTCGCCCCGGGCCTCGCCGGCGGCGTCTTCTACGACCAGGACTGTCAGGTGCAGCCGATGCTGGCGGCCGCGTCGCGCGTGGCCGAGCTGCGCGGGCTCGGCGTGCGCCTCGTCTGGCCCGCCGAGGTCACGGGCGCGCAGCACGACGCGGACGGGCGCATCGTCGCCGCCGACACCGCCCGGGGGCGGGTGTCGATCGGCACCTGCGTCGTCAACGCCGGCGGCCCCTGGAGCGGCACCGTCGCAGCGAGGCTCGGCGCCACCGTCCCCGTGGTGCCGCGCCGAGGCCACGTGCTCGTCACCGAGCCGGTCGCTCCGGTCACGCTCCACAAGGTCGCCGAGGCCGGCTACGTCGGTTCCGTCCACGCCGGCGACGATGGACGGAGCTGCTCGGCCGTCGTCGAGTCGACGCGCAGCGGAACGATGCTCCTCGGCTCGTCGCGCGAGTTCGCGGGCTTCTCGCGCCGAGTCGACCAGGAGGTCGTCGCGGAGATCGCGGCGCGCGCTGCCTCGCTTTTCCCCGGGCTTCGTGCCGTCCGGCTGTTGCGGGCCTACGTGGGTTTCCGCCCTGCCACCCCCGACCGGATGCCGATCATCGGCCCCGACGGCGCGGTCCCGGGCCTCGTGCACGCGACCGGTCACGAGGGCGCCGGGATCGGCCTGTCCGAGGCGACCGGCGAGCTCGTCGCGGCGCTCGTGCTCGGTCACGCGACCGAGGTGGATCCTGCGCCGTTCGCCGCGACGCGGTTCGCAACGGGCCAGTGACGCCTCTCGACGGAGCTCGGACGATCCGTTTCACCTTCGACGGCCGGGAGCTCGAGGTGGCACCCGGGACGACCGTCGCGGGTGCGCTGCTCGCAAGCGACGTGCGCACGTGGCGGCGGTCGCGGCGCGCCGGCGCGGCGCGCGGGCTGTTCTGTGGCATCGGCACCTGCTTCGACTGCCTGGTCGACGTGAACGACGAGGTGGCGGTGCGTGCCTGCGTCCGGACGCTTCGTGACGGCGACGCCGTGCGGACCTCGGCGTCGCTCGGCCGGGTGGCACCTGCAGCACGACCGGGAGCTTCGTCGGCCGCGGGCCGAGCGGCCGGCGCGAGGGCGGAGACTGCGGAACCTGCGGCCGTTGACCTGGCCGTCGTCGGTGCCGGACCTGCCGGAATGGCCGCAGCGCTCGCGGCCGGTGCCGCAGGTGTGCGGGTGGCCCTCGTCGATTCCAGCGAACGGTTGGGCGGACAGATCCACCGCCAGCCGCTCGTCGACGCGGTCGAGGGTCGCGCCGACGGCGTGCACGCAGATGCAGCTGGGCCCACCGGTCCCGCGGGTCCGCGGCTGGCCGCGCGGTACCACTTGCTCGCCGAGCACGGTCAGGTCAGGCTGCTCCTCGGACGCACCGTCTGGGCGCTCGCGGAATCGGACCGCGGCTTCACGCTGCACCTGCACGGGCCGACGGGCGCGAGCGTTCTCGCCGCGCGGGCTCTCGTCGTCGCGACGGGCGCGACGGAGCTCGCACTTCCGTTCCCCGGATGGGAGCTCACGGGCGTGACGACGGCGGGCGCGGCGCAGGCGCTCGTCAAGTCGCAGAACCTGAGCGTGGGCAGGCGTGTCCTCCTGGCGGGGAGCGGCCCGTTTCTCCTCCCGGTTGCTGCGAGCTTGGTGCGAGCGGGTGCGCACGTCGTCGGCGTCGTGGAGGCGCGCCGGCGTCGCGATCTCGCTCCTTTGGTGGGCGCGCTCGCACGACACCCGAGCAAGCTCACCGAGGCCGTGGGGTACGCGGCCCTGCTCGCCCGGCACGGCGTCCCGCTGCGATTCGGCCGCATGGTCGTGCGCTGCGAGGGCGACGGTTCGGTCTCGCACGCGGTCGTCGCGACCGTCGACGAGGATTGGAGGCGACGCTCGCGGCGCGTCGAGCGCATCGCCGTCGACGCTGTGTGCTGCTCGTTCGGGTTCGTGCCGCGCCTCGAGCTCGCGCGCCAGCTCGGGCTCGACGACCGCCGCGGCGTCGCGGGCGAGGCGGCCGGCAGCGCCCACGACGCGACGATGGCGAGCTCTGTCCCCGGGGTCTTCGTCGCCGGTGAGCTCACGGGCATCGCCGGTTCGGAGGTTGCCGAGCTCGAGGGCGCGCTCGCGGGGCGTGCCGCGACCGCGTACCTCCTCGGCGGCACGCAGGGCGGCGAGGGCGTCCCACCGGCTCAGGGTGGGAGCGGCCACGTCGCGCTCGATCGCGCCCGCCGTTTCGCGGAGGGCCTGGAGCGCCGCTACCGGGTCGAGAGTGGCTGGGTGGAGCGCCTCGCACCGGCGACGATCGTCTGTCGCTGTGAGGACGTGACGTGGGCGGAGGTGCTGGCGGCGATCGCCGGCGGCGCGCGCACGGCACGTGAGGTGCGCGGCCTTACTCGCTGCGGGATGGGCTACTGCCAGGGGCGCACCTGCGGACCCGTGCTGCAGCTCGCGATGTCGGCCGCGACCGGCGCCGAGCTCGGGGCCGTCGGCGACCTTCACTCGCGGAGCGTCGCGTTTCCGCTCCCGCTCGGCGACCTCGCCGGACCGGAGTCGCTCGGCCAGGGGCCGGCGGGTTGCAAGGAGGGGCCCGTTGCGACGGAGCCGCTTCGAGAAGGGACTCCGCGGGCGCCGTCGTGACGTCGGACCGGGCCTCGATCTGCATCGCGTCCCTGGACAGTTGTTCAGGCCCAGACGGTCGCTCCGGAATAGTGTGGTCGACGTAGCCGTCGCGTGCCGGACAGGAGGTGGAGCCCCGCTTGACGTCGGAGCTGCAGCTCGTCGCCGATCACATCGCAGGTTTGGTCGGTGCCCCAGCCGTCCTCGAGGACCTGGAGCTTCGAATGCTCGCGCACTCGTCGCAGGCGGAGCCGATCGACTCAATGCGCCGGGACTCGGTGCTGCACCGCACGTCCTCGGCCGAGGTCGTCGCCTGGGTCCAGCGCTCCGGGATCACCCGGGCCCGAGGTCCCGTGCGCGTCCCTGGGCAGATCGAGGCAGGCATCCTCGACCGACTCTGCGCCCCCGTCCGGTACCGCGGCCAGCCGCTCGGCTACCTCTGGCTCATCGACCCGGGAGGCAGGATCTGCGACGACCTCTTCGATGCGATCGCCCAGGCCGCCCACCATGCGGCACAGATCCTCCATTACGAGCAGCTCGCACGGCGCCCCCTGCACCAGGCGCTCTCGAACCTGTTGTCGCCGTCGCCGGAGCTGCGGGACGCCGCGGCGAGGCAGCTTCTCGACCAGACGGTGTTCACCGGGGGGAGCGTCGTCGCTGTCGTGATCCAGCCACTCGAGCCGGCGAGCCGGGCCGACCTCGAGGCGGTGTTCGAGGAGGGACTCTCCGACGTGAGCTGGATGGCGCCGGCCGGCGGCCTGCTCGAGGTCGCCTATGGGGATCACGGCGTCCTGCTCGTCCCCGTCGCCGCCGGCGGGGACGACTCCGCGGCCGCCGGCCTCGCGCGCGCGGGCCGCGAGGCCGTGTTCCGCCGACTCGCCCCCTTGTGCGCGGCGCCGCGTGTCGTCGCCGGCATCGGCGATCCGCAGCCGGAGCTCGCCCGAGCCGCGACCTCCTACCGACAGGCGCGTCTCGCCGCGCGGGCCGCCGAAGCCATGCCGGGGAACCAGGGGCTCGCCGCGTGGCGAGACCTCGGGGTGTTCCGCACGCTGACGCAGCTCCCGGCCGAGTCCGTCGGAGCGGCCATCGACCCTCGGGTCGTCGCGCTGCTCCGCTCGGGCGATCACGCCGTGATCGAGACGCTCGAGACCTACCTCGACCTCGGGTGCGACGCGAAGGCGACGGCCGAGGCGCTCCACCTCCACCGGGGAACCCTCTACTACCGGCTCGAGAAGGCGGAGCGGATCTCGGGGATCGACATGCACAGCGGCTTCGACCGACTCGCCGTCCACCTCGGCCTGAAGCTCGACCGCCTCGGGGCCCGCTGAGGCTCCGGGCCGACGGAGCCTCGGTCGCCCGCCTCGAGCTCGCCGTCAGTGCTCCGGCACCTCGTGGTGCAGCCGCGTTCGACAGTTGTCTACCTCACGGGCCGCGTTTTGCGACGACCGCCAGTTGTCTGGGTCGAGGGGCGTCGGTACCATCACGAGCGGCCCACTCATCTCCATCTGCTGCCGACGGCCGCGGACGAGGACGGCGCGCGAGGCTCTCGCCTGCCGCAGGCTCGCGTGTTGTCGCCGCTCGCACATATGGGGGAGCGTTCCGCAGACAACTAGGGGGGGGAATTGTGAAGATCAGGTCGGTACTTCAGCGTTCCGCGATCGCGGGGACGGCTGTCTTGGCAACCAGCGGCTCGGTGTTCGCCTTCGCCGGCGTCGCGTCGGCGAGCAAGCCGCACGCCGCGAGCCCGTACGTGGTCGGCGTCTCGGAGCCCGAAACGGGTGCCGAGGCGCAGGCAGGTACGGAGATCTACGACGGCGAGCGGCTCGCGGCGGACAAGATCAACGCCGCCGGGGGGGTGCTCGGCCACAAGATCGTCCTCAAGGAGGAGGACGACGCATGCGATCCGCAGACGTCGGTGAACGCGGCGAACAAGCTCGTCTCGCTCGGTGTACAGGCCCAGGTCGGCGGCTACTGCTCGAGCGCCGCGCAACCTGCCGAGCCGATCTACTCGCGTGCCAAGATCCCGAACATCCAGGCCGCCGCCAACTCGGCCACGCTCACGCAGGCCGGTTATCACAACGTGTTCCTCGTCGACCCCAACGGAGTGCCGGAGTCGAAGGCCGCGGCGTCGTTCTTCACCAAGGTCCTCAAGGTGAAGAAGCTGCTGATCGTCGACGACCAGTCGACCTACGCGGTGAGCATCGCCCGGCTGACCGCCGCGGCGCTGAAGGGCACCTCGACCGAGGCCCTGCCGATCCAGGCGGTGCCGGACACGACCCAAGACTTCACGGCGATCGTCAACACCGCCCGCAGCGACGGCGCGACGGGCATCTACTGGACCGGGTACTTCGCCCAGGGAGCCGAGTTCGTACGCCAACTCCGCTCGGCGGGTCTCAACATCCCGTTCACCGGTGCGGACGGGTCGGTCGACCCGACCTTCATCAAGGACGCCGGTGCCGACGCCACCGGGACCTATGCGACGATCGCCGTGCTCACGAGCTTCCTGACCGGCAGCGCGGCCAAGGCGTTCGACTCCGGATACACGAATGCGTTCCACTCCCAGCCGGGCCCCTACTCCGCGTACGGCTACGACGCCATGTACGCGCTCGCGCATGCCGCGAAGAATGCCGGAAGCCTCTCCGGGCCGAAGGTGATCGCCGCGCTGCACAAGGTGAAGTTCTCGGGGCTCACCGGTGAGGTGTCCTTCGCCGCCAACGGCACGCGGGTCGGAGCGCACTTCGTCATCGTCGAGGTCGAGCACGGCACCTACGTCCTCGCTCCGCACCAGCCGCCGGCGTGATCGGTCGCGAGGGAGGTTCTTCGGCGGGAGCGTGAGGACACGATGTCCTGGAACGTTGTATTCCCCGACATCGTCGCCGGCCTGTTCCTCGGAGCGTTCCTCGCGCTGATCGCCGTCGGGTACTCCATGGTTTATGGAATCCTGCGGCTGATCAACTTCGCCCACGGTGACTTCTACATGGCAGCGGCGTTCGTCAGCTACGCCGTGCTCGGAGCGGTCACCGTCGGCACGAAGGTCAACTGGGGCAACGTCATCTGGGTCGGCCTGGTGACGATGATCGCCGGCGGCGTCCTTGCCGTCTGCGTCGAGCGCCTCGTGTACCGCCCGATGTCGAGGGCGGCGATCCTCAGCTTGATGATCGCCGCCCTCGGCGTCTCGCAGATCCTCGAGAACGGGGTGCTCAACATCCCGAGCTGGGGGTCGAACTACCTTCCTTACCCGGTGACACCTCCGAGCAACGGGTTCTCGGTCGCGTCGGTCCACTACACCTGGACCCAGCTCGGCATCGTGGTGATCGCGGTCGTCCTCATCCTCGCCGTCTACTGGATCGTGAACCACACGATGCTCGGCACCGCGATGCGCGCCGTGGCGCAGGACCGGGCGGCGACGACCCTGATGGGTATCAACACCGACCGGATCATCTCGCTCGTGTTCTTCATCGGGGGGGCACTCGCCGGTGCCGCGGCGGTGATGGCGAGCCTCTACTACGGTCAGATCAACTACCTGATGGGATTCTCCATCGGGCTGCAGGCCTTCACGGCAGCAGTGCTCGGTGGGATCGGCAGCGTCGCCGGTGCCGCCATCGGGGGCCTCATGCTCGGCATCCTCGAGTCGGTCGGCACCGGCCTGTTCGGGGCGCAGTGGGCGCTGATGTTCGCGTTCGGGGCCCTCGTGCTCACGTTGTGGGTGCGACCGACCGGGCTGCTCGGAGAGCGCGTTGGCCAGCGGGTCTAGCTCGCCGCCTGGGACGAGCGGTATCGGATCCGACGTGAGCGCTCGCGGCACCCGCGCGGCACCGGAGCCCTCGCATCCCGCAGTGCGGCGCGCGGGCGCGAGCAGGGGGTCGCGTCCGGACTCGCCGCTCGCGACCATGGCGCGCAACCGCAGCGCGCTGATCGCGCTCGCCGCGCTCGCCGCCGCCGCGATCCTGCCAGAGACCGGGCAGGGCAACTACGTGATGAGCATCGCGGTGCAGATCGAGATCCTGATGTGCCTCGTGCTCGGTCTGAACTTCGTCGTCGGCTACGCGGGCATGCTGGACCTCGGCTTCGCCGCCTTCTTCGCTATCGGCGCGTACATGACCGGGCTCCTCTCCGTGGACCTGCACTGGCCGATCCTCGCCACGATCCCGCCTGCGGTTGGCGCAGCGCTTCTCGGAGCGGTCTTCGTCGGCCTGCCGACCCTGCGGCTACGCAGCGACTACCTCGCGGTGGTGACGCTCGGCTTCGGGGAGATCATCCAGGAAGTCGTGACCAACTTGAACCAGACCGGCGGTCCGGAGGGGATCTCCGGGATCCCGCCCCTGCGCATCGGCGGTCTCGTGGTCACGACGAACGACGGCTACTACAACGTCTTTCTCGTGCTCGTGCTGGTGTTCGTCGCCGTCAGCTTCCGGGTGCGCCACTCCCGTCTCGGTCGGGCCTGGTTGGCGATCCGCGAGGACGAGGACACGGCGCAGGCGATGGGGATCAAGGTGCGCCGCTTCAAGCTCTACGCCTACATGGCGGGAAGCGTGTTCGGCTCGATCACCGGATCGCTGTACGGCTCCGCGTTCATCGCGATCGCTCCGCCGAGCTTCGGGTTCAACGAGTCGCTGCTCGTCGTGATGGCCGTGTCGATCGGCGGAATCGGCAGCATCTGGGGCGGTCTGCTCGGAGCGGGGATCGTCGTCGCCTTCCCCGAGGTGTTCCGCCAATTCGCGCAGGCGCGGCTGCTCGTCTTCGGAGTCGTGCTGGTGCTCATCATGGTGCTGCGCCCGCAGGGAGTGTGGCCCGAAACCGGCCTTGGGCTCGATCGTGCCGCTCGCGTCGTCGCGCAGTTCCGCGGGCGGCGCGGTGAGGCCGTCGCCGCGCGACATCGTGCCGCCGGCGTCGAACGGACGCCGTGATGTCCCGTCTCGCAGTCGATGGGCTCTCGCTGCGCTTCGGCGGGCTCGAGGCGCTCGCAGGGATCTCGCTGGACATCGCCGAGCACGCGCTCTACGCGGTGATCGGCCCGAACGGTGCCGGGAAGACGTCGTTCTTCAACTGCCTCACCGGCTACTACCGCCCGAGCGCCGGGACCGTGAGCTTGGACGGGCGCGACATCACGCGGATGGCGGTGCCCGATGTCGCTGCGCTCGGGATCCGGCGCACCTTCCAGAACGTGCGCGTCTTTCCGCGCCTCTCAGCGCACGAGAACGTCCTCGCGGGAGCCCACCTGCGATCGAGCGCGAGTCTGCTCGGCACCTTGCTCGGCACGCCGGCGATGCGTCGCGCCGAGCGAGCGCTCGCCGACGAGGCACAGCGCTGGCTGGAGTATGTCGGCCTCGCCGACAAGTCACGTGTGCTCGCGGCCGACCTGCCCTACGGGATGCGCAAGCGACTCGAGGTGGCTCGCGCGCTGATGGGGCAGCCGAGCGTGCTGCTGCTCGACGAGCCCGCCGCAGGGGTGAGCTCGGTCGAGCGCGAGGAGCTCGTCGCGGTGATCCGGCGCACGTGGGAGAGCGGCGTCACGGTCGTGATGATCGAGCACGACGTCGAGCTCGTGATGCAGCTCGCCACGCGGGTGGCGGTGCTCCAGCGCGGCCGTCTGCTCGTAGAAGGGAGCCCCGAAGACGTGCGGAGCGACCAACGGGTCGTCGACGCGTACCTCGGAAGGCGGCGCGGATGAACGTCATCTCCCTGAGCGACATGACGGTCTTCTACGGACCGGTGCGCGGGGTGTCGGGAGTGTCCCTGACCGTCGGCGAGGGTGAGATCGTGGCGCTGATCGGAGCGATCGGCGCCGGCAGGTCGACGGTCCTGAAGGCGATCTCGGGACTCGTCAAACCTCGTGAGGGCGAGCTCGTCTTCCGCGGCGACGACTTGCGCCGCATCGCTCCGGCCACGCGTGTGCGCCGCGGGCTCGTACAGGTTCCCGAGGGTAGGCGGATCTTCCCCTCGCTCACCGTCCGGGAGAACTTGGAGCTCGCCGGGTTCGGAGTCGGCGGGGGCCGGGCGCAGCGGCGCGAGCGGCTGCAGGCGGTCCTCGAGCGGTTTCCCCTGCTCGGCGACCACCTGCCGAGGCTCGCGGGCATGCTCTCCGGTGGCGAGCAGCAGGTTCTCGCGATCGCCCGCGGAATGATGGCCGAGCCGAAGCTGCTGATGGTGGACGAGCCGTCGCTCGGCCTCGCGCCGCAGATGGTCGAGTCGGTGTACGACCTGCTCGTCCAGATCGCCTCGGAGGGCACCGCGGTGCTGCTCGTCGAGCAGAACGTCACGCTGGCCTTCGAGATCACGAACCGTGCGTACGTCCTGCAGCAGGGCGAGGTGGTGTTGTCGGGGCCGAGCAGCGAGCTCGCCGACGACCCGCGGGTCGTCGCCGCGTACCTGGGCCGTGCCGCGGCCAGCCCGGCAGCCGGCTCGTGAGCACCGGCGGCTTCCCGCCCACGCCCGCCTCGACCGCGCACGCGATGATGCCGCCGATGCGGGCCCGATCGGGGTTGAACGAGCTGCTGGCGGTCGACGCGCACGCGGCCGGTGAGCCGGGCCGCGTGGTCGTGGGTGGCGTCGGCGACGTGCCCGGACGCTCGATGTTCGAGAAGATGCGCTACCTCGCCGAGCACGGCGACGAGCTGAGGTTGCGCATGCTCCGCGAGCCGCGCGGGTATCCTGCGGCGAACTGCAACCTCGTGCTCGCTCCCACGGACCCCGCCGCCGACGCCGGGTTCGTCGTCATGGAGCAGGTCGAGTACCCGCCGATGTCCGGGAGCAACACGATCTGCGTCGCCACCGTGCTCGTCGAGACGGGCATGGTCGAGGTGTCGGAGCCCATCACGGATCTCGTGCTCGAGACCCCGGCCGGCCTCGTCGCGGTGCGAGTCGAGGTGGAGAGCGGTCGGGCTCGCAGCGTGACGTTCGAGAACCTCCCGAGCTTCGCCATGGCCCTCGACGTGCCGATCGAGGTGCCTGGTCTCGGCACCGCGGTGGTCGATCTCGCGTACGACGGGATGATCTTCGTGATCGCGGACGCGACGTCCCTCGGCTTGTCGCTGTCGGCGGACGAAGGGCGCGACCTCGTCCGTATCGGCGAGTGCATCAAGGCGGCGGCGCGCGAACAGGCGCCGCAGGCGCATCCCGACCACCCGGACGTCGTCGGGCCCACCATCGCCTGTCTCGTCGGTGCGCCGAGCGGGCCACATGCGGACCAGCGAAACGCCGTGGTGGTCTCCACGGGCACGCTCGACTGGGACCGCCCCGACACCTGGACCGGCGTTCTCGACCGGTCGCCGTGCGGGACCGCGACCTGCGCGCGCATGGCGGTCTTGCATGCCCGCGGGCTGTTGCCGCTCGGGCGCGACCTCCGGAACGAGGGTCCACTCGGCACGGTGTTCACCGGGCGGCTCGTCCGAGAGACCCGTGTGCACGCCACGCCCGCCGTCGTGCCGACGATCACCGGTGCCGCGTGGATCACCGGGTACGCGCGCTACGTGCTCGACCCGGGTGATCCGTTTCCTGCCGGCTTCACCGTCGGAGATATCTGGGGGTCCGGCATATGAGCGGTCACATGCGCATCGAACAGATGTCGGTCTACGGCTACACGCTCACCTACGCCCACGGCACCTATGTGATGTCTGGCGAGCGGAGGATCACGACGCTCGAGAGCACGGTCGTCGCGTTGCGGGCGAGCGACGGCACGACGGGCTACGGCGAGGTCTGTCCGCTCGGAACCACGTACCTGCCCGCGTCGGCGCGTGGCGCGCGCGCCGCCCTAGCGGAACTGGGCGACGCGGTCGTCGGCCAGGACCCGACGAACATCGGCACGCTCCGCGCGTCGATGGATGGCGTCCTCGCCGGCCATGGCTACGCGAAGAGCGTGGTCGACATCGCGGCGCACGACCTGTTCGGCAAGATCTGCGGCACGTCTGCGTGCGAGCTGCTCGGTGGGCGGCGCGCCGGCGAGGTGCCTCTGTACGTCGCGGTGCCGCTCGGACCGGTGGGTCAGATGGTCGAGTTCGTCCTCGGACAGCGCGAGCGGGGCATCCACCGATTCCAGCTGAAGGTCGGCAGCTCGCCCGAACGCGACGCGGAGCGTGTCCGCGCGGTGCTCGATGCGACGGCTGCCGAGGACCTCGTCGTGGCCGATGCCAACGGAGCGTGGCGGCTCCCCGACGCCGTGCACGCCGTCGGGCTCCTCGAAGGGCTCCCGCGCCTTCGCATCGAGCAACCGTGCGCGTCGTTCGACGAGTGCGCTCAGGTGCGCCGGCGGACGTGTCTTCCGGTGGTCCTCGACGAGGTGATCGTCGACGTTCGGTCGCTCGTGCGTGCTGCTGCCGAACACGTCGCCGAAGCGGTCAACCTGAAGATCAGCCGCGTCGGTGGTCTCGGTCCGGCTCGACTGCTGCGTGATCTCGCCGTCGAGCTGGGCCTCGGGCTGACGATCGAGGACACGTGGGGCGGTGACCTGTGCAGCGCGGCCGTGTCGTGCCTCGCGGGATCGACATCGCCCGGCTCGCTGTTCGCAGCGTCGTACATGAACGACTGGA
>DAHUYL010000155.1 GCA_027315255.1 Solirubrobacterales bacterium | reverse complement strand
GGTCGTTGATGTGGAAGGTGAGCGTGAAGATCGTCTTGGCGGTCTTGCGGTAGCGGGTCTGCTCGCCGGGGCGGCCGCGTTTCTCCTGGCGGTAGCTGTCCTGCGTGGTTTCGCTGATCTCGAAGGAGAGCCAGCGCTCAGGGCCGGTGCTGCGCAGCGCGTCTCGAGCTGCCCTGGGTCTGACGGAGGCTCTGAAACGAGGGTTTGGCCCTCGGGGAGGGAGCTGCGGTTCATATGCCTCTGCCTAGACCACGGGAGTATCCCCACTACGCCTGGCCACCACCCCACGCCCGCGCCCGGCGACCACGATCCCCTCACCAGACCAGGCCCACCCCCGGACCACGACCCGCGCTCCCGCACGCAGCGCCCCACGAGCGAGGCTCATACCGAACCTCGACAACCAACCGGCTCCCGAAACAGCCCCGAACCAATGCTCGACGTATGAGGCTCGCTCGTTGAGTCTAGGGCGGGAGCTGGAGTCGTCGCAGACGCGCCGGGACGTTCAGCGGAACGCCTCTTGGACCGACCGCATCCTCGGATGTGTATCTGCAGGCCGCGTCGGGCCGTCATCGCGTCGGTGGCCGAGGACTTCTCTACGCGGGTCACGGCGACACTGCATCGCTCGTGATGCTACTATGATGCAGTTGATGCGTACCACCGTCGACCTCCCACCAGCGGTGCATCGCCGCGCGCAAGCTCTCGCCGCGTCGCGTCACCAGTCCCTCTCGGCGACCGTTGCTGATCTGGCCGTCCGCGGGCTTGCCGCGCTCGGCGAGCCCGTTGAGGTCAGCACCGATCCGGTGAGCGGGTTCCCGGTGCTCAGCCTCGGGCGGGCGGTCACTGCCGCCGAGGTCGCCGATGTGCTGGACGGCGAGTGAGCAGCACCTACCTGCTCGACGCGAACGCGGTGATCGCGCTGGTGATCGCCGAACACGAACATCACGGACGTGTCGCCGCCTGGACGACGGGCGTGGACCGGATCGCGCTTTGCCCGATCACCGAGGGGGCAATGCTTCGATACCTCATCAGAGCTGGCGAGACCGTCGCGACCGCTGCGCCACTGCTCGGGGCGCTGCGCCAGTCACAACGGGCTGAATTCTGGCCGGATTCGATCTCTTACTCAGACGCAGCGCTTGACCACGTCACCGGCCACCGCCAGGTCACCGACGCCTACCTCGCGTCGCTCGCGGCCAAGCACGCAGCGCGACTAGCAACGCTCGACGAGGCGCTCGCCAGAACGCTCGGCCAAACCGTCGAGCTGATCCCGTAACGCGGGCTCCCGGGTCAGGATGGTTGTGTTCGATCGTCGTCCAGAAGGAGGACGTCATGCAAACCAGATCCGCGTTCGATCGCGCCGGCTGGGCGCGCTCAACGGCTGCATTGGCGAGCGTCCAGACCGGGCGCGCGCCGCACGACAAGGGTCTGCGCTACCCACCCGATCGAGCGCGACCTCACCCGCGCCAGCCAGTCGATCCAACGCCTCATCGAGGCCTACCAGAACAGCTCATCTCGCTCGAGGAGCTGCGCGGCCGACGTGCAGGGCTTGTAGCTCCCCACGTTTGAGCAGGCCGATCCTCCATCTCGGGTTCGCCTGCGAGGGATCGCTCGTCTGCCGCTACCGCTGCTGCCAGAACCCCAACTGCCGCTGCGCCGACCCCGAACAGCGCCACGGCCCCTACTGGCAGCTCTCCTGGAAGCGCTCAGGCCG
Source organism: Solirubrobacterales bacterium (assembly GCA_027315255.1). GTDB lineage: Bacteria > Actinomycetota > Thermoleophilia > Solirubrobacterales > Solirubrobacteraceae > Palsa-465. The sequence goes on along the minus strand of DAHUYL010000155.1, from coordinate 52,821 downwards.
CACCATCTCCCGCCTGCTCCCCGCAGACGACGCCGCCCTCTACCAGGAGTGGATCGCCAACCGCCGCTCGCTCGAACAGATCCTCGACGAGATGCGCGACCTCTCACACCACGCCGCGCAGCAGATCCTCGCCACCCGCGGCTCACCCCTCCACGGCCGCGACCGGCCCCGCCTCCGGGGCGCCTGAACCCCGCTCAAACCCGGGTCATCGCCCCAACCTGGCGATAACCCCGGTTCGAGCGCGCCGCAACACCCGCCCCACGACCCCAGAAACAGCGGATTACCAGGCTATTCCAACTCGTCCTGAAGTAGCCACACCGATTACCAATCGCCTCAACCTTGCCCGCGGTCTTCGGGATCATCCGCTCGCGCACAGGCAGGGGGGTGAACCTGCGCGCCTTGAGATCGTCTCGCAGCTCACGCAGGAACTCCTCGCCGTCCTTGGCGCCGATCGAGTGTGGCCTCACACCGTCGACACCGGCCGTTCGTGCCCCTCGATCACCCCGCACACGATCCCAGCCGACCGTCCGGAAGGCCGGGTCGCAGACGAGGTTGAACAGGTCATCGAACCGACGATCAGGACCGTCGGTCGCCCATCGGTGCAGCTTGGTCTGGATCTCCAGTACCCGTCAGCAGGCGACTGATGGTCGCCGAACCTGCGGCTGGCAGTCAACGCATCCTCACTGGCGACCGGCAAGGGGACTTGGCCGCGATCCGCGGATTCCCGTGGAGGTCTCGAACTTCACAGGTTCCGCACGGCGTCTTCACAGGTCCTTCATGGGCTGTTCCGATCGTTGCGGTGAGGACGATCGTGATCCTGACCGAGATGACAGACCGCGATGGGTGAGGCGCTGCTCACAGGCTCGGCGCTGGCCGCGTTTCTGGCCGGGATGGTGGCGTTCTTCGCGCCGTGCTGCGCGTTCGTGATGCTGCCGACGTATCTCGCGAGCGTCGCGGGCGCGAGGCGCTGGCGCACGGCGGCGATGACCGGGGTGTTCGTGCTCGGCGTCGCGACGGTTGTGTGGCCGCTGACGGTCGGGGCGGCCGGGCTGTCGCAGCTGATCGCCGCGAACCATGTGACGATGTTCGTGCTGGGTGGGTCGGTGATGGTCGTGGTCGGGGTAGCGACGTTGCGCGGCTGGATGTGGAGCCATGCGCCTGCCGCCGGCGGTGGGGATCCCACGGGCCTGGTCGGGATCTACGTGATGGGCGTGTTCGCGGGGGCGGCAACTGCGTGTTGCGCACCGGTGCTGGCGGGCGCGGTTGCGATCGCGGGCGTGTCGGGGTCGTGGTGGGCGGGCGCGCTGCTTGGCGTGTTCTACCTGCTCGGTCTGGTCACCCCGCTGCTGCTATCGGCTTTGGGGATCGGGCGGCTTCGCCGCCTCCCACGCGACCCGCAGATCTCTCTCGAGCTCTTCGGCCGGCGGGTTCGGACGAGCGTCAGCCGGCTGGTTGGCGGGGTCAGCTTCGCGCTGTTGGGCGTGCTGTTGATCGTGCTGGCGGTGACCGGCAACTCGCGCAGCGCACCGGGGTTTCAGAAGGCGCTCGGCCGTTGGTTGAACGCGCGCGCGAGCGAGATTGCGACGGCGCTACCGTCCGGGGTCGGGTGGGCGCTGGCGCTGGCGGTCGCGGTCGCGGCTGGGTATGGCGCGTTTCGAGCGCTCCGCCGCCCGGCGCGCTGTGACACCGACAAATCGGACCTGGAAGGAGCGATGCACTGATGTCCCACCGACTCGAACAGAAGCAACAAGCGCGCGCCGAGCGCCTGCGCCAGGAGGCGCTGGCGCGCGCACGGGTGAAGCGCCAACGGCTGATGCGTCATGCCGGGATTCTCGCGGTCGGCGTGATCGCGGTGACGCTGGTGGGCGTCGCGATCACGAACAACGGCACTGGCGGTGGCGCGTCGGTTGATGGTGCGGGCACGCTCGGCGCCACGACTGCAGGTCCGCCGGTTGGGTCGCTGGCCCCGAGCTTCTCGCTGACGGACGCTGTTACCGGCAGGCAGGTCACGCGCGCGTCGCTTGAGGGGCACAAGACGCTGCTGTTCTTCTCCGAGGGGGTCAGCTGCTCGCCGTGCATCATCCAGTCCGCTGATTTGCAGCACTACGGGGGGCTTGCGCGGGACGGGATTCGCCTGGTCAGCATCACGACCGACACCGCCTCGGAGCTTGCGCAGGCCGCCGGCCAGTACGGGATCCACACGCCGCTGCTGGCCGATCCGACGACGCGCATGTCGGCTGCGTACGGGATGCTCGGCCACGGCGGGATGGAGCATCCGACCCAGGACGGGCATGCGTTCATGCTGCTGGACGCGGATGGGCGGGTGGTGTGGCATCGGGCGTACTCGACGATGTACGTGCCACCCGGCGAGCTGCTCGCAGACATGGGAGCGAAGGCATGACCCTGCGGTTGCTGACCGCGGCTGATTGTCATCTGTGCGCGCACGGGTGCGCGCTGCTTGACCGGCTCGCGGCCGACGGCCTGCTTGAGTGGCGCGAGGTCGATGCCCGCTCGGTGGAGGGGCGGCTGCTGGTCGGGCAGGCGCCGCCGCTGCGCCCTGTGCTGTTCGACGAGCACGGTCGGGTGGTTGGCTATGGGCGGTTGTCGGAGCGGCGGCTGCGGCGGTGGCTGGCCGCGAGCACCGGTCCCGGTACGCTCGCGGTGCGCTGAGGCGCCCAGGCGATGAACGAGCGGATCCTGATCGTCGACGACGAGCCCTCGATCCACGAGGTCGTTCGCGCGTACCTCGAACGCGAGGGGTTCATCGTCTACAGCGCCGCGGACGGCCACGAGGGTCTCGAGCTCGCCCTGTCAAAGCGCCCGCAGCTGGTCGTGCTCGACCTGATGCTCCCCGACCTCAGCGGCGAGGAGCTCTGCCGCCAGTTGCGCGACCGCTCCGACGTCGCGATCCTGATGCTGACCGCGAAGTCGACCGAGGAGCAACGGATAGCGGGCCTCGGATTGGGCGCCGACGATTACCTGACCAAGCCGTTCAGCCCGCGGGAGCTGGTCGCCCGCGTCAAGGCGATCCTCAGGCGCGCCAGCGGCGGAGAGATGCCGCTGATGGAGCATCATCGGTTCGATTCGGGGCGTTTGGAGATCGACACGGTACGTCACGAGGTTCGGGTCGCGGGCGAACCGGTCGAGCTGACCCCGAGCGAGTACAAGCTGTTGTTGGCGTTGGCGAGCTATCCGGGCAGGGCGTACTCACGGTTTGAGCTGATCAACCGCGTGCAGGGCCACGACTTCGAGGGATACGAGCGGACGATCGACGCGCATGTCAAGAACCTCAGACGCAAGATCGAGCCCGACCATGCAAAGCCGCGGTATGTCGAGACCGTGCAGGGGGTCGGCTACCGGCTCGGTATCCAGCGCGAATGACCGGGGTAGTCGCGCGGATCGGGTTGCGGACGCGGCTCGCGCTCTCGCTGTCGGCGATCGCGGTCGGATCGGTGGTGATCTCGGCGATGCTCGCCAACGCCGGGCTCAACAGGCAGCTGAACCAGTACGCGCGCGCACGGCTGCATACTGCCGCGCAGCACACCGCACAGCTCGCGGCCGGGCTGTTGCGCGCGCAGCGACGATGGACGCCGGCGACGGTCACCGAGCTCGGCCATCTGGCTGAGATGAACGGCTACGGGCTGACCATCTACAACGCAGGCGGCCGCGAGCTGACGTCGACCCCGCCCGTCAACGGTCCGCGGGCGAGCGCGCTCGTGAGGTTCTCCGGTCGTGCGATCGGCCGGGTGACGGTCATCCCGATGGCAGGCCAGCTGTTGACCGGCATCGATCGCGACCTGCACCGGCGGCTGGAGTCCCTGCATCTGGTCGCCGGCGGGATCGCGCTGCTGGCCGGGCTGCTCGCCGCGATCCTCGCCGCGCACGAGCTGGCACGGCCGTTGAAGCGGTTGACGGTCGCTGCGCGCCGCATGCAAGGAGGCGAGCCGGGCGTCAGGGTCTCGCCGGGTGGGGCGAGGACCCCGCCGGAGGTGCGGGAGCTCGCGGGCGCGTTCAACCGGCTGTCAGAGGCGCTTGAGCACCTCGAGCGGATCCGTCGCGACGCGGCCGCGGACGTCGCTCATGAGCTGCGCACGCCGCTGGCCGGGATCGTCTCCCGGATCGAGGCGGCACAGGACGGCGTGCTTCCCGATACCCACGCGAACCTGGCAGCGATGCACGCCGAGGCGCTGCGGATGACACGGCTGGTCGAGGACCTCGGCAAGCTCGCCGAGGCTCAGCAACCTGGCGTCACCTTGAGCAAGGAACGGCTCGACCTGCGCCAGCTCGTCGAAGAGCGCGTCAGCGGCTACCGCGACCAGATGCGGGCCAAAGGCATCGAGCTCGAACAACGGCTGGGTGCCGCGAGCGTGTACGGCGAGGGTGGGCGGCTCGTGCAGATCGTCGACAACCTGCCCTCCAACGCGCTGCGGTACACCGATAGCGGCGGCAGCGTGACCGTCGAGTTGAGCGAGCAGGCCGGCGAGGCGCTGCTCGAGGTCGCTGACACCGGGATCGGGATCGCCGGTGAGGACCTGCCCTACATCTTCGAGCGGTTCTGGCGCGGCGAGCGCTCCCGCGCTCGAATGACGGGCGGTGCCGGCATCGGCCTCGCGATCGTCGCGGAGCTCGTCCGCGCCCATGGCGGCCGGATCGACGTGAGCAGCCACCCCGGCGAAGGGTCGCGGTTCAGCCTCACGCTCCCCACCGGCCCACCAGCCACATAGACCACCTGACCCCGCCCGGGCGACCCGTTCACAGGATCGGCGGCCCGGCTTCACGCGACCTTCACGGCAGGGCCCGACACTCATCGTGCAAGGAGTCAAACGATGAGCCTGACGAACCGATCTCCAATGGCAAGTGACTGGATCGCCGTCGGTGCGGGACTGGCGCTCGTGCGCCGCCGTCGCCACGCCGATCACGGCACCGGCCCGCAGGTGCGACGGATCCGCGTCAAAGGCGGTTACCAGCCGGCGGAGGTGCATGTCGCGGCCGGCCGGCCGGTACGGCTGATCTTCTGCCGTGAGGAAACGATCCGCTGCTCCGAGCACGTCGTGTTCCCCGACTACGGGATCAGCATCACGCTACCGCCGTTCGAGCACGTGCTCGTCGAGCTTCCGGCCGGCGAGCCGGGCGAGCATGCGTTCACCTGCGAGATGCAGGTCCTGCGCGGCACGCTCGTGATCGGCGGCCGCAGGGCGCAGCCGGCTGCTTCATCGAATCCGCAGGCGCTCTTGACACGGACTTCATAGCCGGAACCGACGATCGATATCGACCGACAGCAAGGAGGCGGTTCCCGATGACACATCACAAGGAGATTGTTGACGAGGTTGCGCTGCACACACACCAGACCTCACGAACCACAGGCACGGGAGCTTCCGTCGAGGACCCCGGCGAGCGGCAAGGATGCTGCGCGAAGGACGCGTTCCGGATCGCCTTCGGGCTGGTCTGGCTGATCGACGCGGCGTTCAAGTGGCAGCCGGGGTTCCCGGCGGGGTTCCGCGACATGGTCAACGGCGCGGCCCAGGGACAACCGAGCTGGCTGCACTGGTTCTACACGCTCACGCACGACGTGTTCACCCCGCACCCGCAGCTGTGGGCGTATGCGATCGCCTTATTGGAGACGCTGATCGGGCTGGCGATCGTGCTCGGGTTCGCGCGCAAGCTCACCTACATCCTCGCGGCCGTCACCGGCCTCGGGATCTGGGCGGTTGCCGAGGGGTTCGGCGGCCCGTACGGCGCGAGCTCGACCGACATCGGCGCGGCCGTCATGTATGCGGTCGTGGCGCTCGGGCTGCTGGCCCTCAACTATGAGGCTGGCCCCGCACGGTTCAGCGTCGACTACCTGCTCGAGCAGCGGATCGGGTGGTGGCATCGCCTCGCCGAGGTCGAACGCCACGAGACAAAGCGCGCGCCGGCTACCGCACCGCACCCGCGTACGGAGCGCCCGCTCGCGCCCGCACCAGCGACCGAGCTGATCACCGCTACCGAGCTGATCAACGGCTGAGCTGAGGAGCAGGTCGCCGCATACTTGTGTGCATCGCAACCGGTTGCGTCGCGGCATTCGCCTCCGCGACGCGACCGCCACAGATCAGGCCGACGATGGGGCCCGCATGAGCGGGCCCCATCATTTTCATTTGCGAACGCCCCCTTTCGCGGTCGTGGTTCGGCGGTTTGGGCTTGACCAACTCTTGACCTGGCGTCCGGGAGACGTTGACCGGGCCGGTCGATCATCTGCGCAGATCCAAGAATCCAAGCAACGAGGAAGGTCGGTCATGTGGATGTTCAACGGATACGGAATGGGAACCGGGGGGTGGCTGTTGATGGCGCTGTTCTGGGTTCTGCTGGTCGCGGTGATCGTGTTCGCGATCGTGAAGCTGTTCCCCGGCCGCGGTCACGGACCGGCCGTGCAGACCGCGTCGTTCGAGACCCCCCGCCAGCTGCTCGACCGCCGGCTCGCGTCCGGTGAGATCGGACTTGAGGACCACGAGCGGCTGAGCGCGCGGCTCGCCCCCCCGACGCAGACGCAAAGGAGCTGATCCAGATGCGAACCAAGCGAATCAGGCTCGCGATCATCGCCGGCGCCGTGATCGCCGTCACCGCGACCGCGGTCGCGGCCGCCGCAACCGGACTGAGCTCCACGGCGAACAGCAACGGATACGCGAGCGGGTATGGGTACGGGATGATGGGCGGCGGCTACGCGTACGCGCCGTCTCACCCGACCCGCGTGCGCACCCTTCAGGCCGCGCGGGGCGACGCGCAGCGGTTCGCTGAGCGGCTCGGGCTGCGGGTCGGCGAGGTGCTGCACTTCACGCAGAACTACTACGCCAGGCTCGACAGCAAGAACGGCAGGCCCGCGAGCGAGGTGCTCATCGACCCCGCCACCGGGTTCGTCTCGATCGAGTACGGCCCGGCGATGATGTGGAACACCCGCTACGGGATGGGCAGAGCCGCCGCCTGGATGATGGGCAGCTACGGGCGCTCGATGATGGGCGCCTACGGCGGCGCGAGCACCGGCGAGTACGGCCCCGCCACGACTCCGACGACGAGCAATACGCGTGGCTATGGCTACGGGATGATGGGCGGCAGCGGCTACGGGATGATGGGCGGCAACGGCAACGGCAACGGCAACGGGTACGGCTCCGGCGCAGGCAGCTCGACGACCGGCGCGAGGGTGTCGATCGGCGACGCCCGCACGCTCGCTCAGCGGTGGCTGGATTCAAACCAGCCAGGCGTCCGGGTTGAGACCGGCGGCGACGCGTTCCCCGGCTATTACACGCTTGAGACGCTCAAAGGCGCCAAGATCACGGGGATGATCTCGGTCAACGCGACGACCGGCGCTGTCTGGCCGCACTGGTGGCACGGCGCGTTCCTTGCCAAATGGGAAGCGTGAACGGATCCGGCATAGGCACAACCAGGACCGGCAGGCCTCAGCCTGCCGGTCTTCGCGCGCTCGTAGTCGACGACGAGCCGCCGCTGGTGAAGGTCGTCTCAAGCTACCTCGAGCGCGAGGGGTTCGAGGTAGCGAGCGCCGGCGACGGCGAGCGGGCGGTCGCGCTCGCCCGCGAGCTCGACCCCGACGTGATCGTGCTCGACCTGATGCTGCCGGGGATCGACGGGATCGAGGCGTGCCGCCAGATCCGTGCGTTCAGCGACGCGTACATCGTGATGCTCACCGCCCGCGTGGAGGAGATCGACCGGATCGTCGGGCTGTCAACCGGCGCCGATGACTATGTGACCAAGCCGTTCTCGCCAGGGGAGCTGATGGCGCGGGTGCGAGCGATGCTGCGCCGCCCGCGACCCAGCCGCAACCAGGCGCCCAGCGCCACGCGCCGGTTCGGGGAGCTCGAGCTCGACCCACAAGCGCATGAGGTCCGACTCGCGGGCGAGCCGGTCGAGCTGACGAAGACCGAGTTCGACCTGCTCGACGTGCTCTCCGCGGAGCCGCGGGTCGCGTTCAGCCGCGAGCGGCTGCTCGACCGCGTCTGGGGCGGCGACTGGTTCGGCGACGACCACGTCGTCGACGTGCACATCGCCAACCTCCGATCGAAGCTCTCGGACGACCCGCACACCCCACGCTACATCCGCACCGTCCGCGGCGTCGGCTACCGGATGGGAGACGGACAATGAAAGCCAAGCTCACCGGCAGCATGACCGCCAAGCTCTTGGCCGGCCAGCTGCTGGTCGTGCTCGCCGGTGCCGGCACGCTCCTGGTTGTCGCCGTGTCGGTCGGGCCCGGGATCTTTCACCACCACATCCGCCAGGCGCTCGGCTACGTCCCACCGAGCGTCGCCCGCCACCTCGACATGGCCTACAACGACGCGACACTCGTCTCGCTCGGAATCGCCGTCGGCGCCGCGATGCTGACCGCGCTCGCGCTCAGCGCCGTGATCTCACTACGAATCGTGCGACCCGTACGGACGCTCGCGAAAGCAGCCCAACGAATCACACACGGCGCCAGCCGCGCCTCGGTACCCGTACGCGGCACCGACGAACTCGCCCAGCTCGCCGCAGCGTTCAACGAGATGGCCGCCTCGCTCGAACGCGCCGAGGACGTCCGCCGACAGCTGCTCGCAGACGTCGCCCACGAGCTACGCAACCCGCTCGCGACCGTCGAGAGCTACCTCGAAGCGCTCGCCGACGGCGTCCTCCCAGCCGATCCAGAGAACTGGACCGCGATCCGCGCCGAGACCGCCCGCCTCAGCCGCCTCGTCAACGACCTCCAACGCGTCTCACGCGCCCAAGCCCACCAGCTCGACCTGCGCCCCACCCCGATCAACGCCTGCGCACTCGTCGAACGGGCAGCCAAGGCAGCCAGCCCCGCCTACACCGCCAAGCGCGTCGCGCTCGAAACGGACCTACCCACAGACTCGCCGATCGTCGACGTCGATCCCGAACGAATCACCGAAGTGCTCGCCAACCTGCTGGCCAACGCACTCAGACACACCCCCACAGGCGGCACCGTCCGCGTCAGCGCCCGACCCAACCACGAACACGCCGAGATCACCGTCACCGACACCGGCGAAGGGATCGCCGCCGAGCACCTCAAGCGCATCTTCGAACGCTTCTACCGCGTCGACCCCGCCCGCTCCCGCGCCACGGGCGGCACCGGCATCGGCCTCGCGATCGTCGCCTCCGTCGTCGAAGCCCACCACGGAACCGTCACCGCAACCAGCGACGGCATCGGACATGGCGCCACCTTCACGATCCACCTGCCGACCAAACAACGCGTCGCAGCCCGCCCGCCAACCCAACAGTGACACGCTACACACCGACCGCGCATGACCGATGACTTGCCGACAAGACACGGTCCGCGCCGCAGAACAGCCAAACAGCTCCTGCGCACCCCAGCCCACAGATCAACGATGCATGCCAACACCGGTACGCCCGCCCGACCGGTCCGCCTGGCAGCGACGACCCCACACGCGCCTGCGGGAGGTGCTCGCTTCGGCACGCTCACCGACCCACGAGCAAACAGCCCAAGGCCTCAGAATCATCGCGGCAATCGTCCGCGCGGGCGGGTCTCCGCGCTGCTGCTCCCGCCCGGAACCAGGAACGAGAAGCAACCTTCGCGCACAGCCCGGCGCCACTCTCGCTCTCACGAGAAGGCAGGCCACCAGAACAGAACAGAACTGCTGCCGTGCCGCCGCAAATGCTCCCCCAAGCGACGCGAAGCGGAAGTCAGCCGAGCGCTGCCGCGCCAGGCGTCGAGCGGTGGCGTCGGAACCCCGCTATGGGAGCAGGGGCGGCTGAACCGGCTGACCAAGAGCCCAAGCGCCGTCTTGGCCTGAACGCATGCCCGCCCGATTGCTGGGGCTGCTCAGCCGCGGGTGAGCCCTGGTGCCTCGGCCCGCCCGTGACTCCAGGGTGACGCTGGGCGTTCCAGGATGACCCCGTCGAGCTCGGCGTCGACGCGCTCGTTGTAGACGCACACGTACCCGGCGATGCGGCTGGCCTCGGCGAACGGCTGCGCGTAGTACCAGACGAGGTCCTCGTGCACGGTGCCGTCCGCCTGGCGGACGTGGTAGTAGCCCGCGATCCCCTTGTAGGGGCAGATGCTGGTGGTCTTGCTGGGCTCGAGCGCGGCCGTCACGTCGTCAAGTGGGACATACCAGCGAGTCGGGAGGTTGGTCTCGAACAGCGCCAGCGCGCGCGTGGTCGCCGCGAGCGGCTCGCCCCGCTTCGAGAACCGCAGCGAGGCAGAGGATGCGATCACTTCGATCCGGTGATACGGATCGCGAGGGTGACCGATGATCTGCTCGTCCTCCTCGAGCCAGCGGTCCATCCGGTTGAAGTAGAACGCGACCAGGCCGGCGAGCCCGGCCGGTGCGGACTGGAGCGGCGACGGGTAGTACCACGCCGCGTTCTCCTCCACCCGGGATCCGGTGCGCAGCGTGTAGTAGGACGCCTCGCCCTTCTTCGGGCACGCGGTGTGGTGGTCGGTCGGCTCGCACACGTCCGATCGCACGTCCTCTGGCGGGAAGTAGTAGACCGGTTGGTGGCCTGACTCGTGCAGCAGGAACGCGCGGCGGCTGTCGGCGATCGTCTCCCCGCCGAGGATCACCCGCACCCGCTTGGGGGAGGGATCCAGGTAGATCGCCTGCCCCGGCGCCGGCGGCTCGAAGTTCCACGCCCCGGCCGGGTTCAGGCTGAACGGCCCGCTACCGGACATCAGTCCCATGCCGAAGATCATCGCAAACCGCACCGATCGGCCCGGACCCGACGCGGGCGCCGCGCCCCGCCCCGCTGCCGTGCTCGGGACGGGCTCGCAGGGCCGAGCAGGGCTACGGGTCGGGTGCCGGCCGTGCGGCCGCGTGCGCGGCGGCCGGATTCCGTGGCGTATGAGCGGGGATCCTGGTCAAGGCCTCGCCGCACAGGCAGGCCTCGCCGCGGCAGGCCGCGACAGCGGCGTGCTCGGCGAGGCCGTGGCCACGTGGTGCGGTACTGGACCGCTCGGTCTGGCCATGGGCGGCGGGTCGAGCCACGGCGGAGCGTACTTCGAGACGTTCTTCTGGATGAACGGCTCCCGGCCGCGCACGGTGCGAACCACCGACAGCGGCCGATCCCGCAGCGCGTCGAGCAGTTGCTCACTCACCGCCTCGAGATACTCGACGAGGTCACGTTTCGTCGCTCGCGCACCCTCGAACAGCGGCTGGTCGAGGTTGGTCAGCGACACGTCGTCGCGGCCGCCCATGTACGGCCACTGTAAGGCAGGCCGGATGCGCACCGACGAACTGCTTCGCCGTGTCGACCGTCGGCGCCGGGCAGGCGGCCTAGAATCCGGCCGCCTGCGTCCCGGGGGGTCATGCCGACTGGAAGGAGGAAGAATGACGGTGCTGGACAGCTTCCGCCTGGATGGAAAGGTCGCTGTGGTCACGGGCGGCAACCGAGGGCTCGGGCGGGCCTTTGCAGCGGCGCTGCGCGAGGCGGGCGCTCGCGTGGCGATCGCCGCTCGAGACCCGGACACGAGCCGGACGGTCGCCGGTGAGCTCGACGCGCTGAGCGTGGTGACTGACGTCACCGATCGGGAGGACGTCGAGTCGATGCTGGGGACGGTGACCACTGAGCTCGGACCCGTTGACGTGCTGGTCAACAACGCCGGCGCCTGCATCCACCGGCCCGCGCTCGAGGTGACCCCCGAGGAATGGCACCAGGTGTTGGACGTGAACCTCAACGGCCTCTGGTACTGCAGCCAGGTGGTGGGGGCGCAGATGATCAGGCGGCGAACGGGCGTGATCGTCAACATCGGGTCGATCTCGGCGCTGATCGTCAACCGTCCGCAGATGCAGCCGGCGTACAACGCGTCGAAGGCCGCGGTCCACAGTCTCACCCGGTCCCTCGCCGCCGAGTGGGCGCCGTTTGGCGTCCGCGTCAACGCGCTCGCCCCCGGCTACGTCAAGACCGACATCGCGCCGGTCGACGAGCCGCAGTTCCGACGTCACTGGATCGAGGACGCACCGATGCAGCGCTACGCGTTGCCGGACGAGATCGCGGCTTCGGTCGTGTATCTCGCCAGCGACGCCTCACATTTCATGACGGGCTCGGTGCTCGTGATCGACGGGGGATACACGCTGTTCTGAGGCATGCTGCGATCAGCCCGCGTCCCGCTCGGCGAGGGCGCCAAGCTCGGCTCTGTCAGACTGCGGCGCGCCCGCGGGTAAACCCAGCCGGGCCGCACGACGATAAGTCCATGGATGCGACGGCTCGCCCTACTCACAGCTGCCGTGATCAGCGGCCTTCAGCTGCTGTTCGCTGCCCCGCTCGAAGGAGCGCGGATGACGCCGCTCACGGCCGGCGCCGTGATCAGGATCCCGGCGGGCGCCGGCACGGCGATTGCACCTTCGTTCGTCGGATTGTCGATCGAGTATGACGAGCTGGCGGCGTTCGAGCAGCTGCCCGGATTCGCCAACTTCGTTTCGCTGTTGCGCGTGGGTGGCGAGCCGCTGCTCTTGCGGGTGGGTGGCGAGTCGGCCAACGTCAGCTATTGGCACGACCGGGCCGCTCCCGCGCAAGCGTACAAGCTCACCTCGCAGTGGCTGCGCGACCTCGGCGCGCTGACCCGGGTCGCGAGCCTGCAGGTGATGCTCGACCTGGACACCTCTGCGCGCAACCCGGGCATGGCGGCGAGGTTCGCCGCCGCCGCCATCCGAGACCTCCCGAAGGGCTCCGTGGAGGCTCTGGAGATCGGCAACGAGCCCGATCTCGTCCATCTCGGCGGGGTGCTTGCCGGCGTGGTGTCACCTGCGGAGGCGGGCGGTCTCCGCAACTACGGCGTCCGGAGCTATCTGAACCAGTTTCGCGCCTACCAAGCGGCGCTCGGCGCAGCGGCGATCGCAGTTCCGCTTGCCGGGCCGGCCACGGCCACCCCCGAGCTGCGCTACGTGGAGCCGCTGCTGACTGCGGAGCGCTCGAACCTCGGTGTCGTGACCGTGCACCGGTACCCGTTCGCGTCGTGTGCCGCGCCGTCGAGCCCGCTGTACCCGACCGTCGCGGGATACCTGCGCCCGGGTACGCAGGAAGGGCTTGCCGCCTCGGTCGCCCCGATCGTTCGATCCGCCTCGGGGTATGGCCTGCCCGTGCGGTTATCCGAGTTCGGCCTGGCCGTCTGCGGCGGCCTGCCGGGTGTGACCAACAGCTTCGCGACGGCGCTGTGGGCCCCCAACACACTGTTCGACTTGGCGCGCGTCGGCGTGTCCGGCGTCAACTTCCACATGCGTCCGATGTGGTCGAACTCGGCGCTCGCCCCACAGATGACCCCTGCCGCGCCAGCGCAGCCACTGTTCTACGGGATGGTCCTGTTCGCACAGACGCTCGGCCGGAACGCGCACCTGCTGGCGCTCGCATCCGATCACGATCACGGGCTGAACGTCTGGGCGGTCCGCGTAGCGGGTGGTTATCACGTGCTGCTCGACAACGAATCGGCGGTGCCCCGCGCCGACCGGCTGAGCTTCCCGCGGCAGGTCACCGAAGGCCGACTCGAGTATCTGACGGCTCCCTCACCGTTTGCGACGTCGACGGTCGAGCTCGCCGGCCGGTCGCTCGATGCGAACGGACGGTGGCACGGACAGGAGCAGGCGCCGCCAGCCGACTGCACCGCGAGCATCTGTCAGGTGCAAGTGCCCGCCTACAGCGCCGTGCTCGTGAAAGTGCACGCGCCTCGAGCTTGAGCTCAAGCGCAGCCTGGCCGCACCTACGCCCGGCGCGTGGTAAGTCAGTGGTCCGTCGATTGAAGTCGACCCAGATGCAGAAGCAGGCCCGACGGGCGCGATCCCCGCGGTCGCTGCTGGTCGGTGCTGTCGCCGGCGTTGACCGAGTTGGTGTCGACGAGCACCGGCACGCAGTGCCGCCCTTCCAGATCAGGGCATTCCCGTTCCGGTCGGCCGCGAGGCGGAGGTGCGTGGCCGGGCATCAGATCAGACGGCATGCGGCGGCTCGGCGGCGTGTACCGCCGGCCGCCAGCGCAGCGGGCTATTCGGCGGCCAGCTCCACGACACGACGCGCGCAGCCCCATGACAGCGTCAGGCCCGCGCCGCCATGGCCGTAGCAATGGATCACGTCACCGACGCGATCGACGCGTGGCCCGCCGCGCCTGACCGGACGGAGCCCGGCTTGCGCACCGAGGAGCTTGGCCTCGGCAAGTTGCGGGGCCAGCGTGCGCCCACGAGCGAGGAGCCGTTCGGTCTGCACCGGGTCGACGGCTGTGCTGTCATTCCCCGGCTCGTAGGAGCCGCCGACGACGGTGCGATCCTCACGCGGCAGGATGTAGATCATCTCGTCCTCGTCGCAGACGCACGGCAGGCCGGGCACGGTCGTCACATGCACGACCTGACCGCGCGCCGCGACGACGGTCGGATCAGCCGCCAGCTCTCGCGCCGCGAGGCCGGTGCAGTTGACCACCAACCCTGGTACGTCAGCGAGCGACGCGACGGTCCGGCGGACGATCACCCGTGGCTCCAGCGCCTTCAGATGGCGGGGCATCTCGACCAGCGGCACCTGACACACCCACCCGCGGTCGTAACCGGCGGGAAGCTCACGGGCGCGTGCGGAGCGCACCCGGTCGCGCGGTAGAGCGTTCAGCCACCAGGGCTCCTCCGTCTCCAGATGCAGGTACTCGCGGATGCGGACTCCAATGCCCTCGAGCCACGCGTAGGTCTCGATCGCCCAACTGAGAAGCTCGTCGCCCTCGCCCGTGGCATATGGCAGCCAGAGTCCGCCCGCCACGTCGGAGACGCGCGGCGAGTCGGCTGCGACGACCGTGACCCGATGACCGGCGGACTCGAGCGCGTGAGCGCACGTGAGGCCGATCACTCCGGCACCGATGACCGTCACATCCGTTCTGCCCGCAAACACGTCCTGCGCCCGCTCGGCTGAGGCGCTCAGTCGAATGTGGGCACGTTCTTCGTGAGCACTTCGAACCCCTGTTCGGTGACGAGCACGTTGTCTTCGATGCGGATGCCGCCGAGGCCGAGCATCCGCTCGGCGCGATCCCAGTCGACCGCGTCGCGATGGCGGGCCCGGAGGTCACGGTCGCCGAGCAGCGCTGGGACGAGGTAGACGCCCGGCTCGACCGTCATCGTGTAGCCCGGCAGCAGTGGGAGGTCGACCCGTAGCCGCGGGAACGCGTCCGGCTCGGGCTCTCGGCCGGCCAGCACCTCGCCTGCGTCGCGGACGCCCAATCCGACCATGTGTCCGATGCCGTGGGGGAAGAACAGATACACGGCTCCGCTCTCCACGAGCGCGTCCGGATCGCCCCTCAGGAGACCGAACGCGACGAGCCCTGCCGCGATCGAGCGCGAGGCCGCGACGTGCACCTCCCTCCATTCGGTACCGGCTACGCAGCGCTCCGTCGCGACGCGGTTGGCTTCGAGGACGATCCGGTATAGCTCGGCCTGCTCGGCCGTGAAGCGGCCGGAGGCCGGATAGGTGCGGGTGACGTCGCTCGCGTAGCCGCGCACCTCTGCGCCGGCGTCGATCAGGACCAGCTCGCCGTCGGCCACGCAGCGCTCGCTCGGCCGAGCGTGCAGCACTGCAGTATTCGGGCCGCTGCCGAGGATCGTTTCGTACGCGAGCGAGTCGGCTCCCTGCCGGAGGAACTCCGCTTCGAGCTCGATCTGAAGCTCGCGCTCGGTCGCGTCTGGCTTCAGCAGCCGCGCGACATGGGCGAAGCCGGCACTCGTGGCAAGCTCGGCGGCACGCATCCTGCTCAACTCGGACTCGTCCTTTCGCCGGCGAACCTGGTTCAGCGCCGCCCGCACCGAACGCTCGAGCGCCGGCTCGGACCGGATCCCATCCACCGGCGCCCCGAGACAGGCCACCGGACGGCTCCGGCGGGCCTCGAGCCAGCGATCGAGCTGGTCGATGCCGGCGCCACCGAGCGCGCCGGCGGACGCGCCCTCCCACAGCTGCTCCTCACGGGTGACGGGCACGACGAAATCGACCCACCCCTCGGCCGGATCGAACGCGAGCACTCCACCAGGCCGCTCCCGATCGGTCAGGTAGAGATATTCGGAGTGCGCCCGGAACGGGTACGTGCGATCCGCCCGACCGGGTACCGGAAGCGGCAGCCCGGCTCCGACGAGGAGCACCTGATCGCGTAGACCGCACAGTTCGGCAGTCGCCCGGCGGCGCCGTTGCAGCTGCTGCTCAATGCCTGCCTCGCAACCGCGCGTCACCGCCGCCAGCCTACCGACGCGCTCGCTCGCCGGCCCTCGAGGAGGCGCCCCGCTCGACCAGGTCCTCCGTCGAACGGCGCTACGCAGGGCGCAACGATCGCCACGGGTCCTGGTCCGAGACGTCGACGAGCGCGTACCCGGTCTTGCCGCCGCCCGACGGGCCGATCACGACCTGCAGCCGCGCCGGGACCGGTCCCCGGTTGAACGAGGCGTGGATCACGCCTGGCTCGAGAAACACTGAGTCGTCCTGGGCCAGCAGCCGCGACTCCTGCTCGATGAACTGGATGATCTCGCCGGACCGGACGATGATCATCTCCTCCTGATCGGGATGGCGGTGGAAGTCGTGCCCGCCGCCGGGCTGCAGGACGACGTCCATGACGACCAGCGCTCGCGCTCCGGCCGACGGCACGAGCCGCCAGCCGATCGTGCCCCAGTCGAACTGCTCCTGCACAACCGCGTCTCGCATCACGAACGTACTCATCGCCGCTCCTCGCTCGGAGCGATGGCTCTGAAGCGGCGCATGTTCTCCGTGATCGCCACCTCGGTTGGCAGCCGCTCCATCGAGCTTGCGCCGAAGAAGCCGGCCACCCCCTCGGTGCGCTCGAGCACGTACGCCGCGTCATCGGGCTCGGAGATCGGTCCTCCGTGACACAGGACGAGGATCTCCGGATCGACCTGCTTGGCGGAGTCGTGCATCGCCTGGATCAGCTCGACGCACTGATCCAGCGTCTTGGCGGTCTCCGCTCCGATCGCCCCGCCGGTTGTCAGCCCCATGTGCGCAACCAGAACATCGGCACCGGCACGAGCCATCTCTGCGGCCTGTTCGGGATCGAACACGTAGGGCGCCGTCAGGAGATCCTGCTCGTGGGCGGCCCGGATCATGTCGATCTCGAGCCCGAATCCCATCCCGGTCTCCTCGAGGTTCGCGCGGAAGGTCCCGTCGATCAGACCCACCGTGGGAAAGTTCTGCACGCCGGTGAAGCCGATCCGGCGGATCTCCTGCAGGAACACGGTCATCAGGCGGAACGGATCGGTCCCGCAAACGCCGGCCAGGACCGGCGTCTCGCGCACGATCGGGAGCACCTCGCGGGCCATGTCGACGACGATCGCGTTGGCGTCGCCGTACGGGAGCAATCCTGCCAGCGACCCGCGGCCGCCCATTCGGAAGCGACCCGAGTTGTAGATGATGATCAGATCGGCGCCGCCCGCCTCGGCGCACTTGGCCGAAAGTCCGGTGCCCGCGCCTGCGCCGATGATCGGCTTGCCGGCTCTTACCTGCGCTCGCAGGCGAGCCACCGCGTCCGCTCGGGTCATGTCGTCTCCCTCACCAGCTCGTCCAGCCGCTGCGCCATCGCCGCGGCGAACCGCTCGTCGTTGACGTCCATGTCCAGTTCGTGCACCTCCACGCTCCGGGCCAGCGTCTCCCGCAAGCCGTCGAGCAGCGCTCGATCGGCGTCAGCGTCACGGAACGGTTGCCCGTCGACGTCGATCATCGACAGTCCGCGGAGGGGCACGAACAGGACCGTCGGACCGCGCGCTCTCGACAGCTTGCCCCCGATCGTTCGGCCGAGCTCGGCGCATTCCGCGGACGTCGTGCGCATCAGCGTGACCGACGGGTTGTGCACGTACAGCCGGCGCTGCGCGAAGCGCTCCGGGACGGTGCCGCGTGGGCCGAAGTTGACCATGTCGAGTGCTCCGAGCGAGACCACCTGGGGCACGCCCGCGCGCCCAGCAGCCTCCAGTCTGCCGGGCCCGGCCGACAGCACGCCGCCGACCAGTTCGTCAGCGAGCTCGGTCGTGGTGACATCGAGAACGCCGTCGAGGAAGCCATCCGCTGCGAGGGCCTCCATCGACTGGCCACCGGTGCCGGTGGCATGGAAGACGAGGATCTCGTAGCCACGCTCCTCGAGCAGCTCCCGGGCGCGGGTGACGCACGGCGTGGTGACACCGAACATCGTGGCTGCGATCACCTTGCGCCGGGCGGACTTCGGTACCTGCACGTTGACCATGCCCGCGATCGCGCCCGCCGCATTGCCCATGATCCGAGCCGAGATCGAGTTGACGCCGGCGATGTCGACGACCGAGGGCATCATCGTCAGGTCTGCGGCACCGACGTACGCGCGCGTGTCGCCGGCGGCCATCGTCGAGACCATCAGTTTCGGGACCCGATCGGGAGGGCGCGCATGGCCGCCGTCGCGATCGACGATCCGCCTGAGCCGCCGAGCGCGAGGATCCCGTCGAAGCGGCCCTCGTCGAACAGCCTCCGTACGACGACCGGCGCTCCACGCGCCATCGCCGCGACGGCGTCGCCGCGGTCGCCGGCCGAGGCCAGCTCCTCGATCCGCGCCCCCGCCGCGTCGGCGACGAGGCTTCGCGTCACGTCCGGCTCTACGCCCACGGGCGCATTGATGCCCGCATCGACGAGGAGCGCCTCGACCCCGAGATCGCACAGGCGGTCGCGTACGAACGCGTATTCGTGGCCTTTCGTGTCGAACGTCCCGAGCAGCAGAACGGTCCTCGCCATGCCGATTCACCTCCTGGCAGTGGGTCGACCGGCGGGGACGGCGGCCCGGCCGGGCATCCCAGAGCCTACCCGCCGCTCCCGGCCCGCTCGCGATCGAGGCGAGGCTCAGCCGATCGCAGGGATCACATCGGCTGCGAGCCGCTCGAGCTGCTCGGCATCCTCGAGCAACGGATTCAGCAGGATCAGTTCCGCACCCGCGTCCGCCACAGCCCGGATGCCGGCGGCGCAAGCCCCCGCCGGGCCCGCGACGATCTGCTCTGACCAGCCGCCTCGACCGTAGTGACGCGCCAGCGCGTCTTCGAGTCGACGGCGTCCGCGGGCAGCGTCGTCATCGACGTGGACGTACACGCGCTTGCCGATCCGAAACGTGGCGGGATCGCGACCCTGCGCGCGCAACTCCTCGAGGACCACGCTGACCTGCTCGGCGAACCGAGCCGTCGTCTGCGAGCCCGCACCGATGAACCCGTCTCCGTGGCGGACTGCGCGCCGCATTCCCGCGGGAACGCTGCCACCGAACCACACGGGCGGGTGCGGCTTCTGCGCCGGCTTGGGCTCCATCGAAGCGCCCCTGAGCTTCCACCACTGCCCGTCGAAGTCGATCTCACGCTCGGTCCAGCACGCCTTCATCAGCGACAGCGCCTCGTTGAAGCGGGCCACGGGCCGATCCGGATCGACGCCGAAGGCCTCGAAGGGCCGGCCGCGGCCTCCGGCGGCGACGCCGACTTCGACCCGGCCATGGCTCAGGCAGTCCAGCGAGCCGATCGCCTTGGCGAGGTGCACGGGGTTGTGCAACGGCAGCACGAACACGGCACAACCGAGACGCAGCTGCCCGGTGCACGCCGCGGCATATGTCAGCGTCTGCAGCGGTGCCAGGCTGCCGGCCGCGCCGATCACCTGCTCGAGCACCCAGCCGCTCTCGAACGATCCGAGTTCCTCGACACGGCGCAGATAGGCGCGGAACGCGGCATCGTCGAAGCGGCCATTGCGAGCGTACTGCGGAATCGAGATGGCGAATCGAACGTTCCTCACGGCTACCTGTGCTCAGGCTAACAGTGCCGTTGTCGGGTCGATCGCGATCGTCCTGACGGCCCGCGGACGCGACGGCGAGTGCGCCACACCATCCCGCGGGCCGGGATCGCAGGCTTGTGATCCCGGCTCCCCCGGATCGGGCACGCGAACTCCGACAACCCCCCGTCCGAGCGAGGGGTTGGCGGATTCAACGACCGGTGAGGTGGTCTGAGCCGCCACCCCCTGCCGCACCCGGGGGGTTGGCAGAGTTGTCGCCCCCCGCGCCGCCCGCGCCCCGCCGAGCACTCACGGCGATGTGCGTCGGGGGCTTCACCTGACAAAGCGCTGCCAAGGGCCCGCACAAGTAGAACAACTGCCCGGGGATTTGACGGCGTCCGAACGTGCCTGACGCATCCGGTGGAATCGCCCACCACCGGCTTCGCCGGCGGTGCCGGCTGCACCGACTGATCCCACGGCCGTCGTCGGTCACGGCCGGCCACTCGTCAAGTCCATCAACTGATTCCTCGCGCGGACCCTGACGCGGCGGCGGTCCGCCGTGGCGACGCTGGACGCGACTGTCCGCCCGCGCTAGTGTCCTGCACCGGAAATTGGTTGCATAGATGAGCGATGGCTGGGCGTGGATGAGGGGAGGCGGCGACACAAGTCGTACTTGGTGGTACGGCGGTGTAGCCGCCTCCCCTCAGGCGCGGCCAGACGCGCTCAGATATGTGACGAATTCGTCGTGCAGGACCACCCTGGAGGAACTCGCACGCGCGGGACGCCGCGTGCACGTCACCGAGCTCGATCAGGATCTGTTCGGGATCGCGGTCGAGCCGAGGGTCGGGATCGGCCAGCAGACGCATCTGATCCGAACACCAGCGGGCAGTCTAGTCTCCTGTGGGACCCGGTCGGATATCTCGACGACCAGATGGTCGGCCGGGCGCGCGAGTTGGGCGAGGTGAGGGCGATCGCCGCCAGCCATCCGCACATGTTCGGGGTTCAGGTCGAGTGGAGCAGAGCTCTCGGGGGTGCGCCGGTGCTGGTCTCGGAGGCGGGCGCTGGTTGGCTTCAGCGGCACGACGAGGCGATCCGCAGATCGAGCGACCGGTACGAGGTAGTGCCCGGTCTGACGCTGCGTCAAGTCGGCGGCCACTTCCCGGGAAGCTCGGTCGCGCTCTGGGAGAAGGGAGCGGGCGGCACTGGGGTGCCGCCCGTCTCGGACACGATGCACGTCAACCCGGATCGGGCAACGGTGACGTTCCTGCGCAGCTACCCGAACCGGATCCCACTATCGGCCGCGGTGGTGCGACGCGTCACCCGGGCCGTCGCGGGACTCCCGTTCGACCGGCTCTACGACAACTTCGGGAGGTCGATCGAATCGGGCGCGAGCACGGCAGTGAACCGCTCCGCCGACCGCTACTGCGCGTGGGTACAGGGTGACTTCGATCACCTCACGTGATCCGATGGCGCGGATCTGCGTAAGAGCACGCGCATGATCAAGGTCCATGCCCTGGGCGTCGCCCACGTGGCGGAGCTTCGTGAGCAGATCCGTCTGATCGACGGGGCCGGCCTCGACGGCTTCTTCGTGACCGACCACCTGTTCGTCTCCCGCGGAAGGCCGCGCCGGGAGGCCGAGAGCGGTGGCGAGCCGTTCGTCAGGCTGGCGGTGGCCGGGGCGCTGTCCGAGCGACTGATCCTCGGCAGCAGCGTCGTCAACGTCGGGCTCGCACATCCCGCGCTGGCGATCAGATCGTTCGTCGAGCTGGCCGCGCTGTTCGGTGGCGAGCGAGTGCTCGCCGGCGTCGGCGCCGGTTGGAATCCTGAGGAGTTCACGGCGCTGGGGTTGGACTTCCCACCGCTGGCCAGCCGGCTCGACCGGCTCGAGGAGACCGTGGCGCTCGCGCGAGACCTGTTCCACCACGGCTTCGCCGACATCGCCGGCGAGCAGTTCACGGTTCAAGAGCTGCCTCTCGGGCCGATCTCGTCGCCGCCGCCGCGCCTGCTGCTCGGAGGCGGCTCGGACCGGCTGCTCGAGATCGCGGGGCGCTATGCCGATGTCGTCGATCTCAACGCGTCGTCGCGCCGCCTCAAGCTCGGCGGCCCGCAGCCCGTCTTCAGGGACACGGCACGGCGCTTCGCGACGACGGTCGAGGATCTCGAGCACTCGGTGCGACGCGTCAGCACCGCCGCCGTCGCTGCGGGTCGCGACCCGGAGTCGATCGAGTTCTCGATCCTCGTGAACGCGGTGCGGTTCTGTTCGGCAGGCGCGGTCGACGCGGTCCACGAGGGCCTCTGCCGCGAAGCGGGCATCGACAAGCAGTCGCTCGAGGATTGTCCGTATGTGTTCGCAGGACCCGCTGAACGGATGCGCGAGCAGCTCGCAGAACGCGCAGGGCGGCTTCGCCTGCGCCATCTCATCCTTGCGCCGACGGACGCCGAGGTCCTTGCGCGCTTCAGTCACGACGTCGTGGCCGCGATCGGGTAGCGGAGTGACGGGGCGAGGATCGTCAGCGCGATGAGTCGAAAGCTGTGCCGTCGATCTGGACCGGGTACCCGGCGCGCAGGACGGCGACGGACGACGGCGGCGTGATCACCGTCGCCTCCCCGCGACCGGGGCGCCGGCGACGCTTGCCGTACCCGGCACCTGTCCACTCGACCAGCTCGCTGCCGAGCACGAGGTGCGGCGATCCGGCGGCATCGAGCACGAAAGCGCCGTCGGCAAGCCCGCCCCACGGCATTGCGTGGAGACGTCGGCGGTGGGTGCCTCGGACGATCCGCTCGGCATGCAGCCGGCGGTTCATGTCTCGCGCGGATGGCGCCGGGGCTCCGGGGTTCGCATCGGCCCACGCGTCGCGATACGTCGTGTAGCTGGCGTGGCGACACTCGCCGCATGGTCGATGACCCGCCGCCAGCGCAACCGCTTCGTCGTGGAAGAACAGCCACGTGAACCGGCGCGGCAGCCACTGCTCGTTCCAGCGATCCTTGAAGCGCAGCGCGCAGATGATCCACAGGTCGCCGGCGTGGAAGCGGACGATCCGCCGGCCGGCGTGCAGCCGCCCGCGATTTCCGGTGAACGCTCCCCGCAACGGGAGCGCTTCGATGTCCCCGAGCGGGGTTACACGATTCCGAGCTGTCATGCCGTCATCGTCCGGGGAGCCGGGGGAGCGCCGGTCACGGGAGCTGCCAGTGGCTCACGTAGGTCAGCATGTGATCGTCCAGTTCGGGTGCCCGGGTGAGTCCGATCTTCGTCGCCACCGCCTGCGCAGCTCCGTTGTCCGGTCGGGTGCGGACGATCACGGGGAGCTCGGGCAGCAGGCGCCGTGCAAGGGCGCGGGCCGCCACGGCCATCTCCGTCGCGTACCCGCGGCCCCAGACGGAGGGATCGAACCGGTAGTAGGTGTTGAGCACGGAACGCTCGTGGAACGTCCGCTTGGTGAGGCCGCCGAAGCCGAGCACGCGTGAGTCGCCTGCCAGCCGCACGGCCCAGAAGCCAAAGCCGACCTCGCGCCATTCCCGCTGCCAGCCGTCGAGCAGCGCGGCCGACTCGGCGGGCGCGCGAGCCACCCCGTCGGGGTGAGAGCGATAGGTCTCGGGATTGCCGTGGATCGCGAAGGCGGCGTCGACATCCGGCTCGCAGACCGCCAGCAGCAGCAGCCGGTCGGTCTCGACGGGAGTGAACGACGCGCGCAGCTCGGCTGGCGAGCTCATGCGGCTCACACTACGCCCCTGGGCGCGTCAGGCGAGCTTGCCGGGGCGCCAGGCTCCCGCGACGGGACCCCCGCGTTCGGAGGGACCGGACATGGCTCGCCGGCGAGCGCCGAGGCGCAGGACAGGATGCCCGGATCGGCGAGCGGCGTGGCTGGGAGGTTCGGAACCGAGCGGTCTGGTCCGGCGAAGTCGAAGGCGGTCGTGAGGTCGCCTGTAACCGATCCGCGCCGGTCGGACAGGTTCGGCACCTCGGCGCCGAGGCGCGTCGGCAGGAAGCGCAGGAGCGAGGTGTGATCGAACACGTCGGAGCAGACGAATCCGGCTTCTCCACGTTCGAGGTGGGTTCGCAGGCGAAGGCCCCCGGTTCAGCTGAGATGTAGCCCGCCCGGGACCTCGGCTTCGCCGGGTCGGTCGGCGTCGGGACGACCGAAACGTCACAACTCCCCAGCGAGCTGCCGGGGGCTGTGCAAACGGCGCGCTGTAGCAACGCTGTCTGCACACCCCCGTCCGGTCGGCAGGGGGTTTCGACGTTCCGGTCGTCGAAGCTGCGCTGACCTCACTCGGCCGGGCGCCCGCTGGCCTCGGCCGCTGGGCTCGGCCCGGCGAGCATCGCTCGTCCGCTTGGAATGACCACAGGCACGGCGGCTCTGATCGGGTCAAGCGCACCCGTGGCCAGAACCTCGCGATCCCGGCGATCCACCGGCTCGGACCGTACCCACCCTCGACGTGGAGGGGCCACGAATCCTCCACGCGCGAACGGCGAGGCGATCAGCAGCGGCACCTCGAAGCCGAGGCCGATCGCGCCCGCGACTCCGCTCGCGTCGGACGCCGGCGGATCGACTGTCAGCTACTCGCCGGGCGTGGCGGCGGGCGCAACGGGCGTGGGAACGTGGTCGAAGAAGCCGCCGTTCTCGTCGAAGGTGATGAACAGGGCGGTCCGCGCCCACAGCCCTTGGTTGCCGGTCAGCGCCTGGGGCACGGTCGCGCTCGCGTGCTCGCCCCAGGCGACCGGGGCAGGAGATGCTCTGACCGGGGCGAGCGGCGCCAGCACCCAGCTGACCTGCGGAAGCGGCTCGAAGTAGGGGAGGTCGTTGTCGCCGAAGTCTCCCGTGAGGCTGCCGTACACCATCCAGCTGATCCCGCGTGCGGTCAGCTGCTCGGGCATGGTCGTCCACGACAGCCTGCCGTAGCGCTCGACGGTCGTCGAACTGGTGGACAGGATCGGACCACCCGCGCTGCCACTCGCGCGGGCGCGGCCGCCATCGCCGAACGCACGAGCGGGTTGCTTGTCGCTGCAGCCACGCCGAGCGCCCCGGCGGCGCCGAGCAGCTCCCGGCGAGTCGACCGCCCGATGTGATCCGGCTCCAGCATCCTGACCCCGAGGTGTCGACCCCGAGCCCCGCAGCGCGGGCCGAAGCGGACCTTACCCGGGACCTGCTCCGGCGAGACCAGTCATCTTGTCGGCCACGACGCGGACCGCCACATCCAGCCGCCGGACGCCGCGCAGGTCACTGGCTTGGACGCCGTGCGCGATCACGAGCGACACATCCGACACCGGTCCGATCGCGTTGAGTCCGCGAGCGGACAGCTTCGATCGGTCGATCAGCAGGACGGGGTCGTTCGCCTGGGCGATCATCGATCGCTTCACCTCGGCCTCGAGCGGGTCGACGTCGGCCATCATGCCGGTCTCGGTGAGCGCCTTCACGCTCACGAACGCCCGGTCGGCGAAGTGTCCCTGGATCGTGCGGATCGCGTGCGGTCCGACGAACGACTGCGTCAGCCTGCGCATCAGGCCACCGACCGAGACGAGCTCGACGTTCGGTCCCGCGTGGCTCGCCACGAGCTGCATCACCGGCAGGCTGTTCGTGATCAGTGTCAGCTCGATGCCGAGCTCGAGCATCCGCCGGGCGACGAAGTAGCCGGTCGTCGAGGAGTCGACGAACACGGCGTCACGCGGGCTGAGCAGCTCGACGGCCGCATCGGCGAGCAGCCGCTTGGCGTCGGTCTCCGCCTCGAGCCGGTGCGCGAACGAGTCCTCGTGGGCGGCGATCGAGGGGATCACCGCACCACCGTGGGTCCGGTGGGCGATCCCGCGCCGCGACAGCTCGGCCAGATCGCGGCGAGCGGTCATCGGCGAGATCCCGAGCTCAGCCTGAAGCTCGGCGACCGTCACGGAGCCGGTCGCGCGCAGCATCGCGACGATCGCCGCCCGCCGCGCCTCGCCGAGCATCGGCTCGCTGTCGCTCCTTGTTCGTCTGGCCATCGAAAATCGCTCGTAATCGATCAAAACAGAACAGGGCGGAGGCGTCAAGCGGCGACGATCACCTCGAGCCGCCGGGGCCCGTGCACGCCCTCGACCCGCCGCAGCTCGATGTCGGAGGTCGCCGACGGGCCGGAGATGAACGTCAGCGGCCTGCCCGCGCGGAGCGCGCCGTCGAGCAGCGCGAACGCGTCCGGCACGCCGGCGACGAGCTGATCGCCGCGAACGACGCAGATGTGCAGGTCGGGGACGAGCGTCAGCGCTCGGCGGCCCTGGCCGGCGCCGCCGTCGAGCACGATCGTGCCCGTCAGCGCGATCGCAACCGCGCAGCCCGTCAGGATCCCGTCGCAGCGGTCGAGCTGCTCGACCGCGAGCGGCGGGTCGTCCGACTCGAACAGGAGACCGTCGGGCTTCCAGGCGGAGTCGAGCGTCGCCGGGGCGACGAGCGCCCATGCACCGTGCCGCGAGCAGGCGGCGGCAACCGCGGACCGGATCGCCTCCGGATCGTCCGCGCAGCGGGTGACGTTCGCTCGATAGTCGGCGCAGCGCGAAGCGAACAGCTCCACCAGCTGCTCCGCCTCCATCACCCGGCGGCGCACGTACGAGGCCGGGACGGGATCGGGATCGGCCTCGAGCAGCCATGTGTCGGGCTCGCCGGCGGGCACGTCGGCAAGCGCGGCCCGGACGCGGGACAGGATCAGCTCGCGATCGCTCACCGCGACCGCCTCTGCCGCTCGTGCCACCACGCGCGGAAGCTCTGCTCGGGCGCCTCCGGCAGCTCGCGCACCGACGTCCAGGCGCCGAGCGGACCCGGAAGGGCCCGTGTCAGACGCGGATGCCGGCGGAGCCAGCCCAGCGTCACGCGACCCGCCCGCTGCGCCAGCCGGTATCGCAGCGGGCCGCCCATCACGACCGCCGCCAGGCGCATCGTCGCCCGCTCCGCCGCGGCCTCACGGCGATTGCGACCGCCCTCGTGTCCGCGGGCGCCGGCGACCGCCACGGCGCCGCCGGCATCCCGGCCGGCGGCGCCGGCATCGCCCGACCCGCCCCCGGCTCGCCCTCGCCGCACGATCTCGGCCCGCAGGTGCAGCAGCACCGAGGGAATGTCGATCTTGACCGGGCAGGCGTCGTAGCAGGCGCCGCACAGCGTGGACGCCCACGGCAGCGTCCGCCCGCGCTCGAGCCCCGCGAGCTGCGGGGTCAGGATCGCGCCGATCGGCCCGGGGTACACCGACTCGTAGGCGTGGCCGCCGGTCCGTTCGTAGACGGGGCAGACGTTGAGGCAGGCCGAGCAGCGGATGCAGTGCAGCGCCTGGCGACCGACGGGGTCGGCCAGCGCGTTCGTGCGGCCAGCGTCGAGCAGCACCAGGTGGAACGAGCGCGGACCGTCGGCCGGCGTGACCCCGGTCCACAGCGACGTGTACGGGTTCATCCGCTCGGCGGTCGCCGAACGCGGCAGCAGCTGGAGCATCACCCCGAGGTCGGCGAGCCGCGGAACGACCTTCTCGATCCCCATCACGGTGATCAGGGTGTCGGGCAGGGTCGTGCACATGCGGCCGTTGCCCTCGGACTCGACGACGCACACCGTGCCGGTCTCGGCGACCGCGAAGTTCGCGCCACTGACCGCCACCGGGGTCGAGAGGAACAGGCTGCGCAGGTACGCGCGCGCCGCCTCGACCAGCGCGGCCGGGTCGTCGGACAGGCCGGCGCCGCCCGGCAGGTGCGCCCGGAACAGGTCGCGGATCTCGGCGCGGTTGCGGTGGATCGCCGGTACGAGGATGTGCGAGGAGGTGTCGCCCGCGAGCTGGTTGATCAGCTCCGCGAGGTCGGTCTCGACCGCCCTGATGCCCTGCTCCGCAAGCGCCGCGTTCAAACCGATCTCGTCGGTCGCGATCGACTTGACCTTGATCACCTCGCGCGCCCCGGCCGCCCGCACGAGCTCGGCCACGATCCGGTTGGCGGCAGCGGCGTCGGCCGCCCAGTGCACCACCCCGCCGGCGGCGAGCACCGAGCGCTCGAGCGTCTCCAGGTGCCGGTCGAGGTGGCGCATGGTGCGCTCCTTGATCCGGCGACCCGCCTCGCGCAGCTGCTCCCAGTCGTCGAGCTCAGACGTCGCACGCAGCCGTTTCTCGCGGATCGTGTGCGTCGCGACGTGCAGGTTGCGCCGAAGCTGCGCGTCCGCCAGCGCCGCCCGCGCCGCCTCCGGGAACCCGCCCGCCGCCGCCATCAGCTCACCGGTCTCCGGTCGCAGAGGCGAGGATCTCGGCCAGGTGCACGGTCCTGACCCCGGTCCGCTGTCGCGCCAGCCCGCCGCCGATGTGCATCAGGCACGAGCAGTCGAGCGCGGTGCAGACCTCGGCTCCCGACTCGAGCACCCGCGCCACCTTGTCGGCCAGCATCGCGGCCGAGACGTCGGCGTTCTTGACCGCGAACGTCCCGCCGAACCCGCAGCACGAATCGGCCTCGGGCAGCTCGACCAGCTCGATCCCGCGCACCGCTCGCAGCAGCCGCAGCGGCGCGTCGCCGACGCGCAGGACCCGCAGCCCGTGGCAACTCGGGTGGTACACGACCCGGTGCGGGAAGTAGGCGCCGACGTCCTCGACCCCGAGCCGCCCGACGAGGAACTCGGACAGCTCGAACACCCGGGGCGCCAGCCGCGAGACCGCCCGCTGCAGGCCGGCGTCCCCGCTGTCCGACGCGAGCACGCCGTAGTGGTGTCGCACCGTCGCCACGCACGACCCGGATGGCGCCACGATCGCGTCGAAGCCCTCCCCGTCGCCGAACGCGCGGACGAACCCTCGCACCAGCCTCAGGGCGTCGTCGGCGTACCCCGAGTTCAGATGCATCTGCCCGCAGCAGGTCTGCGCTGCCGGGAAATCGACGGTGTGCCCGAGCCGCTCCAGCACCTCGACGGTCGCACGGCCGGCCTCGGGGAACAGCGTGTCCCCGAGGCAGGTGACGAACAATCCGATGCGCACCGCGCGAACGCTAACGCGCGGAGCCCTAACGCGGGAACGCCGCGGTCACTCCCCCGTCGACGTTCAGCACGTTGCCGGTGCTCTTCCCAGACCGCGCCGGCGAGGCGAAGTGCAGCACCGCCTGGGCGATGTCGTCGGGCAGCACGTTGACGCCCAGCACGGTGCGCCTGCGGTAGTGCTCCTCGAGCTTGTCGGGGGCGATCCCGTACGCGTCGGCGCGCTCGTTGCGCCAGCTCGAGTCCCAGATCCGCGAGCCCTGCAGGACGGCGTCCGGGTTGACCGTGTTGACGCGGATCTTCGCGCTCCCCCCCTCGGCCGCGAGGCAGCGGGCGAGGTGCAGCTCGGCCGCCTTCGCGGTCGAGTAGGCGGACGCGTCGGGACCGGCGACGAGTGCGTTCTTGGAGGCGACGAACACGATCGAGCCGCCCGTCTGCTGCTGTTGGAGCATCCGGAACGCCTCGCGCGCGACCAGGAAGTAGCCGGTCGCGAGCACGCTCTGGTTGCGTTCCCATTCGGCCAGCGTGGTCTCGGCGACGGGCGCGCTCGAGGCGATGCCGGCGTTCGAGACGACGATGTCGACACCGCCGAACGCCTCGGCCGCCCGCGCGAACGCGTCCGCGACCGAGGACTCCGACGTGACGTCGCCGGCGACCGACACCCCGAGGTCCCCGAGCGCGGCGACCGATTCGGCGGCCCCGGCGCCGTCGATGTCGAACGCGACGACCGCCGCTCCGGCCCCGGCGAGCGCGTCCACGACCGCCCGCCCGATGCCGCCGGCGGCCCCGGTGACGAGCGCGACCTTGCCCTGGAGCTCACCCGGCGTCGGTGCCAGCGACAGCTTGTACAGCTCGAGCGGCCAGTACTCGACCGCGAAGCTCTCGGCGGCCGACAGCGACACGAACTCGGTGACCGCGCTCGCGCCGGCCATCACCTCGATCGCGCGGTGGTACAGGTCGCGGGAGATGCGCGCGCCCTTCAGCGTCGGCGCGACCGCGACGAGCCCGAGACCCTGGATCAGCACGACGCGCGCGTCAGGGTCGGCGATCACATCGCCCTCGGCCGCGTGCTCGGCGAAGTAGCGCAGGTAGTCGTCGCGATAGCCCTGGGCGCCGGCGGCGATCCGCGCCTTCAAGGCGTCGAGATCCTCGCCGGCAGGGTCGAACGGGATCCACAGCGGCACCACCTTGGTGTGCACGAGATGGTCGGGACAGGCCGCGCCCACCTGGGTCAGCGTGGCGGCCTGCGCGGAGTCGACGAGCTCGCAGACGGCGGGGGAGACGTCGGCCACGAGGATCTTCGACCGCGCCGAGGAGACCGCCCCGCGCAGCGCCGGGAGCACGGCAGCGAGCGTCCGGCGGCGGGCATCGGGGTCGAGCTGCCGGGCGCGGCCCGGCCCGCCGAAGCGGGTCGCCGAAGACGCGCGGGCGTTGGCGAACCCGGCCGCCCGGTTGCACACCGACACGGTCCGCTCGTACGCCGCGCGGGCGCTGTCGCCCCAGACGACGAGGCCGTGCTTGGCAAGCACGACGAGCTCGAGCTCGGGCCGCTCCCGGACGGCCGTTCCGACCTGCCTGGCGAGCGTGAAGCCGGGCCGGATGTACTCCACCCACGCCGCCGCGTCGCCGAAGCACTCGGCGATCAGCTCGCGCCCGTCGCGCGCGCACGCGAGCACGTTGATCGCGTCCGGGTGCGTGTGGTGTACGTGCGCGGCCGGGATGAACGCGTGCAGCAGCGTCTCGATCGACGAGCGCGGGGCGGCGGGGTCGAGCTGGCAGCGCGCGAGGTGCGCGACCATCGCCTCGTCCGACATCTCGCCGTGCTCGAACAGCGGCAGTACCTCGTCGAGCCGCAGCGGCGTGAAATCGCGCGCCGACATCGTCGCGAGGTCACTGCCCGAGCCCTTGACCCAGATCGCGGACAGCTCGCGGCCGACGTGGTCGACCGCGGTGCCCTTGGCCGATGTGTTACCACCTCCGAAGTTGGCAAGTGCACGGTTGGCTCCGAGCAGGTGGGAGGCGTACAGGACCTGCTCGAGTGTCGTCTGTGCCTGCGCTGCTGCGGTCTCGTCCCATTCGTCCGGGACCGCAGCGACAAGTTCTGTGGTGACGCTCATGTCAACCCTTTCAACGGCGTGGTATCGGAATCTCGCTGCTGGGTGCGTTGCTCGACGTAGCCGGAGCTCCGCAGCTGGGCGATCGGATCCTCGGCCGCCCCGAGCTCGGCTCTGACCTGCGCGCACAGGGGGCGCACGTCGGTGGAGTAGGCATCGAGCAGCAGCTCGTGGCCGCGCATCACATCGCCCGCGAGCTGCGCCTCGCTCAGTGCGGTGCGGTCGACCAGCAGTGACTTGACATATGACTCCTGGAGGTTCACGACGCTGCGCACCATCGCCTCCAGCTTGGGCTCGACGTTGTGTGACTGGTCGATCGTCAGCCGCGGCAGCGGGCGCCCGCCGCCGGCCAGCTCGACGAAGATCAGGAACAGCTCGAACGGATTCACCGAGCCGACGATCAGGTCGTCGTCGGCGTACTTGCGGTTGTTGAAGTGAAAGCCGCCGAGGCGCCCTGCGCGGATCAGCAGCGCGACGATCTGCTCGACGTTGACGCCGTGCGCGTGGTGACCGAGGTCGACGAGCACTCGCGCCCGCGGACCGAGCGCCAGGCACAGCAGCAGCGCCGAGCCCCAGTCGGCGAGATCGGTGGCGTAGAACGCGGGCTCGAACAGCTTGTACTCGACCAGCAGCTCCTGCTCGGCGGGCGAGCCGGCGTACAGCTCGGCGAGACCCTGCTCGAGGCGCTCGCGGCGCGCGCGCAGGTCGTCCTGGCCCGGGTAGTTGGTGCCGTCGGCGAACCACAGCGACAGCGCGGTCGAGCCGAGCCCGGTCGCGATCCGGCTGCACTCGAGCAGGTGCTCGAGCGCCTTGCCGCGGATCGCCGGGTCCGGATTGGTGATCGACCCGAGCCTGTAGTCGGGGTCCTGGAAGACGTTCGGGTTGACGGCACCGACTCGCAGGCCCGCCGCCGCGATCGCCTGCGCGAGCTCGCCGTAGTCATCGACGGCGTCCCAGGGGAAGTGCAGCGCGACGGCCGGAGCGGTGCCGGTCAGCCGGTGCACCTCGGCCGCGTCCTCGACGCGTTCGAACACGTCGCGGGGCCGCCCCGGTTGCGAGAACACCGCAAACCGCGTGCCCGAGTCGCCGTAGCCCCACGACGGCGTCTCGATCTCGAGTGCGGCGAGCGCGCGCCGGACCTCGGTCACGTCGACGCCGCGTGCCCCGAGGCTGTCGACCAACGCCTGGTATGTCGAACTGGCTGGTGTCATCTGTGATCTCCTGTGACCTCGAGGAACCGGCGGTAGATCGCGTCGCCCGCCCCGTCCGTGGCGGGGACGTAACGGTCGAGTGGCACGGAGCGACCGCTCAGCTCGCGCATCTGCGCAAGCGTCGTGACCTCTCCGGTCGCGAGCAGCTGCACGAGCACGTTGCCGCGGAGCGTCGCCTCGACAGGCCCGGCCAGCACCTCGCGCTCGAGCACGTCGGCGGTGATCTGGCACAGCACGCCGTTACGGCTGCCGCCGCCGACGATCTGGACGCGCTCGATCCGCCGGCCGGTGACCGATTCGAGCTGCTCGACGACGAGCCGGTACTTGCACGCGAGCGAGCACAGGATCGAGCGCACGAGCTCCCCGCGGGTCGCCGGCGGCGCCTGGTGGGCTGCCGTGCACAGCGCGGCGATCCGGTCGGACATCGCGCCGGGGTGCAGCAGCGAGCCTGCGTCCGGGTCGAACAGCGGAACGTCCGGCCCGACCGCAGTGGCGGCGGCGAGCATCTCCTCGTGAGTGGCGCCGTACTCAGCGCGGACCTCCTCGAGCAGCCACATCCCCATCACGTTTCGCAGCAGGCGGACCGTGCCGGCGATGCCACGCTCGTTGGTGAGGTTGCACGCCTCGGCTGCGGGTGAGAGCAGCGGCTCGTCGAGCTCGACGCCGAGCAGCGACCAGGTGCCCGACGACAGCACGGCGGTGCCAGGACCGAGGTACCCGGCTGCCGCGAACGCGCTCGCGGTGTCGTGGCCGCCGACGGTCCTGACGACGCTGCCGGCTGCCGGGCCGGCAGCGTCGTGACCCGCGTGAACCGGGCCCAGCTCGACTCCGGGCGCAGTCAGCTCCCCGGCGAACGGCGCGGCCGGAATCCCGAGCCGCGCCACCAGGTCGAGCGCCCAGCGTGGCGCGCGCGCCTCCAGCAGGCCGGTCGTCGACGCGGCGGTGAGCTCGTTGCAGAGGGTGCCCGTCAACCACAGCCCGATCAGGTCGGGGATCAGCGCGATCCGCGCCGCGAGCGCGGCGACCGGCCGGGCGGCGTCGGCGACCAGCTGGAAGACCGTGTTGATCGGCATCGTCTGGATCCCGGTGCGCGCGTACAGCTCGTGGCGCGGAACGCGTGCGAATGCCAGCTCTTGGATCCCCGGTGCCGTCCGCGCCCGGTCCCGGTGGTGATACGGCAGCCCGAGCATCCGGTTGTCCGCGTCGAGCAACGCGTAGTCGCAGCCCCAGCTGTCGACTCCGACGCCGGCGAGCGGGCCGTCTGCGGCCGCGAGCGCGAGCCCGTCGAGCGTGTCGGCGAACAGCTGCGGCGCGTTCCAGTACAGGCCGCCGGGAAGCCACAGCCGCCGGTTGACGAAGCGGTGGACCGTCTCGAGCTCGAGCCGGGCGCCGTCGTAGCGAGCGACGGCCACCCGCCCGCTCTGGGCGCCGAGGTCGACCGCGGCGAGTCGCAGCTCAGGCATGACGGGCCCGCTTGCCGCGGTATCGCGCGAGCAGCTCCCGCGCCCGCGCCCTGAACAGGGCGAGGTTCGGGACGAGCACGCTGAGGATCAGGAGGCCGCCCGAGACGACCTGGAAGTCGTTCTCGTTGAACGACGGGGTCAAGAGCAGCGCGCTGCGCAGCAGGGCGTACACGAACGCGGCCAGCGCCACGCCGACGACCGTGCCGGTGCCACCGAAGATCGAGACGCCGCCGAGCAGGACGATCGTGACGACCTGGAGCTCGAAGCCGATCCCGATGTTCTCGGCCGCCGATGACAGCTCGAACGTGTACAGGATCCCGACCGCGGCGCACACGATCCCCGACAGCACGAACAGCATCAGCTTGATCCGCTTGACGCGGATCCCGGCGTGGAACGCCGCCTCCTGGTTCAGGCCGATCGCATACAGCGAGCGGCCGAGGCTCGTCATCCGCAGCATCACCCCGGTCGCGATCGCCAGCACGGCGAAGATCGCCACCGACCACGACAGCGAGTCGATCCCGAGGAAGCCGTTGACGCCGACCGCGGTGTAGGAGCTCGGGAAGTTCGACACCGAGGTCGCGCCGAGGATCAGGTTGGCGATCCCCCGGTACAGCGTCAGGGTGCCGATCGTGACCGCCAGCGAGGGGAGACCCACGCGGGTGACGAGCAGGCCATTGATCAGACCGGCGAGGGCGCCCATCGCGATGCAGACGACCACGATCAGCCCCATCGGCCAGTGGTGCAGCCACAGCACCCCCAGCAGCTCCGACGACATCGCGAGCGTCGAGGCGACCGACAGGTCGATCTCGCCGACGATCACGATCAGCGTCATCGGCAGGGCCATGATCGCCAGGTCACCGATGTTGGTGCAGGTGGTGAACAGGCTGTAGCTGCTCGTGAACTGCGGCGAGATCGCGATTCCGGCGACGAACACCCCGGCCAGTGCGACGAGCAGCGCGGTCTCCCAGCGGAGCGCTGCGGCGATGCGTTCACGCGCCAAGGTGGGCCCTCCGCTTGCGCAGCGCGGCCGACAGCCGCAGCTGGATGCCGCGATCCATCGAGATCGCGACCAGCAGCAGGAAACCGGCGATCGGCGTCGTCCACAGCGACGGCACGCCGAGCACGTTCAGCGCGACGTTGATCGTCTGCAGCAGCAGCGCCCCGAGCACGGCACCGGCGACGCTGCCGCTGCCGCCGAAGATCGCGACGCCGCCGACCACGACCGCGGCGATGATCTGGAGCTCGAGCCCGGTCGCGGCGGTCGCGTCGATCGTGTTGTACTGCGTCGCCCAGATCACGCCCGCGATCCCGGCGATCGCGCCACTCAGGACGAAAGCGCCGAACACGCGCCTGCCGATCGGGATCCCCGCGAGCCGGGCTGCGGCCGGGTCGGAGCCGATCGCATACAGGTCCCGGCCGGAGCGGTAGGAGCGCAGGTAGAAGGCGGCTGCCGCGGTGATCGCGGCCACCACCCAGGCAAGGTCCGGGATTCCGAGGATCGTCGCCTGGAAGATGTTGATGAACGAGTTCGGCAGCGAGTTCGCGACAACCTGGCCCGGACCGACGATGATCGTGTCGACGCCGCGGATCACGTACAGCATCGCCAGCGTCACCACCAGGCTCGGGACCCGTCCGATCGCGGTGATCAGTCCGCTGACGGCGCCGCACGCGAGACCGACGCCGAGGCCGACTGCGAACACGAGCGGGATCGCGATCCCGGGGTGGGCCTGGAACTGGTTGGCCGACACGTACGCCGACAGGCCCACCACCGATCCGACGGACAGATCGACGTTGCGCGTCAGTACGACGAACGTCTCGCCGATCGCGACCAGCGCGTAGATCGTGGCGTCGCTCAGCACGAAGCGGATGTTCGAGCCGCTCAGGAAGCTCGACTGCAGCAGCCAGGTGACGATCACGAACAGCACCAGGATCACGACGATCCCGAACGT
The DNA here is from genome assembly GCA_027315255.1 of Solirubrobacterales bacterium. Classification (GTDB taxonomy): domain Bacteria; phylum Actinomycetota; class Thermoleophilia; order Solirubrobacterales; family Solirubrobacteraceae; genus Palsa-465. Next base: position 17,441 of record DAHUYL010000155.1, on the reverse strand, counting down.
GCGGGCGCGCAGGACCGTGTCGACGAGCGTCCGCGGGTTCACCAGGGCGTCGGTGCCGGGGATCGGCTCGCCGCGGTCCGGCGGGGTCTGGGTCGTCGCCGCCGTCACGACGGCGTCTTCCGGGTCGCGCTTGGCAATGCCGCGGCCGTGCCGGCAGCGATGATCGCCTCCTCGGTCGCCTGCTCGCGGGTCAGTCCGGCGACGAGCTGTCCCTCGCGCATCACCAGCACGCGGTCGGCGACCGTCAGCACCTCGGGCAGCTCTGAGGAGATCACGAGCACCGCGACGCCGTCGCGCGCGAGCTGCGAGATCAGCCGGTGGACCTCGCTCTTGGTCCCGACGTCGATCCCGCGGGTCGGCTCGTCGACGATCAGGAGCGACGGCTTGCGCGCCAGCCACTTCGCCAGCACGACCTTCTGCTGGTTGCCGCCGGACAGGGTGGAGACGGGCGCCGTCACCCGCGAGTAGCGGACCTGGAGGCGCTTCGCCCAGTCGGTGGCGAACTCGCGCTCGGTACGAGCCCGGATCACGCCGGCGCGGCGTAGCTTCCGGAGCGAGGCGAGCGCGATGTTGCGTGCCAGCGACTGCTCCATCACGAGTCCCTGCTGGCGCCGATCCTCGGGCACCAGCCCGACCCCGGCGCTCATCGCCGCCGTCGGCGAGCCGCGCTTGAGCTTCTGACCGTCGATCCGGACGGTGCCTGCGTCGTAGCGGTCGACCCCGAAGATCGCGCGCGCGACCTCGGTGCGCCCGGACCCGACCAGCCCGGCGAGTGCGACGACCTCGCCGGCGCCGACCTCGAACGAGATGTCGCGGAACACGCCCTCGCGCGTCAACCGCTGCACCTCCAGCACCGTCCGGCTGGGCGCGTGCTGTTCGTGGGCCTCGGTCAGGACGTCGCGGCCGACCATCGCCCTGATCAGATCGGTCTCGCTGAGGCCCTCGAGCGGCCGCGACAGCGTCCGCTGGCCGTCACGCAGGACCGTCACCCGCTGGCAGATCTCGAACACCTCCGCGAGCCGGTGCGAGACGAACACGACGGCGGCGCCCTCACTGCGCAGCGCCTCGACCACGCGGAACAGCCGCTGCACCTCGATCGGCGACAGGGCCGCGGTCGGTTCGTCCATGATCAGCACGCGGGCGCTGCGCGTCAGCGCCTTGGCGATCTCGACGAGCTGCTGCTCGGCGATCGACAGTCCGCGCGCGATCCGCTCGGGGTCGATCCGGACGCCGAGCCGTGCGAAGACCTCGTTCACGGCCCGGTCCATCGCGCGGTGGTCGATCCGCCGGCCGGGCCTCAGCGGCTGGCGTCCGATGAACACGTTCTCGGCGACCGACAGGTCGGGGAACAGGGTGGGCTCCTGGTAGATCACCGCGATCCCGCGGTGGGCGGCATCGCCCGGGCCGCTCAGGAACACGGGCTCGCCGCCGATCTGGAGCTGCCCGCCGTCGGGTTGGTGGACGCCGGCCAGCAGCTTGATCAGCGTCGACTTGCCGGCGCCGTTCTCGCCCACGAGCGCGTGCGTCTCGCCCGCGAACAGCTCGAGCGAGACCTCGCGCAGCGCGTGCACGCCAGCGAACGCCTTGCTGGCCTCGACGAGCGACACGACCGGCTCGGCGGGGGAGGGGGGCTTCGCCGCGACGGCGGGGGTGGCGGACGAGCTCACGGGCGGGCCGAGGCGGCGGGGATGGCGGACGAGCTCACGGGCTGGGTGCTGCCGGGACTCGGGCGGCCGGCATGGCGCACCCGAGTCCCGAGTGGTTGCTTCGATTGTCTAGAAGTTGAACTTGTTGATGTTGGCCTTCGTGAACACGGTCGGCGGCCCGAGCAGCACCGTGTGGTCGGCGCCGATCTTGTAGGTGCCGAGCTTGCCGGCCTTGAACGACTGGCCGGCCGCGCCCGTGATCGTCTTCGACGCGTAGTTGACGGCGGCGTACGCGGCCAGGTAGCCGAGGTTCGCCGGGTTCCACAGCTCGAACGCCTGGATCGTGCCGTCGTTGACGAACTTCTTCAGCGACAGCGGCGTCCCCAGCCCCGTGAGCTTGACCTTGCCGCGGTACTGCTTGGTGTCGAGCACGGCTGCGGCCGCCGCGATCCCGACCGTCGTCGGCGAGATGATGCCGGCGAGGTTCGGATAGTGCTGGAGCAGCCCGCTGGTCACCTGGGTGGCGGTCGTCGGGTCGTCGTTGCCGTAGACGACCGAGACGAGCTTCATCTTCGGGTACTTCTTCAGCTCCTGCTTCATGTAGCCGATCCACGCGTTCTGGTTGGTCGCCGACGCCGCCGCGGAGACGATCGCGATCTGGCCGGTGTTGTGGATCTCCTTCGCCAGCAGGTCGACCTCGCTCGTGCCGATTGCGGCCGTCGACGCCTGGTTGATGAACATGTCACGGCAGGTGGGGGCGTCCGAGTCGTAGGTCACGACCGTGATCCCCCGTGCCATCGCCTGCTTGAGCGTGGGGCAGAGCGCGGTCGGGTCGGTGGCCGAGACGATCAGGGCATTGGCGCCCTTCGCGATCGCGGCCTGGATCGCGGGCAGCTGCGACGCCGAGGTGGCTGCCGAGCCGCTCGTCTCGGTGCCGTGCTCGCCGAGCGCCTGGAGCGCTGCGAGCGCGCCGCCGGTCTTCACGCTGTCGGCGACCGTGAAGTAGTTGTTCCCCAGGTTCTTGGGGATCACGTACACGTTCAACCCGGTCTTGAGCCCGGCGGCCGCTCGGGCTGTCCGGGGTGTGGTCGAACCGCTTGCCGAGCTGGCCACGATCGAGGCCGCGACGGCGAGACCGACGACGACCGCGACGAGACCACGAACACGGCGCGTCCGCGCGACGACTTCATGCATGAGGAGTCCTCCTCCCTCGCTGTGAACTTTGTCTGATGTCCCCGGGAAGGTGGTTGGCGGGCGCTTGCCTGCGCGACCAGCTCCGGGCGATCAAACGAACGAAAACGATCACATCAGATCGCAAAGCGCGTGTCAAGACGCACGAACCTTGCGGTCCGGTTAGGCCCGGCGCGCGCTTATGGTCGATCTGGTGGTGAGTTACGAGCGATCTGCTCGTCAGCCGGCTCGCTCGCCGGGAGGCCGCGCGTCTCGCTCGGTGGCAGCTCGCTCGTGCGCCCGTCGCTCGTTGCGTGGCGCTCGCCGGGGTTGGGGCGCTCGCCGGGCGCGATCCGGTCCTTGATCGCTTCGGTGGCGGCGCCGATCAGCTCCATCGGCATCGGGAACACAACGGTGGCGTTCTGAGAGCCGCCGAGCTCCCGCAGGGTCTGGAGGTAGCGGAGCTGGATCGTCACGGGGTTCCGGGCGATCACGTCGGCGGCCTGCGAGAGCATTGCGGCGGCCTGGAACTCGCCCTCGGCGTTGATGATCTTGGCACGGCGTTCGCGCTCGGCCTCGGCCTGGCGGGCGATCGCGTGCTGCATCCGATCCGGGATCTCGACGTCCTTGATCTCGACTGTCGTGACCTTGATCCCCCACGGCTCGGTCTGCGCGTCGATGATCTGCTGGAGCGCCTCGTTCAGGTGCTCGCGCTCGGACAGCAACGTGTCGAGGTCCGCGGCCCCGAGCACCGAGCGAAGCGTCGTCTGCGCGATCTGGAGCGTCGCCTGGTGGTAGCTCGCGACCTCGGTGACGGCCTTGTTCGGGTCGATCACGCGGTAGTAGGCGACCGCGGTCACCCGCGCCGACACGTTGTCGCGAGTGATGATCTCCTGCGCCGGGACCGTCAGCGTCACCGTGCGCAGCTCGACCCGGACCATCCGATCGATCCAGGGAACCAGCACGACCAGCCCTGGGCCCCGCTGCTCCATCAGCCGTCCGAGGCGGAACACCACGGCACGCTCGTACTCGCGCAGGACGCGGATCGACATCGTCGCCGCGGCCGCGGCGACGACCGCCAGCACGCACACGATCACGATGATCGCGGTCACCATCCGACCAGCTCCCAGTCCTCGGCCGGGCGCACGACCAGCGTGAGCCCGTGGATCGCGTCGACGACGACCCGGTCACCGGCGCTCAGCTGCTCGCAGCCCTGCTCGGGAGCGGCCGTCCACAAGCCGCCGTCGAGCGCCACCTGGCCGCCGCCGCCCGTCCACGTCTGGACGACGCCGATCCGGCCGGTCAACGCCTCGGGTCCGCTGCGGATCCGCCGGTGCCGGGCCGCAACCCCTCGTCGGAGCGCGACCGCCGCGACGCCCAGTGCGGAAGCCGCGATCACGAGCGCGGCGACCAGCCCGACTGCGAGCCCGCCTCCCGCCCCGTCCACCGCCAGCACCGTTCCGGCCGCGATCGCGCCGATCCCCGGCACGGCGAGCGCACCGTGGGCGGGCGCGTGCGCCTCCACGGCCAGTGAAACCAGGCCGGCGATCAGGAGCACGAGGCCCAGCGCGACCATGTGCACTCAATGGTAGGCCGCCAGCTGGCCCGATCGGGAGTTCGGGCCAGCGGCTGCGATGCGCTGCGGCTTGCGATGCCCGGGTGGGAACGACCTCAACTCCGCACACCCCCCGAGCCGGCGAGGGGGTTGCCGGATTGAGGTCGTTCGGTTCGGCTTCGGAGGGCGGCCTGTACGGTGCGAGCCGGTCAGTTGCGCCGGGCGCAGCCGAGGATGATCGGGCGGACGGTCGGCGGTGCGCTCGGCTGGCGGCCGCGCTCGAGCCGTTCGACACGCAGCGGCGATGCGCGGATCAGCTCGGCCGTGTGGCGGTTCGGGCGGCAGCCCGCCGCGATCAGCCGGTGGGGGAGCTCGACCAGGTCCTGAATGGCTCCGAGGATCGACCCGGGGCCGGCGTGCACGTGCTCGATGAACAGGTAGCGGCCGCCGGGAGCGAGCACGCGCGTGATCTCGGCCAGCGCGACCGCCGGATCGGGAACGCTGCAGAGCATGTAGGTCGCCACGACGGTGTCGAAGCTGGCGCCGGCGAACGGCAGCCGCTCGGCATCGACGCGGGCGACCGTGCATCGCGCGGCGACGTCCGGCTCCAGCGCCAGCCGCTCGTGCAGCCGCCTGAGCATCGGCCCGCTCGGCTCGGTGATGACCAGTTCGGTGACGCTGTCGGGATAGCCCGCCGCGACGTTCGCGCCGCTCCCCGCGCCGAGCTCGAGCGTCCGGCCGGCCGCCTGCGCGAGCAGCCGGCGACGGGTGTCGCGCTGGCCCGCCCGCTCGGCGCGCTCGAGGATCAGCGGGAAGTAGCAGGCGAACAGCCGCTGACCGAACTTGCGGCGGTGCCACGCCGCCCGAAGCTGAGGCGCCACGCTTGGACCCTACTCGCTCGGGTGACGTCACGCCGAACCGTGTGCGAACATGTGTTCGCATGACGAGCGAAGGCAACCCGTACCAGCGGTTCCGGCGCGCGCTCGAGACGGGGAACCCCGCACTCGTTACGGCAGCCGCGCTCGAGCTGCCGCGCGTGGCGCTCGACGATGCCCTGCGGATCTGCCTCGTGCTGCGCGGCGGCGAGCCGGCGCGCTACCAGCGAGCCGCGGTCCGCTGGCTCGGGCGGTTCGCGCTGGAAGCGCGAGGGGCGACGATCGACGACCTGCGCGAGGCCGCCAACGCGCTCGACGCGTTGCCCGACGGAGCCGCGGAGGCGATGGAGCGCCTCCAGCGCCTGTGCCTCGCGCGCGGCGTCGGCTGACACCGAGGCCCTGGCCCCGGGTCAGATTCACGAAGGACCGATCGCCGACCGGACCGGCGCCGCTCAGCCGGGCCAGCCGAGTGCACGCTGGCGTACCCGTGGCAGCCCGCTGACGACGAGGTCGTAGGAGTCCTCGATCAGCTCGGCCACCATCCGCTCGGGCAGCGAGCCGTCTAGCACGACGGTGTTCCAATGGCGCTTGTTGAGGTGGTAGCCGGGGACGACCGCGTCGTGAGTGGCGCGAAGCTGCTCGGCGAGCTGCGGCTCGCACTTGAGGCTGACGCGCAACGGTGGGTCGGCGACGAGCCGACTGAGCGCGAACATCTTGCCTGCGACCTTGAAGACCGACGTGTCGAACCCGAACGGGAAGGTCTCCTCGGCGCCGCGGAAGGACAGGCACAGGTCTCTCAGCGCGTCTGGCTTCAACGTCGCCCTTCAGTATCGCCTCGGCCGGTGTCCCCTCGAGCGCGGGTCGTTCGTCTTCGCGATGATCAATCCCAACCTGTGTGGAGGTTCGAGAGATGAAGAACCTGCTCCTGATCTACGCCAGTTCGATCGTGAGATGGCGACGCTGATCGAGCGCGTCTTTCGCGAGCAGTGGGGCAAGGTGCTCGCCTCGCTCGTCGGCTTCCTCGGCGACTTCGATCTGGCCGAGGAGGCCCCCGCCGAGACGTTCGCGATCGCGGCCGAGCGATGGCAGCGCGTGGTTGCCGGGCACCGCAACGACCGCGGCGCCCGCTGCGACGCCACCGATCAGCTCGGCGATCTCCTCGAACGCTCGAATTCATTTTCGGCCAAAATGCGGGATCAGCGCACGAGCCGCACTTGCGAATCGCGGGGCGTTGCGCAAGGCTTCGAGATGCGGTTCGGGAGAGAGCACAACCCGCCAAAGCCAGGCGAAGCGGCTCTCGAAGGCAGACGACGAGGCTTTATCCGCGTGAAGGCTACGCGCGAGAGCAGGCACGGTCGTCTCCCCCGGACCGCTTTTCTTTGCCCGGTGCAGTAACAGCCGGCGCAAGCCGGGGCTGACGGGGGCGTCCGCGGATCGGGATCGGGATCACGTCCGACCGGCCCTCTAGCGTGTCCGGTGCGGCGCTGCTGCCGTCGGTGCTGCGGGGGTGCCTGCCCCACGCGGCCCGTGCGACCGGGGCGCCCCCGGGAGCCGGCGCTGAGGGTCGACCCCGGACCACCCTCAGCTAGCCCGCCCGCTCCCGCTTCTCTCCGGTCAGCTGAGCGCGGGCGCCTCGGGCAACCCCGCAAGCGCCTCGGCCAGCTCCTCCTCCGAGAACTCCGGGTCCTCGAGCTCGCCGGCGAGGTACGCGTCGTAGGCGCTCAGGTCGAAGTTGCCGTGGCCGCACAGGCCGAACAGGATCACCCGCGGCTCGCCTCCCTCACGCGCGGCCTCCGCCTCCTCGATCGCGGCACGGATCGCATGGGCGGGCTCTGGCGCGGGGATGATCCCCTCGGTGCGGGCGAACTGGACGGCGGCCGCGAACGTCTCGTTCTGGCGGTAGGCGCGCGGCTCCACGAGGCCGGCGCGCACGAGACCGCACACGAGCGGTGAGTCGCCGTGGTAGCGCAGTCCGCCCGCGTGCACCGGTGGCGGCACGAAGCCGTGGCCGAGCGTGTACATCGGCATCAGCGGCGTCAGCCCGACGGTGTCGCCGAAGTCGTAGGCGTAGACCCCGCGGGTCAGCGTCGGGCAGGCTGCGGGCTCGGCGGCGACGAACCGCGTGGTCGCCTGCTCGCGCAGCACGCGGCGCAGGAACGGGATCGCGAGGCCGCCGAAGTTGGAGCCGCCGCCGACGCAGCCGACGACGACGTCGGGCTCCTCGCCCGCCATCTGCATCTGCACTAGCGCCTCCTGCCCGATCACGGTCTGGTGCAGCAGCACGTGGTTCAGCACCGACCCGAGCGAGTAGTTGGTCTCAGATCTCTGGGCGGCGACCTCGACTGCCTCGGAGATCGCGATCCCCAGCGAGCCTGTCGGGTGCTCGCGCTGGGAGCGGCCCGCTTCGGTCAGATCGGAGGGGGAACGGTGGACGGTAGCGCCCCAGGTCTCCATCATCGAGCGTCGGTAGGGCTTCTGGTCGTAGCTCGAGCCGACCATCCAGACCTCGCACTCGAGGCCGAACAACCGGCACGCGAATGCCAGCGAGGAGCCCCACTGGCCCGCGCCGGTCTCGGTCGTCAGCTTGCGAATCCCCGCCTGCGCGTTCTCGTACGCCTGCGCGACCGCCGTGTTCGGCTTGTGCGAGCCGGCCGGCGAGACGCCCTCGTACTTGTAGTAGATGTGCGCCGGGGTGTCGAGCTCGCGCTCGAGCCGCCGCGCGCGGTACAGCGGCGTCGGCCGCCACAGGCGGTACACGTCCCTGACCTGGTCGGGGATCTCGATCTCGGGCTCGGCCGAGACCTCCTGGAGGATCAGCGCCAGCGGGAACAGCGCCGCCAGGTCGTCGGGCCCGGCCGGCTGCTTGGTGCCCGGATGCAGTGGCGGCGGCGCGCCGGGCGGAAGGTCGGCCATCAGGTTGATCCAATGTGTCGGCAGCTCCCGCTCGGTGAGCACGAACTTGACCTGGTTGTCGCTCATCTGGCCGGCTTCTCCTCGTTCGATCTGGCTGTCGCGGTCGCGCCAAGGCGGTGCGCGCAGCCTACATCGCCGACCATCTCTGACCGCGAGGTTCCGGCTACGCGGCCCTGGGTGCGCGAGCGCCCGCGGCGCCGGTCGCGCGCGAGCTCGCGTCGGGGTCCGACCGCGCCAGCTCGCCGATCGCCTCGACGCTCAGCGGCGGTGAGAACAGGTACCCCTGAGCCTCGTCGCAGGCGACGAGCGCGAGCTGGTTGCGCTGCAGCGCGGTCTCGACCCCTTCGCCGACGACGATCATCCCGAGCGCGTGCGCCATCGCCGTGACGGCCGCGATGATCTCGCGGTCGCGGTGCTCGCGCCCGAGCTGCGCGACGAAGCTGCGGTCGATCTTGAGGATGTCGGCGCGCAACCGCTGGAGGTGAGCGAGCGTCGAGTAACCGGTGCCGAAATCGTCGAGGGCGATCCGAACGCCGGCGGCAGACAGCGAGTCGACGACGCGGTGCGCCTCGCCGAGCTCCCCGATCATCGCGGTTTCGGTGATCTCGAGGCACAGGCGGCCGGGCTCGATCCCGTGGTTCGACAGCACTGCGACCACGCGGTCGACCAGGCTGGCGTCGCACAGATGGTGACCCGACAGGTTGACGGCCACCGTCATCGCCGCCCAGGCGGGGTCGGCGGCGGTCCAGGCGGCGAGCTGGCGGCAGGCCTCGTTCAGCACGAACGAGTCGATCTGCTCGATCAGGCCGTACTGCTCGGCGATCGGGATGAACTCCGCCGGCGACTGCAGGCCTCGCTCCGGGTGGCGCCAGCGGACGAGCGCCTCGACTCCGGTCATCGATCCGGTGCTCAGCTGGAACAGCGGCTGGTACATCAGGAACAGCTCACCTCGCGCCAGCGCCGATCGCAGCTCGCCCGCCAGGCGCCGTCCCGAGGCCACGACGCCGTGGACGGTGGGTGAGTAGATCTCGAAGTGGTTGCGCCCTGCACGCTTGGCGGCGTCCATCGCGAGGTCGGCCTGCTGGAGCAGCTCGTTCGGATCGGCCGCCGGATCGTCGGTGACGACCGCGCCCACGCTCCCGGTCACCGCGAACGTCGGCGCGTGTCCCGGCAGCGACGGCACGTCGTCCGGCAACGTCGGCTCGTCGTCCGCCAGCTCCAGCTCGTCGTCCGGCAGCGTCGGCTGATCGCCCGACAGCGCACCCACGGGCTGCTCGCCGGGGATCGGCGAGCGCAGCGTCTTCGTGATCCGCTCGCACAGCCGCCGCACGTCGTCGTCGGGGGCCAGCGTCGCGCACACGACGAACTCGTCGCCGCCGAAGCGGGCGAGCGTGTCGCCGCGGCGCGTGGCGTGACGCAGCCGGCGGCCCACCTGTGCGAGCACGTCGTCGGCGGCGGCATGACCGAGCGCATCGTTGACGTGCTTGAAGTCGTCGAGATCGATCATCAGCACGGCGAGCCTCGCGGGCTGGCGCCGCAGCGCTGCCAGCGACCGTCGCAGGTGGTCCATCAGCGCTACCCGGTTCGACAGCCCGGTCACCGGGTCGTGCAGTGCCTGATAGGCGAGTGCCTGCTGCGCCTCGACCTCCGCCGTCACGTCCAGCGAGAACCCGTAGGTCCCGATGATGTTTCCATCGTGGTCCCGCAGCGGTCGCTTGGTCGTCGAGACCCACCGATCGCTGCGATCGTTGAAGGTCTCCCGCTCGATCTTGCCGACGACCGACTCACCGGTCCGGATGATGTGCTGCTCGTCGGCGAACGCTTCGCTCGCATGGGTGACGCTGAACAGGTCGAAGTCGCTCTTGCCGATCACGTCGTCGAGCTCGAGCCCGTGGGTGACGCCTGTGAGGAAGCCCTCGCTCACGAGCAGGAAGCGGCTCTCGAGGTCCTTGAAGAACATCCGCTCCTCAGGGCTCGAGAGCAGGTTGCGCAGGCACAGGCGCTCGATCTCCTCACGTGGCAACGGCGGACGCGATGGGGTCGGATTGGTCTGGTCCATCAGGTGGGCAGCTACGGGTCGTGGCGCAGGGGTGGGTCGCTCCAATGCGGATCCCTGCCCGTGGTTATCGGCGGCAATCCCGGCTACTGGAGTCGCCGGCGCCACGCTGGTCGAATTCCTGCAAACGTATGCAGCACCCCGGGAGCGGCATCTGCGCCGGTCACCGGGGACGTATCGGGCAGCCACCCAGGTGGGGGGGCGCTCCGGATCCCGGGACGCCGACAGGTCCCGCGGGTGCCCTAAGATCGCGCGGGCAGGTCTCTCCCTCTCTGCCCGAGGAGGCTCCGATGATCGGCGTAAGCCGCTGGTGCATCGGCCACCGCCGCTGGGTCGTGGCCGGCTGGATTGTGATCGCGATCGCGACGACCGCGATCGCCGGCGCCGTCGGGCGCCACTACTCGAACAACTGGGCGCTGCCCGGAACGCAGTCGCAGCAGGTCGTGAACCTTCTCAGCAGTGAGTTTCCCTCACAGAACGGTGACGTCGACCCGCTCGTGTTCCGCTACTCGACCGGGACGATCGACTCGCCGGCCGTCCGGGGCGCGATCCAGCCGCTGCTCGCGCGTGTTGCACGGATGCCCTACGTCGCGACCGTGATCAGCCCGTACACGACGGCGGGGGTGGGGCAGGTCTCACCCGACCGGACGACCGCGTTCGCGCGGATCATCTACACGAAGAAGGTCAACCTGCTGCCCAACAACGCGGGCACGCCTGTGTTGAACGCGATCGCGAAGATCCACGTCGCCGGCCTCAAGGTCGCGGCCGGCGGTCAGGTGATCGAGCAGGCGGAGGGGTTCAACATCGGCCCGGCCACGGAGGTGGGTGTGGTCGCGGCGATCGTGATCCTGCTGCTCACGTTCGGATCGCTGATCGCGGCCGGGATGCCGATGATCACCGCTGCGCTCGGGCTCGTCACCGGACTGGCGGTCGTCGGTCTCGCGACGCGCGTGATGGACATGTCGAACGTCTCGCCGCAGCTGGCACTGATGATCGGCCTCGGCGTCGGCGTCGACTACGCGCTGTTCATCGTCACCCGCTTCCGCGAGAACTTCGCTCGCACAGGCGACGTCGACGCAGCCGTGATCCATGCGATGGACACCTCGGGTCGCGCGATCCTGCTCGCGGGAGCGACGGTGATCATCGCGCTGCTCGGGATGTTCGCGACCGGTGTCGCGTTCATGTACGGGCTCGCGGTCGCGTCGGCGCTCGCGGTGCTGATGGTGCTGCTGGCGTCGCTGACGGTCCTGCCCGCACTGCTGTCGCGCTACGGCGAGAAGATCGCTCGGCCGAGCCGTTGGCGGCTGCATCGCTCCGGAGGGGCCAGCGCGACCGCCGCATTCGAAGGCCCGTCCGCCTGGCGGCGCTGGAGCGTGGCCGTCCAGAGGCGGCCGTGGACGCTCGCGATTGCGGCGGCAGTGGTGATGGGCGTGTTCGTCGTGCCGGTGTTCGGAATGCGCCTGCAGAGCTCGGACGCCAGCAACGACCCGCACAGCACGAACACCTATCACGCCTATGGGCTGCTGTCGCAGGGGTTCGGCGCGGGCTTCAACGGGCCGCTGTCGGTCGTCGTGAAGCTCCCGAGTCCGGCCAGCGCGGCGGGGCTGCGACAGCTGCGCTCCGCGCTGGCGGCAACTCCGGACATGGCGGCGGTGACCCCGCCGAAGCTCGCGCCGAGCGGCAGGGTGGCGGTCTTCCAGGCGTACCCGAAGTCCTCGCCGCAGGCGGTCGCGACGAGCGACCTGGTCAACCGCCTGCGCGACAAGGTGCTGCCGCCGCTCGACCGCCGGCTCGGCGTCACGTCGCTGGTCGGTGGCTATACCGCCGGCTCGATCGATTTCTCGAACGTGCTCGCGTCGAAGCTGCCGGTGTTCATCGCGATCGTGGTGATCCTGTCGATGCTGCTGCTGTTCGTCCTGTTCCGCTCGATCGTGATCCCGATCCAGGCAGGGCTGATGAACCTGATGTCGATCGGCGGCTCGCTCGGCGCGACCGTCGCCGTGTTCCAGCATGGCTGGCTCGGGAGCATCCTCGGCGTGGACCCGGGACCGATCGAGCCGTGGATCCCGGTGATCATCTTCGCGGTCGTGTTCGGGCTCTCGATGGACTACGAGGTGTTCCTGATCTCGCGCGTGCGCGAGGAGTGGGTCCGCCGCCATGACGCGTCCGCCGCGGTCGCCGACGGGATCGCGTTCACCGGCAAGGTGATCACGGCTGCGGCGGCGATCATGGTGTGCGTGTTCCTGTCGTTCATGCTCGGCAACGAGCGGGCGATCAAGGAGTTCGGGTTCGGACTCGCGGCTGCCGTGTTCCTCGACGCGATCGTCGTGCGCTGCGTGATGCTGCCCGCCGTGCTCGAGCTGCTCGGCCGCGTGACGTGGCAGCTGCCCGACTGGATCGACCAGCGGCTGCCGCGGATCAACATCGAGGGTCGGCACGCGCTTCCCGCTGCGCCGGCGGGCGAGGAGAGCGAGCCCGCGCTCGTCTGATCGATCGCGGTTCGGGCTGACGTGCCTGCGACCGGGGGCGGCTTGGGTGCCGCCCCCGGCTCGTGTTGGCGCTGGGCGTCCCGATCCGGTTCGAGACCGCCGGTCAGCCTGACACGATGAGCCGGGTGACCGTCGCCGTCCCGCCCGAGGAGTTCGAGGCCCGCGCCGCGGCGCTCGTCGCGCGGATCGACGCTGGCGGGATCAGCGGCGAGGTGATCGACGACCTCGAGTCGCTGCGATCGCTGTGGCAGGAGCTGGCTCCGCGCGACCGGCCGGCGGTGGCGGGCGCAGCAGGCGCGCTCGCGGCCGCCCAGGCGCGGGCGGTGCGCGCGCCGAGCCTGTTCCAGGACGAGCAGGTCGAGGCCGAACTGGCGCTGCGCGGGCTCGACCGGATTGGTGGCGCAGCCGCAACGCCGGTGCGACGCTACGCGGGCGCCCGCGAGGCGGGCGCGCTGCTCGCGCATTGCGGCCTCGAGACGTTCCGGCCGGGCCAGCGTGAGGCGGTCGAGGCGGCGCTCGCACGTCGCGACAGCCTCGTGGTGATGCCGACCGGAGGCGGCAAGAGCCTCTGCTACCAGCTCCCGGGGATCGCCTCCGACGAGCTGACCGTCGTCGTCTCGCCGTTGATCGCGCTGATCGCGGACCAGTACCGGCGGCTGCGCGTCGGCGGCCACCCGGTCGCGATGATCGCGTCCGGAATGGCGCCCGCCGACGCCGCCCGTGCCCTCGCCGAGGTCCGCGACGGTGTTGCACGGATCGTCCTGTGCTCGCCGGAGCGGTTCGCCTCGGCCGCGTTCCTGGCGGCGCTCGGGCGGCGGACGGTCGACCTGTTCGTCGTCGACGAGGCGCACTGCGTGTCGGAGTGGGGGCACGACTTCCGCCCCGACTACCTCCGGCTGCGAGGGGTGGTCGAGCGGCTCGGGCGGCCGGCCGTGATGGCCTGCACCGCGACCGCGACGGAGCAGGTCGCGGCCGAGATCGTCGCGCGGCTGGGGTTGCGCGATCCGCTCGTGCTGCGCGCCGGGTTCGACCGCCCGAACCTCTCCTTCGACGTGATCGCGCTCGACGGCGCAGGCGCTCGCGCGCGCAAGCGCCTGCTGCTCGAGGTCGCGCTCGCCGATCCGGAGCTGCGGCCTGCGATCGTCTACTGCGGCACCCGTCGCGAGGTCGAGGAGGTGACCGAGTGGTTGCGCGCCAGCGGGCTGCAGGCCGCCGGTTACCACGCGGGCATGGCCGCCGACGAGCGCGCCGCCGCCCAGCACCGCTTCATGGAGGGAGATGCGGAGGTCGTCGTGGCCACCAGTGCGTTCGGGATGGGCGTCGACAAGGCGAACGTCCGGGCGGTGATCCACTGGGCGATTCCGACGAGCGTCGAGGCCTACTACCAGGAGGCGGGGCGCGCCGGACGCGACGGCCGGCCGGCACGGGCGATCCTGCTCGCGAGCCGGTCGGACCTCGGCCGGCTGATCACGTTCATCAAGCGCAGCGCGGTCGCTCCCGACGAGGTGCTCGCGTTCGCCGCGGGTCTCGGCGACGGCGTCGAGATCGAGGCGCCGCGCGATGATCGCGAGCGCATCCGTCTCGGGATCGCGGAGCAGGCGGGACTGGTGGCGCTCGAGCCGGCGGGCGGCGGTCGGCTGCGGATCGCGCGCCGTGAGGGCGGCGCGCGAGCGGTGGCGTCGATCTGCGGGGCGGCGAGCGACCGCGCGTGGCGCGCCTACCGGGCGGTCGAGCAGTTCAGCTCCTCGGAAGCGGGTTGCCGCCGGCGCGCCCTGCTCGACCACTTCGGCGACGGCAGGGCAGGCGCGCCGGCGGGACGCTGCTGCGACGTGTGTGACCCCGGCACGATCGGCCTGCCCGACCCGGCGGCGCTGACGCTCAGGCGCGGTGCGGTGACGCGCGCCACGAGCGGCGGCGAGCCGGCACCGCTGGGGCCGGCCGACGCGGCGCACGTCGAGGCGCTCCGCCGCTGGCGCACCGAGGCGTCCGAGGGTAAGCCGGCGTTCACTGTCGCCCACAATGCGACGCTCGCGGCGATCGCGGCGCGGAGACCGCGGACCGTTGCCGAGCTCGCTGCGATCCGCGGCGTCGGCCCCACGTTCGTCGAACGCTACGCCGGCGCGGTGCTCGCCGTCGTCGCGGCAGACGGGTAGCCGTGGACAGTCTGTTCGGCGGGGTCGAGACGGGCGGCACCTGGACGGTGTGCGCGCTCGGCACCGGCCCGGCGGACATCCGGGCCCAGGTCGAGCTTCCGACGACCACGCCGGCGGAGACGATCGACCGGATCGCCGCGTTCTTCACGCAGGCCCGCGAGCGGCCTGCCGCGGTCGGCGTCGGCTCCTTCGGACCCGTCGACCTCGCGCCCGGATCGCCGACGTACGGGAGCGTGACGACGACGCCGAAGCCCGGGTGGCGCCAGACACCACTCGTCTCCGAGCTCGAGTCGCGCCTGGGCGTTCCGGTCGTGTTCGAGACCGACACCGGTACCGCCGGTCTGGCCGAGCTGTTGTGGGGCGCCGCGCGCGGTGCCGCAAGCCTCGCTTACGTGACCGTCGGCACCGGGATCGGCGGCGCACTGATCTGCGGCGGCCGGCCGTGGCACGGGCTGATCCATCCTGAGGTGGGCCATGTGCGAATCCCACACGACCGCGAGCTCGACCCGTTCGCGGGCGTGTGTCCGACGCACGGCGACTGCTGGGAGGGACTCGCGTGCGGCCCGGCGCTCGCCGCACGGTGGGGCGTCGACCCCCGCGAGCTGCCAGACGACCATCCCGCATGGGCGCTCGAGGCGAAGTACGTTGCGCTCGGGCTGCTCGCGATCGTGACGGTCGCCTCGCCACACCTGATCGTGATCGGCGGCGGCGTGCTCGAGCGGCCGGGGCTGCTCGCCCGCATCCGTCGCGAGCTGACAGCGCTGAACGCCGGTTACCTCTCCCATCCGTTGCTCGAACGACGGATCGACCACTACCTGGTGGCGCCGCAGCTCGGCGACCGCGCCGGCGTGCTCGGAGCGATCGCGCTGGCGGCGGGCGCCTCGGCGCCGGCTGAAGCGAGCGGATCGGTCAGCGCCTAGCAGGTGAGAGCACGTGGTGAGGAGGTCCGCGCGGTCGGGCGCTGCCGTGCTGGGCGCGGCTCGCGGTCGGGTCTGCAGGGCGCCGGTGTTCCGTGATGGTGGGGGCGTCGGACGGTGTCTGGGGGAGTCGCGTGTCTGGGGGAGTCGCACGGTGTCTGGGGGAGTCGACGGTGTCGCAGGGTTCGGGTGGGTCGGGAGGCTTCCGTGGAGGCTCCTATGTCAAGTGCAGACGGCTGTGGGGATGCTCGACGGGTCAGCCAGGAGTCGGTGGATACGCCGGACGAGGTGGCGTTTCAGCGATCTGATCGCTTCGGCGTTCGTCTTCCCGGCCTTGCGCTGCTTGGCGATGTACACGGCGGTCTGCGGGTCGTGCCGGATGCGGCAGATCGCGTACATGTGGATCGCGTGGTTGAGCTGTCGGTTCCCGCCGCGGTCCAGCCTGTGGCGGTCGGTTCGACCCGAGGAGACGGGGATCGGCGCGCAGCCCGCCATTCTGGCGAGCTTCGCGTCGGTCGCGAAGCGGTCGATCCCGGCGATCTCGCCGATCAGCTTCCCCGCGAGCAGCGACCCCAGGCCGCGCTCGGCGAGGAGGTGGGATGCGTGCTCCTTCACGAGCGCGGTGATCTGCTCGTGCAGTTGGTTGATCGTGCGGGTCAGATCAGCGATCCGGCGGATCTCGTCGCGCGCGATCGTGACCCGGACTGACGGCGTCGCGCGTTGCAGGCGACGGGCGACCTTACCCTGCCAGCCGGTGCCGACCAGGACGCGTTTGGGGATCTCCCAGTCGGGCCAGAGGTCGTGCAGCTGCCAGCGCAGCTCGCTGATCAGCCGCGAGCGTGCGTCCACGAGCCGCTCACGGTGCACGACGAGTAGGCGGATCTCGAGCTCCGGGCCGGAGAGCCGGGCGGTCGGGAGGGTGTCGATCCCTTCGCGCAGTGCGGCGCGTGCTACCGCGAGCGCGTCGATCGGGTCGGACTTCCCACGCTCGCGGACGCTCGTCCGAGCGCCGGCCATCAGCTGCGGCGGGAGCCTGACGACGGTCTCGCCGCGATCGAGCAGGAACCGCTCAAACGGGCCTGACACGTGCCGGCAGTCCTCGATCACCCACACCCGCTCCCCGTCCAGTTCGCGGGCCCAGACCAGCAGCTCCCCGAACCCGTCGCCTTTGGCCGGCCGAGTGCGCTCAGCGAGCTGACGGCCGAGCTCGTCGGTCGCGACGGCCGAGTGGGTCTTCTTGTGCGGATCGATCCCGATCGTCACCATGTCCTCGTCCCTTCTATCGATGAGCAGAAGCGGACTCCTGGCGGACATTTCTCAGTCGGGGCGATGCCACGCTCCTATCAGGTCACGCCAGAGGGTCCTCGGCAGCGACGGGCGACATCTCCACGGCACGTCAACCAACATCTGGGTGACAGAAACGTCATGAGTCAGCCCGACGCCGCCGGGGACCATCCACTACGCGCCGCGCGACGGCAACGCGCGCAACCAGCTTCTCACTGAGAAACGTCAGCGTGCCGAGCGATTGGTTCGGGATCGGAGCGGTGCCTCCGGCCCAGTTGCCGCCGTTCGACCACTTGACCGAGGTGTTCACACCGGCACCGCTCCAGGTCAAGTCGGTCGGCGCTGCTGTAGCGCCGACGGGCGCGACCCAGCCACAGCCGAGC
>DAHUYL010000151.1 GCA_027315255.1 Solirubrobacterales bacterium | reverse complement strand
CCGCTGCTCAGGCGGATGATCGCGAGCGGCAGGCTCGGGCGGAAGTCGGGCCGCGGCTTCTACGAGTACGGCCCGTAGGCCCTGTGACGCCTCGGTCTAGCCGTAGAGGGTGACCTCGTTGAGGTCGACGTGGTCGGTCGACGGTGGAAGCGTCGTGATCCAGACGAGGAAATAGCGGAAGCTGCGCCCGTCCGTGGCGAGACCGATGGTGTCGCTCGCCGCGATGCTCGCCGAGGGCGCGACCCGGACCCAGCCGGCGTCCGGCCACTTCATCGGCGGCGGGTCCACGCGGGCGTAGATCGACGCGGTGAAGCCGGGCGTATCGGTCGCGATCCGCAGCTGGCGCACGACCACCGCCGACGCGGTGTATACGTACAGACCCGTGCCGGCGGGTGTCGCCGCCGAGCAGGCGGCGCAATGCGGTCCCTTCAGCGACAGTAGCGAGCTGTAGTAGTGCTGGGTCGTCCACGCCGTGGTCGAGTCGCCATCGATCGCCTGGCCCGCCCCCGGCGCTTCATCCGGTGGCGAGCCGAGCGGATTGAACCCGCGCGCGCATCCGTTGCACGGATACACCCGGTGCAGGCCGGCGGACGGGTGCGCCGGTGGCTTGCCCGTCCCCGGGTGCGCGCGGGTCGCGAGCCACACCGCCACGCCGCCGGCCGCGAGCAGCGCTACGAGTGCCAGCACGGCGGCCGCGCGTCGGTGACGCACGAGCCACGGGACCCGCCGCCGCTTACTCGCCGGCAGCGTCCGCAGCACGCTCGTGACCTCGCCGGTGGCGGCCCCGGCCCGGGAGGTCTCGAGCGCGAGCACGTCCTCGAGGTCGGCGATCAGCTCGCCGTCGTTCGCGTAACGGTCCTCCACGCGCTTGGCGGTGGCGCCCTCGAGCACGGCCGCCAGCGCCGCCGACACCTCCGGGCGCGCGCGGCGAACGTCGGGGAGCTGCTCGCGGACGTGCTTCATCGCGACCGCGACCTGGTTCTCGCCCTTGAACGGGACCTCGCCGGTCAGCATCTCGTACAGCGCGATCCCGAGCGAGTAGAGGTCCGACTGGCCGGTCACCCGCTGCCCCAGCGCCTGCTCCGGCGAGACGTAGTCCGTCGTGCCGAGCACGCGGCCGTCTACCGTCAGCCCCTCTTCCTCGAGCGTGCGAGCGATCCCGAAGTCGGTCACCTTGGCCGAGCCCTCGTGGTCGATCAGGACGTTCTGCGGCTTCACGTCGCGATGGACGATGTGCCTCGCATGAGCGGCGCCGAGCGCGCGCGCGATCTCGATGCTGTAGGCGACCGCCTCCGGGATCGGCAGCCGTCCTTCGCGCCGGATCCGGTCCTTCAGCGTCTCCCCCTCGACGTACTCGAAGACGATGTACGGACGCGCGCGCGTCGGGTCCTGGTCGTCGCCCGCGTCGATCACGCCGACGATGTTGGGGTGCGACAGCTGCGCGACGGCCCGCGCCTCTCGCCGGAACCGCTCGAGCTGGTCGGAGTCGCTCGCAACCTCCCGGTTCATCAGCTTGATCGCCACGCGTCGCTGGAGCGTCTCGTCGAGCGCCCGGTAGACGGTCGACATCCCGCCGGTCCCGATCCTCGCCTCGAGGCGGTAGCGGCCGCCAAGCGTCGTCCCCTCCAGCGTGCTCATCGCGTGACCCTGCTCATCGGGTCACCCTATTGTGAGGCACGCGTCTCCTCGCCGGCGAATGTCGGACGCCGCTTCCCACCGTCCGGCGGGGTCAGGCGCCGCTGCCGCTCGACCGCTCGGAGTGCAGTCGGCGAAACACGACCGTGCCGAGTCCGAGCCGGTACAGCGCGTATGGCAGCAGCGAGCGGTCGCGCTCGAGCAGGGGGATCAGCCGAGCCGAGCCGAGCGTCGAGGCGAATGCCGCCGTGGCGCCGGCCACGAGCGGCGCCAGCGCACCCGCCGGCAGCCCGCGGCGGCGCAGACGCTGCGCCTTCAGCGCGGTCGCGCCCGCGATCACGGGTAGCGCGACGTGGCGCGAGAGCCGGCTCGAGTCCGCCCTCCTGAACCTGCGCACGCGTGCGGCGGCGAGTGTCGCGCCACCGCGCGAGACCCCCGGAACCAGTGCGCACGCCTGCGCGAGTCCGAGCCACAGGGCATCCGTTGCATTCGCCTCGTCGTCGGCGCGCTGCTGCGGGCAGCGGTCGGCCAACGCGATCGCGAAGGCGCCCGCGACCAGCCCGGTCGCGATCTGTCCGGGGCGGCCGAGGCGCCGCTCGATCGGCCGCTCGAGCGCGTATCCGACTGCCGCCGGCGGGAGCGCCGCCAGTGCTGCCAGCGTCGCCCGTCGCAGGGCGGCGTCGCGGATCGCGGCTGTGAGCTCGGCTCGCAGCGCGAGCATCAGCGCCGCCGCCGTACCCGCGTGCAACGCCACCTCGAATGCCTTGCGCAGCTCGGGGGCGAGCCCGTCGTGGTCCCAGTGCAGCAGCCACGGGACGAGCGTCACGTGGCCCGACGAGGAGATCGGCAGCAGCTCGGCCGGCCCGTGGAGGGCGCCGAGCGCGACCGCGTGCGACAGCGGCAGCCTGTCAGGCGGGGGCAGCGGGGCCCCGATTGCCGCGGAGGATCCGCAGCACCACCCACGCCGCAAGCAGCACGAGCACGGCCAGCGCGGCGTAGTCGACGTAGTCGAGGTGCGAGCGCCAGCTGTTCCAGTTGCTGCCGACGGCCCGGCCGACGACGCCGAGCGCGCCGATCCAGACGACCGATCCCGCGAACGCCAGCGCGATGAACCGGCCGAACGGCATCTTCGCGACGCCTGCGGCGTACGGGAAGGCGGCGCGGATCAGCGGGATCAGCCGCGACACGAACACGGTCAGGATGCCGTAGCGCTCGAACCAGCTGTGCGCGCGCTCGAGCCCGTGCGGCCCGAGCCGCAGCCGGCCCGCCTTGCGCTCGAGCAGCTCGTACAGGCCGTAGTAGCCGATCGCGTATGCGATCGCGGCCCCGACCACGTCCCCCAGCACGCCGAACGCGATCACCCCGGGCAACGTCAGGGTGTGCTTGAACACGTTGAAGCCAGCGAACAGCATCGTCGCCTCGGTGCCGGGCGCCCCGATCACCGCCGAGCTCAGCGTCAGCGCGGCGACCCCGGCAAGCCCGATGTCGTTCACGACGTTGGTCGCGAACGTCACGAGCGAGTTGGTGACGGAGGCGTCGAGCAGCATCGGGCCCCGGCCAGTGTACGGTGTCGCGTCGTGGCAGTTCCGTTGTTCGACACGGCGGCGCAGCGCGAGTCGCTGCGCGAGGCGATCCTCGCCAAGGTCGGAGAGGTGATCGCGGCCGGGCGCTTCATCCTCGGCCCAGAGGTCGAGGCGTTCGAGCGCGAGCTCGCCGGCTACGTCGGCGCCGAGCACGCGGTCGGCGTCGCCAACGGCACCGACGCGCTGACGATCGCCGCGCGCGCGCTCGGGGTCAAGCCCGGCGACGACGTCGTCGTCCCCTCGTTCACCTTCTACGCCACCGCGGAGGCGATCGCGAGCATCGGCGCCAACCCGGTCTTCTGCGACGTCGAGCCCGAGTCTCGCAACGTCACGCCGGACACCGTCGCGGCGGCCGTGACGCCGAACACGACGGCGGTGGTCGCGGTCGATCTGTTCGGGGTGCCCGCCGACTGCGCGGCGATCAGGGAGCGGGTCGGGCTGCCCGTGATCGAGGACGCGGCCCAGGCACTCGGCGCCGGACTCGACGGCGTGCGCGCCGGCGCGCTCGGCGACGTCGCCACGTTCTCCTTCTACCCGTCGAAGAACCTCGGGGCATTCGGCGACGGCGGCGCGATCGTCACGAGCGACGAGCGGATCGCCGAGCGCGCCCGGGCGCTGCGCTTCCACGGCTCGCGCGACAAGCGGTCGTTCGAGCTGGTCGGCTACAACTCGCGGCTCGACGAGCTCCAGGCGGCGATCCTGCGAGTGCTGCTGCCCGAGCTCGACGGCTGGTGCGCCGGGCGCCGGCGCGCGTTCGAGCACTACCGCAACGCCGGAATCGCAGAGCACGTCACGCCGCCGCTCACACCGCCCGGAGTGGAGGCCGCCTGGCACCTGTACGTCGCCACCCACCGTGACCCCGACCCGCTGCTCGAGCGCCTCCGGGGGGCCGGTGTGCAGGCCCGTAGCTACTACCGCGTGCCGCTCCACCGCCAGCCGGCGATGGCCCCGTACGTGCCTGACGGCCTCGAGCTGCCCGTGACCGAGGAGCTCGCGCGCGCGAACCTGGCGCTGCCGATGAGCCCGGCGCTGTCAGAGGCGCAGGCCGCCGAGGTGGTGGCAGCCATGAGACTCCCTGGGGACCCCGGATTCGCCGGCCACGCCGGCCTCCAGATCCACCGCTAGGCGCGTGAGGGTCTGGGTCGATCTGACCAACTCGCCGCACGTGCTCGTGCTGGCGCCGGTGATCCGTCGCCTCCGGGCGGCCGGCCACGAGGTCACGGTCACCGCCCGCGACTTCGCGCAGACGCTCGGCCTGTGCGAGCGATTCGGGATCGAGCACACGCCGATCGGCCAGCACCGCGGCTCGTCGCTGACGGCGAAGGCCCGCGGACTCGCCGGCCGTTCGCTCGCGCTCGTGCGGTTCGCCCGCGGGCGTCGCTTCGATCTCGCCTTCGGCCACGGCTCCAACGACGTGACCGTCGCGAGCGCGCTGTTGCGGATCCCGTGCTCGACGATGTTCGACTACGAGTGGGCCGCCGTCCAGCACCACGTCAACTGCCGGCTCGCCCAGGGGGTCGTCGTGCCCGACGCGATCCCGCCGCAGCGGCTCGCGCGCTACGGCGCCGCGAGTCGCAAGCTGCATCGCTACGCGGGCCTCAAGGAGGAGTACTACCTGTGCGACTTCGAACCCGACGGCGCCGTGCTGCGCGAGCTGGCGCTCGACCCGGAGCAGCCGATCGCGATCGTGCGGACCCCGCCGGCGGTGTCGCTGTACCACCGCTTCGAGAACGACCTGTTCTCCACGGTGCTCGAGCGGCTCCGCGGCCACCAGACGGTGGTGCTGCCGCGAACCGTCGAGCAGCGGGCGGAGCTGATCCGCGGCGGCGGCTTCGTCGTCCCCGAGCAGGCGATCGACGCCCAGTCGCTGATCTACTACGCCGATCTGGTCGTTTCCGCCGGCGGGACGATGAACCGCGAGGCGGTCGCGCTCGGGACCCCGGTGTACACCGTCTTCGAGGGAAGGCTGGGGGCGCTCGACGAGCGGCTGATCGCTGACGGGCGGCTGCGGCGCCTGACGCACGCCGGCGACGTGACGCTGGTCAAGCGCGAGCGCCGCCCGGCCGTTTCCGGCTCCGATCCGCAGCGCGTGCGACGCGACCCTGCTTTACTCGTGGACCTGCTCGCGGCACCGGCGAAGTCGTCCTGGCGGGACTGAGCTGTCCTTTAGGGGCTGATCGGTACCGTCTACGCGCACCCCGAGCTCTCTGCCGACCCGTGAGGAAACAGCTGTGCTGACGAGTGACGAGAACGCCGCCCAGAGCGGGACGGCCGCCGTGCGGCCCGCGGACGCCGTGCTTACGCCGCAGGGCCCGCTCGCCGGCCCGCCGCGACTGCGCCGGTGGCTCTCGACGATCGCGCACAGCCCCTGGACGTACGTCGGCGTCGTGCTCGTGCTGGCGGCGGCGGTGATCGCCAGGACCGATCACGCCAGCCCCGGCTTCGACCCATATGGCTGGCTCGTCTGGGGCTACCAGACGATGCACCTCAACCTCAACCTCGGCGGCGCCCCGTCCTGGAAGCCGGTGACGTACCTGTTCACGGTGCCGTACTCGCTCACCGGTCACTACAGCTACTGGCTGTGGATCGTGACCGCGGTCGCGTTCGCGCTCGCGGGCCCGATCGTCGCCGGCCGGCTCGCGTTCCGGCTGGTGCACGACAGCACCGGCGAGGTGTGGCCCGCGGTCGCCGGCGCGGTGTTCGCCGCAGCCGGGCTGCTCGGCATCTACCAGTACACGCACTACTGGCTGAGCGCCCAGTCGGACCCGATGCTGGCCACCTGCTTCCTGCTGGCGATCGACATGCACCTGAGCCGCAAGCCACGGTGGGCGTTGACGTTCCTGTTCCTGTGCTCGATCGGCCGGCCCGAGACGTGGCCGTTCATCGGGCTGTACGCGATCTGGGCGTGGCGCAAGGTTCCCGCGATGCGCTGGATGATCGTCGCGGAGCTGGTGTTGATCCCCGGGTTCTGGTTCGGCGTCCCCGTCCTGTCGGGCAACTACTGGGACATCGCGGGCAAGCTCGCGCTGCACTCGCCGCGCCAGCTGCCGCCGGGACAGCGGATCACGGGCACGCTCACCCGCTTCCGCGAGCTCAGCTACTGGCCGATCGAGGTGCCGGCGGCGCTCGGGCTGGTCTGGGCGATCGTGCGGCGCGACCGCCAGGTCGTCGCAGTCGCCGCGTGCACGATCGCGTGGATGGTGATCGAGGTCGGGTTCGCGCTGCACGGCTTCCCCGGGGTCCCGCGCTACATGTTCGAGGCCGCCGCCGCGATGATGGTCGTCTCCGGCGTCGCGATCGGATGGCTGCTGAGCGAGCCGGTGCGGCTCGTCCGGGGTGGTGGCCTGCTCGGCGGGCGGGGCGATCCGGGGGGAGCTCCCGCCGGTCCCGACGATCGCCGCAACCTGATCGGCGCCCGAGTCGCCGGCGTGGCCGTGGTCGCCGTGTTCGTCGGCTTCCTGATCCCCTACCTGTCGACCCAGGCGAGCATGGAGAGCACCGACCTCACCGGTCAGCAGGCGCGGACGCGGGAGATCGCGCGGATGAACGCGATGATCGGGCACGCCGGCGGCTACAAGCTGATCCGCTCCTGCGGGGACCCGACCGTCCGGGTCGAGTACGTCAGCATCCTCGCCTGGTACACGAAGCTGAACGTCGGCGTGGTCGGCCACCAGCCGCTGAAGATGATCCACCAGCCGATCCCTGTGGTCCTGTTCACGCAGCTGCCGAACGGCTGGATCCTCCACACCTTCCACCTGGCCCCCGGAACCCAGGCGCGCTGCGCCAATCTCAACGGTGCCTTCTGGGTCCAGACCCCGACGCACCCCGGCGGCGTCTTCGGTCACCAGCACACCTGACGCCGCGCGGCGGCAGCAGCCCACTAGAATCCTGCGCGCATGCGCCGGCGGATCAGCTCCGCGGCCTTCCCCGTCCACCGTCACTCGCTGCCGCAGCTCATGGTGGACGGCCTATTGGTCGCCCTTGCCTACTTCCTCGCATTCTGGTTGCGGTTCGACGGCTATCCCCACGGCCGGACCGCGGAGAAGTACGACGCGCTGGTGTTCCCCCACATCCTGTGGGTCGTCGCGCTGACGCTCGTCGTGCTCGCCGGCTTCGGCGTCTACGAGCGGCTCTGGAACTACGTCGGTCAGCGCGACTTCCTGGCCGTCGGCAAGGCGGTCGTCGTCGCAACCCTCCTCGTCGTCGGGTTGATCGTCGTCCTGCACCCGGTCACCTACAAGCTTCCCGACTCGCCCGCCCGGGCCACCGTGACGCTGCCTGGAAGTGTGATCGCGCTGTTCTTCCTGCTCGCGCTCGCGCTTCTGGGCGGCGTCCGCTTCGCCGTGCATCTGTTCTTCGAGGGGCAGTTCCGCTCGTTCCGTGTCGCCAAGGGAGCGCGCGACGTGCTGATCGTCGGCGGGGGTGACGGCGGCCGCCTCGTCGTCCGCGAGCTGGTCCGCAATCCCGAGCTGCGGATGCGCCCCGTCGGGTTCGTCGACGACGACCCGCGCAAGCTCGGGACCAAGGACGAGTACGGGCTGAGGGTCCTGGGAACGACCGACGCCTCGGCGCTCGCGCGGGTGCTCGACGAGGTCGAGCCCGACGAGGTCGTGATCGCGATCCCCTCGGCGCCTGGCACGATGCGTGCCCGGGTCGTGACCGCCTGCCGCGCTCGCGGGATCCCGGTCCGGACGATGCCGACCGTGTTCGAGCTGCTACGCGACGGCGAGGGGCAGATGCGCGTCACCCATCAGCTGCGCGAGGTCCGGGTCGAGGACATGCTCGGCCGCGAGACCGTGCGGATGGAGCTCGGGCGCGTGGGCGCCTACCTCGAGGGCCAGTCGGTGCTCGTGACCGGCGCCGGCGGATCGATCGGCTCCGAGCTGTGCCGGCAGATCGCCCGCGTCGGCCCGCGCAAGCTCGTGCTCGTCGACCACGCGGAGGACAACCTGTTCGAGATCGCGCGCCAGCTCACCGAGGAGCGCCACCTGACGGTCGGCGTGCCCGTGCTGGCCGACTGCCGCGAGGCCGAGCGGATGCGCGAGGTACTGTCCGAGCACCGTCCGGACACGGTGTTCCATGCAGCCGCCTACAAGCACGTCGGGATGATGGAGCAGAACCCAGTCGAGGCCGTTCGCAACAACGCGCTCGCGACCCGGCTGGTCGCCCGCATCGCCGGCGAGCTCGGGGTTGAGACGTTCGTGCTGGTCTCGACCGACAAGGCGGTCATGCCCGCGACCGTGATGGGTGCCTCGAAGGCGCTCGCGGAGTGGGCCGTCGAGGCGGCGGCCGCCCAGCACCCGGGCACGACCTATGCGACTGTCCGGTTCGGCAACGTGCTCGGCTCGTCCGGCTCGGTCGTGCCGATCTTCCGCCGCCAGATAGCCGCGGGCGGGCCGGTGACGGTCACCGACCCGCGGATGACCCGCTACTTCATGACGATCCCCGAGGCGGTCCAGCTGGTGATCCGGGTCGGGTCGCTGGCCGAGGCCTCGGGTGAGGTGTTCGTGCTCGAGATGGGGGAGCCGATCCGGATCCTCGACCTCGCCGAGCAGATGATCCGCCTGTCCGGCTACGAGCCCGAGCGCGACATCGCGATCGAGATCGTCGGCGCCCGCCCCGGCGAGAAGTTCCACGAGGAGCTGTTCAACCCCTACGAGCGCGCGCAGCCGACGCCGTCCCAGAAGATCCTGCGGGCGGAGCGGACCCGGCTCGACCCGGCCTGGGTCGACGAGACCTTCGACTACATTAACCTGCTCGTGTTGGAGGGCGACGCGGCGGCGCTCGCCGAGCACGTGTCGAAGCTCGACGAGGAGCGAATCGCGCGGACCGGCAGCTTCTCGAGCGACGCCGCCCGCGCCCCGTCCTAACATCGGCGGCCGCTGTGACCGTTCCGTTCGCGCTCTCAGTCCACAACTTCATCAAGGACGTCGGGGCCGACGCAGGCTTCGCGTCGATCATCGGGCTCGCCGTACTCGTGCTCCTGTACTTCGCGCAGATGCGCGAGACCACGTCGCTGCGCGACCGCCTGGAGGAGGCGGCGGGACGCGTCGGGCATCTCGAGAACCGCCTCGCCCACCTGGCCCGCGCCGCCCAGGGCGCGCAGGCACCGCAGCGCACGCAGCCGCCGGTCGCGCCCGCCCCCGCGTTCGCCCGCGGGCCGATGGGCAGTGCGGTGGCTTCCGTCCGGCGTGCGGCGCGAGCCGGGAGCGCCGGCTCGCCGGCCGGCGCTCCCGCAGGCCTGGCCGGCCCAGCGCTCGGGTCGGCGACGAGGCTGATCCCGGCCGGGACGGACCGGCCCGTGTCCGCGCCGATCGACG
This sequence comes from Solirubrobacterales bacterium, assembly GCA_027315255.1. Classification (GTDB taxonomy): domain Bacteria; phylum Actinomycetota; class Thermoleophilia; order Solirubrobacterales; family Solirubrobacteraceae; genus Palsa-465. The sequence goes on along the minus strand of DAHUYL010000151.1, from coordinate 268 downwards.
CCCCAGCTCCGGCCGGTGCGCCCGTTCCCGCCGGTGCACCCGCTCAGGGAGCCCCGGATCGAGCACCGGCCGACGAGCGGCCCGAGATCGGCGCCCCCGCCCCCGCGGTGGTGGCCGCGGGTGCGTCTGTGGCGACCGCGTACGCCGGCGGCCCCGCTCGTGCAGGCGCGGGACCGGTTCCCGCACAGGCACCGGTCCGCGCGGCCGGCGGGACGGTGCCCGAGCCCGAGGCGCCCGCCGCGGCGGCGGACGGGCCCCCGCCCCCGCC
>DAHUYL010000138.1 GCA_027315255.1 Solirubrobacterales bacterium | reverse complement strand
GCCGCGCCGGCGCCGGTCGAAGCCGCGCCGGTGGCGCCGTTGCCCGTTCCATTGCCGCCGGTGCCGGCGGCCTGGGTGCCGCCGGCACCCGGGGTTGCCGCGCCGCCGGTGCCGCCCGTGCCCGCTGCGCCGGTCGTCGAGGTGGCCTGAGTGGTCGCGGTCGTCGGCGTGGTGGCGCCCGTGGTCGGGGTGCTCGACGTCGTCGGGGTGGTGGGCGTCGCGTTCACGGGTGTGCTCTGCTGGATCGTCGTGGTCTGCGTGGCCGGGTTGTGGCCGGCGGCCTCGAGGGCCTGGATCTGCAGCGCCTGTCCCATGAAGTTGCGCCAGATCACCGCCGGGTAGGTGCCGCCCTCGACCGGCTGGCCCTGCCACTGGGTGAGCATCGGCACGCCGCTGTTCGGGTAGCCCACCCACACGGCGACGGTCAGCTGCGGGGTCCAGCCGACGAACCAGGCGTCCTCGTAGTTGTTGGTCGTGCCGGTCTTGCCCGCGGCCACGACGCCGGGAATCGAGGCGTTGACCGCGGTGCCGGACGAGACGACGCCCTCCAGCAGCTGCTGGATCGTCGCCGCCACCTCGGGTGAGAGCACGCGCTTGTAGCTCGGCTTGTTGACGATGTCGTGCTGAGGGACGCCGCCCAGCTTGCAGACGTTGCAGCCGTCGATCGAGTGGATCCCGATCGGCCCCTGGTGGACGTCGCCGAGGATCGGGTTGTAGACCTTCAGTCCGCCGGTCGCGGCGGTCTCGTAGGCGTGTGCCATGTCGAGCGCCGAGACGCCCGTGGTGAGCCCGCCGAGGATCATCGCGGGGTTGGTCGAGATCGGGCTGCGGATCCCCATCGCACGCGCGAACTTCCTGATCCGAATCGTGCCGACCGCGGGACTCATCCCGACCTGCGCGAACACGGTGTTGTCGGACACGTCGGTCGCGGTCTGGAGCGAGATCGGCCCGGAGTAGAAGTTCCCGAAGTTGTGGACGATGAAGTGACCGATGACGCCGCCCGGCGCCTTGAACGGGATGTCGAGCGGGTGCGAGTCGATCACCGAGTACGGGCCGAAGGCACCGCTCGTCAGTGCCGCCGCAAGCGTGAACATCTTGAACGCCGACCCCGGCTGGCGCTGGCCGTTCACCGCGAGGTTGAACTGCGATTGGGCGAAGTCCCCGTCGCCCGACACCATCGCGCGGACCTCGCCGGTGTGGTTGTCGATCGCTACCAGCGACGCGGTCGGACCGTTCGACCCCGGTGGGAACTCGGCGTCGACCGCCTGCTGCGCGGCCTGCTGCATCTGCAGGTCGATCGTCAGGCGGATCTTCAGCCCGCCGTAGTACGCGTCGTACTGCGCCTGCGAGAGCGGCACCCCGGCGTGGTGCAGCGCGGCGACGATCTGCGGCCGCACCCACGAAGTGAAGTACGGGGCCGCGGGCGGCTCGGCCGGCTGCTGGATGTCCTGCGCCGTCGGGAGCGGCGTAGCGAGCGCCTGCTCGGCTTGGGCCCGCGTGATGTAGCCCTGCTGGCGCATGTCCTCGAGCACGAGGTCGCGGCGGGCTTTCGCCGCCGTCGCGGTGAGGGGGTCGATCGGGTTGAAGGCTGACGGGTTCGCGACCATCGCCGCGAGCATCGCCGCCTGTGCGGGGTCGAGCCTCTTCGCGCACTTCGGCAGCGTCGGGTTCTGCACGGTCGCGTCGCCGCAGCGGCCGTGGCCGGGATCGTTCGGCTCGTATCCGAGCTCGTTGCCGAAGTACACGCGCGCCGCGGCCTCGATCCCGTTGGCGCCGTTGCCGAAGTAGATCGCGTGCAGGTAGTCGGTCAGGATCAGCCACCGCTTCCAGTGGTGCACGAGCTGGAATGCGAGGGCGGCCTCGCGCAGCTTCTCGAGGATCGTGCGGTTGTCCTCCTGCTGGAGGCGGACCTTGACGAACTGCTCGGCGATCGTCGAGGCGCCCTGCGTGGGGAGGCCGCGGATGTCGTTGAGCGCGGCGCGGAGCAGGCCGCGGATGTCGATCCCCGGGTCGCTCCAGAACCGCTTGTCCTCGACGCTGACGATCGCGTGCACCATGTTCTGCGAGATCTCCGGCCAGGTGTCGATCACCGCGCTGCCGGGCGGCGCGAGCACGCCGATCGGCCGCCCCTGGTCGTCGTACATGAACGAGTCGAGCTTGGCGTTGGTCTCAGGCGTGACCTTCAGCGCCGGCAGATCGGAGGCGACCGACATCAGCATCCCGAACACCGCCGAGATCAGGGCCAGCATGGTGAACGCCGCCAGGATCAGCAGGATCCGGAGCTTTCGCAGCCGCCGCCGTGGCCGCCCGGAACGCCGCCCCAGCCGCCGCCTTGGACGCCCGCCATTCGCGGGGGCGATCACAACCGGCGCGCGGGCCGGCCGGTGCTCGATCAGCGATTTCTCGTCGACGCTCATGCGTTCGTGTTGCGGTCGCCGCCTGCTCGCTCGCCACCTTCGTGGCGACGGGCGCCCCCGGGACGCCGTCGTGGCGGGAAACGGTCCGCCGAAGGCGCGGGAGTCTAGCATTGCCCCGGATGGCCTCACGGTTGCCGCGGATGTCCCCACCGGATCCGGCGGCGACCGCTGCATGGCTTGCCCGCAACGCGGAGGACTGCCTTCCAGCGGGCGGGCTCGAGGCGAAGCTCCGGACGGACAGGCCACTGCGCGTCAAGCTGGGGATCGACCCGACCGCGCCCGACATCCACCTCGGTCATACGGTCGTGCTCGGCAAGCTGCGCGAGTTCCAGGACCTCGGCCACACGGTCGTGCTGATCATCGGCGACTACACGGCGCGCGTCGGCGATCCGAGCGGACGGTCGGCCACGCGACCGGTGCTGTCGGGCGAGGAGATCGACGCGAACGCTCGCAGCTTCCAGGACCAGGCCCTGCGCGTGCTCGACGCTGAGCGGCTCGAGGTCCGCTTCAACGCCGAATGGCTCGACATGGCGATGTCGGAGCTGTTCCGGCTGCTCGCCACGACGACCGTCGCCCGCGTGACGGAGCGTGACGACTTCGCCAAGCGACTCGCCGACGGCTCGGCGATCTCGATGCTGGAGCTGCTGTACCCGCTGCTCCAGGGTTACGACTCGGTCGCGATCCGCGCCGACGTCGAGCTCGGCGGCACCGACCAGAAGTTCAACCTGCTGCTCGGTCGCGACATCCAGCGCGCGTACGGCGTATCCGAGCAGGTCATCCTGACGATGCCGATCCTGCCCGGCACCGACGGCGTGCGGCGGATGTCGAAGTCGCTTGGCAACTACGTCGGCGTCGCCGACCCACCGGGGGAGATCTACGGCAAGACGCTGTCGATCCCCGATACCGCGCTGGCGGACTGGTACCGGCTGCTGCTCGACCGTCCGGTTCCCGCCGAGCTCGCTCCGCGCGATGAGAAGCGCGCGCTCGCCCGCGCGCTCGTCGAGCGCTATTGGGACGAGGTTGCCGCAGCGGCTGCCGAGGCCGAGTTCGATCGGGTGTTCGGCGGGCACGGCACCCCTTCGGAGGTGCCCGAAGTCCTGTTCGCGCCGGCGAACGGGCTCGTCCACCTGCCGGCGCTGCTGGGGCAGGCGTTCGACGTGTCGACCTCGGAGGCGCGGCGCGCGCTCGCGCAAGGGGGCGTGCGGTTCGACGGAGAGCAGGTCGATCGAGGCGTGCTGGACGTCGGCGTCGATGCGGTCGACGGCCGTGTGCTGCAACTCGGCAAGCGGCGGTTCGCACGTGTGCGGATCGTTTGACCCGGGGGCCCGGATTCCGGCGGGGTGTGGTCCTCGATGGCGGTGAGCGGGGGCCTGCTGCGGCTCGAGACCCCGGGCCACGGCGCGATCGTCGACATCACCGAGGGCGTCTCCCGGGTGCTGGCGACGAGCGACGTCGAGCACGGGGTGGCGACCGTGTTCGTGACCGGCTCGACCGCGGCGATCACGACGATGGAGCACGAGCCCGGCGGCGTGGTCGATCTGCAGGCGCTGCTAGAGCGCCTGATCCCGGTCGCAGCCGACTACGAGCACAACCGCCGCAACCACGACACGAACGCGTACGCCCACCTGCGGGCGGCGCTGATCGGGCCGTCCGAGAGCGTGCCGATCGTCGCGGGGAGGCTCGTGCTCGGCACCTGGCAGCAGCTGGTGCTGCTCGACTTCGACGACCGGCCCCGGCAGCGGACCGTCACGGTCACGATCGTCTCCTGAGGCCTGTAGGCGCCCCAGGGCCGGCCTACGCGAGCGGCCCCAAGGTCGCGACAGCCGCTGAGAGCCATGAATCTCGACGACGTCCCTGCCGCTGCGGCGACTACGGCCGCAGCGCCGCTATCATCACACGCAGCGGGCGGATCCAGCCGCCTCCGCGGGCCCAGATTTGCATGGGCCACACGGGGGCGCTATATTGGTCCGTCTGCCCGGAGCCGGAGCGGCATCCGGGCGTGCCCAAGCGAGGGATCTCCCCTTTCGGAGGCGCGGCGGTCTTTGAAAACTCAACAGCATGCGCACCCTCGGCCGACCCAAGGCCGAGAGTGTGTCCAGGTTCGACGCCGTCGATCCGCCGATCCCAGCCGGGATCGCGTGGCCGACGGTGCCAAGATTGACCCCGTCTTGCGTCTGGGAGCCCGCCGTGTACAGCGACTCCCCGCCATCGGCATCCGTGCCGGTGCGCGAGCCTCCGGCTTCGGTCGGCGGCGATGGCGCAAGGGCCCGCCTGCCAAGGCGCGGCCCGGGATCTCGCTCGCGGCGGCGTGCTAGTCACGACCGATCGCGCGAGAGCATCCTGACGACTCTTTGTGAAGGGCGAGGCGACTCGCCCGGCAGTTCTTCACGGAGAGTTTGATCCTGGCTCAGGACGAACGCTGGCGGCGTGCCTAACACATGCAAGTGGAGCGACGAACCAGGCTTCGGCCTGGGGCAAAGCCGCGAACGGGTGAGTAACACGTGGGTAACCTGCCCCGATGATTGGGACAACCCGAGGAAACTCGGGCTAATACCGAATGTGCCCTTCAGCCACAAGGCTGCTGGGGAAAGGAAGCTTCGGCCTCCGCATCGGGATGGGCCCGCGGCCCATTAGCTTGTTGGTGAGGTAACGGCTCACCAAGGCGACGATGGGTAGCTGGTCTGAGAGGACGATCAGCCACACTGGGACTGAGACACGGCC
>DAHUYL010000125.1 GCA_027315255.1 Solirubrobacterales bacterium | reverse complement strand
GGCCGGCGCCCGCCACCACGAGTTGTTCGCGCGTGCGAGCTGCGCCGCGACGCCGGAGGAGTGCGACGGCTGCCTCGCCCAGATCGAACGAGAGCTCGAGTTCGCGACTGAGCCCGGCGACCGCGCCAGCCTGCTGATGTGCCGTGCGCGAGTCCGCTCGAATCAGTGGCGCACGGCTGAGGTGTGCGAGGACGCCCGGGCGGCGATGGGACTGTTCGAGCTCGCAGGCGAGCCCGACCTGGCGGCCGACGCCGCCAGCTGGGCGGCGGCGCACGCTTCGCGCCTGGGGGAGCTGTCGCTGGCCGCCGAGCTCGCGACCAAGAGCCTGCTGGCGCTCGAGCACGTCACCGACGACTCACGACGGCTCGAGATCCACAACCGGCTCGGGATCTTCTGCATTTCGTTCCTCGATTACGACCGGGCGATCGAGCAGTTCGAGCGCTCGCTCGCGGCGGCGCAGCGCGCCGGCGACACCGACAAGGTCTGGCGCCAGGTGCACAACATCGCCGACGGGCTGCTGGTGGCAGTGCGCCAGCGGCAACTGGCGCACGCGCCGGTCACAGACGGCGAGGTGCAGCGGGCCGAGGCGCTCGCACGCTGGTTGCTGCGGCACGCCTCGCCCGAATTCAACCGGCGCGCCGCCAGCCACCGCCTGCTGGCCGAGGCGCTGTGCGAGCAGGGGCGGGTCGACGACGCGATCGCGGTGCTCGACCGCTTCCGTGGCGGGATCGACGGGATCGTCTCGGCCGCTCAACGGGCGGCGCTCGCGTGGATCGAGGCCCGCTGCCTGCGGGCTGCGGGACGCCCGGAGCGGGCGGTCGGCGAGGCGCGGCGGGCGGTCGAGATCGCGGCCGGCAGCGATGACGACCACGAGCTGATGCTCGCGCTCGAAGAGCTGGCCGCCTGTCAGGAGGCGGCGGGACTGCTGCGCGAAGCGCTCGCGACCGCGCGCGAGGTGAAGGCGCGGATGTGGACGATCCACCAGCGCGAGACCAGTCAGCTCGTCGCCGAGGTGTGGGCGCGGGCCGAGATCGTCCGCGACCAGTGGAGCCTCGCCTCGCAGGCCGAGGAGGCCAGCCGCTGGGCCGAGGAGGACGCGCTGACCGGCATCGGCAACCGCCGGAGGCTCGAGCGGTTCCTGCGCGAGGAGGCCGCCGCCGACGCCGAGCTCAGCTTCGTCCTGCTCGACGTCGATCATTTCAAGCAGATCAACGACCGCTACGGTCACGAGCTCGGCGACGGCGTGCTCGTGCGCGTCGGCCACCTGCTCCGCGATCAGGTAAGACCCCACCAGGTGGCGGTCCGCTACGGCGGCGACGAGTTCGTGCTGGCGCTCGCCGGGGTCGGGCTCGCGGTGGCCGCACGACTCGCGCAGCGGCTGCGGCGCGCAGTGCACGCGCTCGATTGGGGGACGCTTGCGCCCGGGCTGGAGGTGACGACCAGCCACGGGGTCGCGTCCGGCCGCGGGGGTGGCTGGGAGACGGTCCTCGCCGCCGCCGACGCGGCGCTGTACGCCGCCAAGCGCAACGGCCGCAACCGGGTGGCGACCGCGCCGCTCCAGGCCTGAGGCTCTCGGATGCCTACGCCTCGCGCGCCTGGACGACCCCGCGCGTGAGGCCATCCTTGCCCGCGATGTCGCCCAGCTGCTCGTCGATCCAGTCGCCCGGGTCGCGAGACGTGATCACGCGGCGCAGCCCCTCCAGCCGTTCGCGCCGCTCGGCCAGCGGCATCGTCAGCGCGGCGTGGATCGAGTCGGACAGCTCCTGGATGTCGAACGGGTTGACCGACAGCGCGTACTCGCCGAGCTCCTCGTGGGCGCCGGTGTTCTCCGACAGGATCGAGACGCCGGCACGCTCGTTGACCATCGGGCCCTCCTTGGCGACCAGGTTCATTCCGTCGAACATCGCGTTGACCATCAGGACGTCGTAGTGCTTGTAGGCGGCGACCGCCTCCTCGAGATCGTCGCGGAGCTTCAGCTGGATCGGCATCCAGTCGGGCGAGCCGTGGCGGTGGTTGACGACCGCGACCACCGCCTCGATCCGCTCCAGGTACTCGGTGTACTCGGGCACGTCGGTGCGCGACGGCATCAGCTGCGCGATGAAGCTGACGCGCTCGCGGAACTCCGGGTGCTGCTCGAGGAACAGGTCGAACGCGTTGAACCCGCGCAGCACGTTCTTCGACAGGTCGGCGCGATCGACGCGCAGGATCATGAACTCGCGCCGGCGGCGCAGCAGCTCCTCCTCGAACGCGAGCGTGCGCTCGCGGCGGGCGACCTCCTGGACGGCGCGCGCGTCGATCGGCAGCGGATAGTGGCGAACCCACACCTCGCGGTCCTCGAGCTGCACGGCGCCGCGGCCGTAGTCGACCTCGAGCCCGAGCAGGTCATCGCAGCACTGCAGGAAGTTGCTGCGGTAGTGGCGGGTGTGAAAGCCGATGATGTCGTTGGCGAGGATCCCGTGGTAGAGCTCCTCGCGGATCATCGAGGGCAGCACGCGCCACGAGTCCGACTGGCTCCACGGGATGTGGACGAAGTGGTGCAGGAAGGCGTCGGGCCGCGCCTGGCGGACCAGTGCCGGCAGCGTGTACAGGTGGTAGTCGTGGGACATCACGACCGGGTGCTCGAGTCCCTCGATCTCCTCCAGCACCGCCCGCGCCAGATCCTCGTTGACGACGTTGTAGCCGAACTCGAACGCCTCGGTCTCGTTGCGGCGGATGTCGGGGGCGTTGGAGAGGTCCCACAGGTAGTGCTGGATGAACCACAGCATCGGGTTGGCCGTGATGTTGTAGAAGCGCTCGTACGCCTGGGGGTCGGAGGCGACGAGCTTGACCATGTACTCGCCGCCGCCCGGCGCCCGCACCGGAAATGCCCGGCCGCCGTGACGGCTGGCCGTATCGGCGTCCTCGGGCGTCATCGCCGAGGCGATCCAGGTGACGTCGCGATGCGTGGCCAGCCCGATCAGCGCGGTCACGAGCCCGCCGGTTCCGCGCTTGACCTCCCCGCCGGGCTGGAAGGTCACGGGGCCGCGGTTCGAAACGAGGATCAGCGGCGACGCCATGCGCTCCCCTGGACCCTACCTGACGCCGGCCTGGAGCCGGGCGATCCCTGCATTGACGGCATCGAGCAGCTGCCCGTGCAGGCCGTGATTGGCCGCCGAGATCGACGAGATCTGGAACTTGTGGCCCGAGCCGAGCAGGCGACGGCCGTCGAGCGGCCGGCCCCAGCCGTCCGAGACGACGCCGCCCGCCTCGGTCAGGCACAGCCACGGCGCGGCCAGGTCGTATGGCGAATTGTTGAGCACCTGTCCTCTACCTACCCGCTCGAACTCGTCTCGCATCCCGGGCACGTCGTCGATCAGCCGCGAGCCGACCTCGACGACCGCGTCGAGCTGGCCGGTGACGATCCGCGTCATCGCGAACGCCTGCGAGCCGAGCTCGAACGTACCGCCACCGACCGAGCTTGCGTCGATCAGCTCGGCCAGGACCTCGACCGTCGGCCGCGCCGGCCGTCCGCGGAAGCCGTAGCCCCAGAACATCCGCCCCACGTCCACGGTCCGCGAGAGCGCGACGGGCCGGCTCGCGCGCACGCCGCCGCCGCGCACGGCGAGGAACCAGTCGCCCGACTTGATCTCGACGACGGCAGCTGCGCTCACGTCGGCCATCGTCGGCTCGCCGTCGTCCAGCGGCGCCAGCGCGACCGCGACGCAGGCCGACTCGAGCCCGGCCATCGCCGGCCGCGTGCCGTCGATCGGGTCGACCACGAGCACGTGCGTCGCCTGCCCGCCGGCGGGACCGGCGAGGCCGCGGTCCTCCGAGTAGAACGCCACCCGCGGGGCCCGCTCGGCGACCCACTGCTCGAGCACCCGCTCGGCCTCGGCGTCGACCGCGAACGTGACGTCGCCGCCCACGCCCGCTCCCGCCTCGCGCCGGCCGGCGAGCGCGCCGAGCTGCGGCACCACGGCATCCCGCAGCGTCTGGGCGAGTTCGAGCACGAGCGCGTCGTCGGGGATCGGGTTGACGGCTGCGGCCATCGCGACAATCATGACTGGCAATGGCCGACGATCCCGGGCGCCCGAACTTCCTGACGGCCGAGTATGCGTACGACGACGGCGACCAGGACGGATACCGGGCCGCCCAGGCGAAGGTCGGCGCTCAGGCCGGCGGCCGCGAGCTGGTCGTCCGGGCGTTCGAGATCCCGCCCGGGCAGAGCCTCTGCCCCTATCACTACGAGTACGTCGAGGAATGGCTGGTCGTGCTCGACGGCGAGCTCGAGCTGCGCACCCCGGCGGGCACCGACCGGATCGAGACCGGCGACGTCGTCTGCTTCCCGGCGGGGCCGGACGGCGCCCACGAGACGACCAACGCAGGCTCGACGCCCGCCCGCGTCCTGATGTTCTCGAGCGCGCACGAGCCGGCGGTCGCCGTCTACCCCGACAGCGACAAGATCGGCGTGTGGGTCCCCGGCGGGGCCGACAACGTGATGCTGAGACGCGCTGACGGGCACGTGCCGTATTACGACGGCGAAGCCTGAGGTGCTTCGCCGGGTAGGGGCCGGTATGCCCCTACCCGGCGCTGATGCGACCCGGCGGGTCGCTCAAGCCGCGGCCGGCAGCTCGAGCGTGAACACGGTCGCCCCGGGCGCGGTCTCGACCTTCAGCCGGCCGTCCATCCGCTCCGCCAGCTCGCTCGCGATCGCCAGCCCGAGGCCGGACCCCTGGGCGTCGTCAGCGGTGTAGAACGGCTCGAAGATGCGCGGCACGGCCGCCGGGTCGATCCCCTCGCCGTCGTCGCGGACGGCGAGCCGGACGCGGCCGTCCTCGCGGGCGGTCGTGACGACGATCGCGGTGCCGGCCGGCGTGTGGGTGACGGCGTTGTCGATCAGGATGCGGACGATCTGGGCGAGCCGGACCGGGTCGCACGCCGCCTCGACCCGTGGCGCGAGCAGCAGCTCGAGCCGCGAGTCGTGGTGCGACAGCGACACCTCGAACTCCGCCGACACCGACCGGGTCAGCTCCGCCAGGTCGACCTGCTCGGGGCGGAGCTCGAGCGTGCCCGACTCGAGCCGTGAGAGGTCGAGCAGGTCGACCGAAAGCTTGCGCAGCCGCTCGACCTGCTCGGACACGTGCCCGAGGAAGCGCCGGCGGGTGGGGGCGTCGAGCTCCTCGTCCTCGAGCAGCTCGACGAACCCGCCGAGCGAGAACACCGGCGTGCGCAGCTCGTGCGAGGCGGTCGCGATGAACCGCTTGCGAGCACGCTCGAGCTGCGCCAGCTCGCGCTGCATCCCGTTGAGGGCGCGCGCAGACAGCCAGCGCGCGACCAGGTAGCCGCCGACGAGCGCGAGCAAACCGGCGATCAGGATCCCGCGCACGCGTTCATTCGTCGGTGTCGCGGAAGCGGTAGCCGACGCCGCGAACCGTCAGCAGGTATTCGGGATCACGCGGATCGAGCTCGAGCTTCTCGCGCAGGTGGCGGATGTGGACGTCGATCGTGCGCTGGTCGCGGTAGGCGGAGTCGCCCCACAGCCGCGACAGCAGCATGTCGCGCGTGAACACGCGGCCGGGCGAGTGCGCGAGCGTCGACAGCAACTCGAACTCGACGTACGTGAGCGGCGCATCGGCACCGCGCACGCGCGCGGTGCGCTTGAGGAAGTCGATCCGCAGCTCACCGGCGACGAGCGGCGGCTCCTCGCCCTCGCCGACCGTCGCCCGGCCGAGCTCCGCGCGGCGCAGCGTGGCTCGCACGCGGCTCGAGAACTCGCGCAGCGAGAACGGCTTGGTGATGTAGTCGTCGGCGCCGAGCTCGAGGCCGACGACCTTGTCGATCTCCTCCGAGCGCGCCGTCAGCATGATGATCGGAACGGAGCTGCGGCTGCGCAGTCGACGGCAGACCTCGAACCCGTCGATCCGCGGCAACATCACGTCGAGCACGACCAGGTCGAACGGCTGCTCGTCGAAGCGCTCGAGCGCCTCGCGGCCGTCGGTCGCCTCGACCACCTCGTAGCCGTCGCGCCGCAGCGGATAGGCGAGCAGTTCCTGGATCGACTGCTCGTCGTCGACCAGCAGGATGCGGGCTGAGCGCTCGGGCACCACCTTCGAGCGCAAGAGTAGTGGCGGGTGACAGGGCGCCTGCGTCGCGGGTACCCTGGACCGCGGGATGGTGGACCCGCGCATCTACCGGGCCGGCCTCGCGCTGGTGGCCATCGCAGTGATCGTGTTCGGTTTCTCGCTCCAGGATCTGCCTGGACCCGACACGACGAGCCTGGTGCCGCCGGCCTACCCGGGGCAGTCGCTCGCCAGGCTGAATCGCAGCTATCCGGACCGTAGCCCGGGTTCGCGCGGCGACCAGAGACTCGCCGCCATGGTCGCACGGCAGCTCGGCTCGCTGTCGGGCTTCGCGGTGCAGAGCTTCACCCAGAGCGTCAGCACCGGCGCCGGCACCCGTTCCGTGGACACCGTCGTCGCCTCGCGCAGCGGCGCCAGCGGCGGGGCGATCGTCGTGCTCTCGGACCGCGATCTGCCCGGCACCGCCGGCGTCTCGGGGACGGCCGTGCTGCTCGCGCTCGGGCGCGCGCTGGCGGGCGAGACGCTCACGCATCCGCTGCTGCTGGTCTCGACCTCGGGCGCCCTCGGCGCGGCCGGGGCCGACGCCGAGGCGCGGGCGCTCGCCGACTCCGGCCAGCCGATCGACGCGGTGATCGCGCTCGGGGACCTGGCGGCAGCCCACCCCTCGAAGCCGGCCGTCGTACCGTTCTCCGGGACCGGGCTGGTCGCCCCTCCGATCCTGCAGCAGACGGTCGGGCGCGAGCTCGGCGCGGAGGCCGGGATCCCCGCGGGCGGGGCCAGCTTCGCCGCTCAGTTCGCCCACCTGGCGCTGCCGATGACCGCAACCGACCAGGGGCCGTTCGACGCGCTCGGGATCCCGGCGGTCGAGCTGTCGCTGTCCGGCGAGCGGATCGCGCGTGCGTCGGAGCCCGTCGCCTCGAGCCGGCCGGGAGCGCTGTTCGCGGCGGTGATGCAGACCGTGTACGCGCTGGACGCGGCGCCTGCGGTTCCGGCGCCGGGCGACTACCTCGAGCTGAGCGGCAAGCTCGTGCCGGTCTGGGCGGTGCGGCTGCTCGTGCTCGCGCTGCTGGCGCCGGTGCTGCTGGCGGTGCTCGACGGGGTCGCGCGGGTCCGCCGGCGCGGCCACTCGCTCGTGCGGTGGCTGGCCTGGTCACTGGCGGGTGCGGCGCCGTTCCTGGCGGCGATCGCCGTCGTGCTGCTGGCCGGCGTCGCCGGCGTCGTGCCCAGCCCGCCCGAGACGGTCGCCACCGGCACGGTGCCGACGAGCGGGCTGGCGGTGATGGCCGGCGCCGTGGCGGCGCTGGTCGTCGGCTTCGCCTGGCTCCGGCGCCGGACACTGCGATTGGCCGCGCAGCGGCTGGGCGTCGGCGCGCGGCGTGCCCCCGAGACGCCGCCCGAGGATGCAGCGGCGGTCGCGTTGACCGTCGTCGTCTGCGCGACCGCGCTGGCGGTCTGGGTCGCCAACCCGTTCGCGGCGGCGCTGCTCGTCCCCGCCGTGCATGCCTGGCCGTGGCTCTCGCGCGAAGAGGTTCGCGCGCGCCGCTGGGTCGGCCTGCCGCTCGCCGTCGTCGGGGTCGTGCCGCTCGTGCTGGTGGCCGGCTACTACGCCCATTCGCTCGGGCTGACGGCGCCGCTGCGCCTCGCGTGGAGCGCGACGCTCACGGTCGCCGGCGGCGACGTGCCCCTGTTCGCGCTGCTGTACTGGAGCGTGTTCCTCGGCTGCGCGGCGAGCGCGCTGATCCTTGCCGCTCGGGCCGCGCGCACCGCGGCGGTCGTGGCCGCCCAGGAGCCGGTGATCACGATTCGCGGCCCGGTCGGCTACGCGGGTCCTGGCTCGCTCGGTGGCACCAAGTCTGCCCTGCGGCGATAATTCCCTGCTCCGATGACCGTGCGGCGCCTGATCCGGGACGTCTCGTCGGTGCTCGTGATCGCCGGCGTGTTGATGCTGCTCGACGCCGGCCTGACGCTCGTCTGGCAGGAGCCGGTGACGGCCGTGATCGGGACGATCCGTCGCGATCAGACCGACCTGCGCTACCTCAGCTACAACGCGGTGCCGCTGTCGCTCGTCGACCGGACCGCCGTCAGCCAGCTTCCGTCCCGGTCGCAGCGGATCGCGTTCCTCGCGCGCCGGGAGGCCGCGCAGGTGCCGACCGGCGCGGCGATCGGGCGGCTCGAGATCAGTCGCATCGGCGTCGACTACGACGTCGTGCAGGGGACGGACACGGCCAGCCTCGAGCGCGGGCCGGGCCACTACCCGTCGACGGCGTTCCCCGGGCTCGGCGAGACGGTGGCGATCGCAGGCCATCGCACGACGTACCTGGCGCCGTTCCGCAACATCAACGAGCTCGCTCCCGGCGACCGGATCGTGCTGCAGATGCCGTACGCGACGTTCGACTACGTCGTCCAGTTCGACAAGGTGGTCGCGCCGGACGCCTGGTGGATCACCGACAACGTCGGCTACGAACGGCTCGTGCTGTCGGCCTGCTACCCGCTCTACAGCGCCAGCCAGCGGATCGTCGTGTTCGCCCGGCTTCAGTCGGTCAAGCCGAGCGCCGCAGCGATCACCCGCGCATAGCGGTCCCCGTCGGGGGTCGCCGGCACAAGGCCGCCGGCATCCCGGCCGGCGGCCCGTTCGAAACCAACTGGACGAACGTCCGGTGCCCGGCGTCGGCGCTTGGTCGAGTGAGGCCCTCGCCGGTGGAGCCGCCGCCGGTGGGTGTCGAGAACGACTCCATGGAGGCAGGGATGGAACAAGACACAGCGGATACCGACCAGAAGCTGCGCGATCTCAGAGAGCGCCTCGCGCGAGGCGACTACGCGGTCGATCCGGGAGCGGTGGCCGATGCGATCCTGCGCCGCGCGAGGGAGCTGGCGCTCGTGCGGGCCGCGCTGTCCGCGGCGCCGGTGCCTCAGAGCGAGTGCTCGAAGCCCGCCAGCGACGTGAGCCGTGCCCCGGCCGCGTCGCTGAAGCGAAGGCCGGGCTCGCCGGCCGTCACCCGGCCGATCCAGGTGATCGCGACCGGGATCCGGGCGCTCGCCAGGCTCGCCTCGAGCTGGTTGCGCCCGCTCGCCGGCGCGCAGACGCACAGCTCGTAGTCCTCGCCCGCCTGGGCGGCGAACACGGCGGGGTCGGCGTCGAGCTGGGCGGCGACCTCGCGCACGCCGGCGGCGAGGGGCAGCTCGGCGAGCGACAGCTCGAGCGTCAGCCCGCTGGCGCGCCCGACGTGACCTGCGTCCGTCGCAACGCCGTCGGAAACGTCGATCATCGCGGTCGCGCCGGCGGCGGCCAGCAGCCGCCCCGCTTCGAGCCGGGGCTGCGGCAGCGCGTAGCGCTCGTGCAGCGAGGCGGCAAGCCGCGGATCGGCGATCGTCGCCCGACGCTCGAGCAGTGCGAGCCCGGCGCCCGAGCCACCGAGGCTGCCGGTGACGCCGACGAGGTCGCCCGGTCTCGCGCCGTCGCGGCCGACGAGCTCCCCTGGATCGTCGGTCCAGCCGACGACGGCGAACGTCACCGACAGCACGGGCGCGCCGGTCGCGTCACCGCCCGCGATCGTGACGCCGTGCCGGGTCGCGAGCGCCTGCGCTCCCCTCAGCAGCTCACGCACCGCGGCCTCGCCGGTGCCCGGCGGCAACCCCAGCGACAGGTACGCCTCGCCCGGCTGCGCGCCCATCGCGGCGATGTCGGACAGCGCCCCGGCCAGCGCCCGGTGGCCGATCTCGGCTGGGCGCAGCTCGCCGGTGCGGAAGTGGACGCCGTCGAGCATCGTGTCGAGCGACGTGACCGCGTAGCCGCGGGCGCGCACGACCGCCGCGTCGTCGCCGATCCAGCGGACGATCCGCGGGTCGCGGCACTCGAGCACGTCCGGCAGCGCCGCGATCAGCTCGAGCTCGCGCATCCTGGCGATGGCCCGCAGCGACCGGCTAGCGGTGGCGGTAGACGATCCGGGCGCGATCCAGGTCGTAAGGCGAGAGCTCGACACGCACGCGGTCGCCGGGCAGGATCCGGATCCGGAAGCGGCGCATCTTGCCGGCCACGTGGCCGAGCACGACTCGATCCATGTTGTCGAGCTTGACGCGGAACATCGCGTTGGGGAGGGCCTCGACGACTTCGCCCTCGAGCTCCACCTTCTCTTCCTTGGGCATCGTCCGCGATTGTACGGCGGGCGGGCGGACCGAGG
>DAHUYL010000121.1 GCA_027315255.1 Solirubrobacterales bacterium | reverse complement strand
GTACATGGGGCAGGCCTCGGTCGTACCGAGGATCCCCGGTCCGCACGCCGGCCTGATCGTCTCGACGACGCGCCCGACGTAGGCGCCGGCGCACCAGCGCCCGCCGAAGCGGCCCGGCGCCAGCGCGACCGCCATCGCCTCACCGGCCGTGTCGACGCGCGGCGCCAGCGTCACCTGCGTCAGGCAACCGCGAGCCGGATGCTTCGCGGTCGCGGTCACCGCGTACGAGTAGCTCTGCCCAGTCGCGTTGCCGGTCGGCTGGTGCGCGGTGAAGTACACGGTGAACACGCTGCGGGGACCGCCCGCCGCCGGCCTCACCCGCAGCTGCGGCGGCGGCAACGGCCGCGAGCCGAGCCTCGGAGCGGGAGCTGCCGCCGCGGTTGCGGCCACAGCCGCGCCGGCGATCGCAGCGACCGCCGGCGCGGCGAACCACATGCACAAACCTCTGGCCAAGCACTCTCCAGTCTAGAACGGCCCGAGTCCCGCGAGGCCACCTCGGCCGGGGTCCCGCACGCGCTACATTTGCCCTCCCCAGGGCGATTAGCTCAGCTGGGAGAGCGCCGCCTCGACAAGGCGGAGGTCACTGGTTCGAGCCCAGTATCGCCCATAGCAGGGAAATTGTGGGGTCTGGAAGGGGGAGCGAGAGAGAGCGTGTCGCAACCTAGTCGCAACCCAGGTCAAGCGAGCCGCTCCTTCTGAGCGTTCCGAAGCGCTCTCGCCGCCAGCACCGCACCGCATCGGTCCGGGACTCTCGGTGACGCAGCTGGTCCTACTCAGGTTGCCCTCGTAGACCGGAATGCGGGGCCAGCCACGACGACAGATGGCTGGCTCGCATCCGCCAAGCCAGGTGCGGCTCATGGCTCATCCGCTCGCGAGCTTCTTACCGCTGGCGCTCATCCGCGCTTGGCGGATCGCCTCAGCGGCGGGTACGCGCGGCCTGTCCTCGAGCTCGGAGATCACGCCCGCGTAATGCCGGGCGAGCGTCGCGATCGAGTGCCCCGCCTGCTCGGCGACGTAGGCGAGCGACCGGCCCTCCCACAGCAGCAGCGACGCGAACGAGCCGCGCAGACGATACGGACGCATGTCGCCCTCGACACCCGCAGCGAGCGCCGCGGGCCTGTACACGCGGCGACGCCAGTTGTTCCAGTCGTGACGCTGCCACTCGTCGCCGTCCGTAGTCGGGAAGATCAGCGCTTTCGGGCTCGGCCGGCCGGACAGCATCCGCCACTCTGCGAGATCCTGCGAAAGCGGCCCGAGCAGGTCCACATCGCGCGGGCGCCCTGTCTTCGAGGCGAGCACGTGCAGCGTGTGCCCGCGGACGTCCTCCCAGCGGCAGCCGCGATCCTCAGATGGACGGACGCCTGCGTAGGCGAGCAGTGACACCATCGTCGCGTTCCGGGCCCGCCACCACTGAATGACCTCGGGGCTCCGGCCGGTGCCGCGCTTCTCGCTCTGCCACATGCTCATCATGTGGGTGCGGATCGCCTCCACTGTCTCCGGGGCAAGCGGGCTCACAGGCCGGCCGGGCTGCTGGGTCGGTTTGGACACGGCGGCAACCGGGTTGGTGGGGATCAGCCCGCGAACCACAGCCCGGCGCAGGATGCCTTGCAGCAGCATCAGGCTCTTGCGAACCGTCGGCGGCGGCGCGCCCGCGCGGGTCAGCTGGTCGCGCAGGTCCTCGATCAGCAGAGGGGTGATCTGTCGCAGCTCGTAGTCGCCGATCCGGCGCTCCAGATGTGTGCCCCAGATCTCGAGGTAGCGGCGCCGCGTGTCCGGCGCAAGGGTCGGGATCGCGTAACGCGGCCACCAGTCGTCGAGCACGAATTGCGAAACCGTGATCCGTGACTGGAGCACGGAGGGGGCCAGCGCGCCGAGCTGCTTGCGGCGGCGGAGCTCGAGGTCGAACGCCTCGGCGTCGCCCTTGCGCTCGAATAGCCGCGAGAGGTGCCGGCCACCTTCGAGCCAGCGCACCTCCCACTTGCTGCGGTTGGGGTTGAACGTGAGACTCATACGCGACCTGTAGCAGAACCGGCCTCGGCGCGGCGCTCCATGTCTCGCATCCTCGAAGCGGTTTCTGTCGCGCGCGACCGCGGCTTCGCCGCAGATACCGCTGGCCGCGTGCTCGAGCGACGCCGGACCGGCGTCGAGCGGATCCACGCATGCGCGTCCTCGGAAGCGACCAGCCAGCGCCCTGCCACTTCGAAAGCCGTGAGATCTCCGCGTTTGATCGCCGCCCGGACTGTCTTGTCGCCGCACTGAGCGAGCCCCGCCGCCTGGGCGACGGTCAGGTAGCCGGAGGAGCCCGCCCCGGCGCCGAGGCGGTCGGGTGAGGCATCGAATCGCGCCGACGCCACCCCAATCACACGAGGCAGTTCAGCCACGGCAACGTCCACGCGTCGGTTGGCTGGCGGTGGGTGAGGACCTGCCAGCCAGGGTGGGAGAGCCTGGAAGGTACGAGCGCACACAGCGCGAGCTGTCCAGCGAGTACGGCTCAGCCGAATGCCCAACCGCGCTGTGCGAGCTGCTCGTGATCACGAGATGTGCTCGCCGAGCCGGGTGCAGGAGCTCGTTGTCCCATCCGACGGTGCCTTTGACGAGTTGTTGGACGAGGGCGGCCTCCCAGGATCCGGGGCGGTCGGCGGTGAGGGCGTCGGCTGAGCCGAGCTGGGCGGCGACGTCGGAGAGGATGCCGGCGAGCCATCCCGCGAAGCCGTGCTCGTGCCGGAGCGCCGCGAGGATCGCGGCGCGCCCCTGGTTGGTGTAGGAATCGGTCGAGCCGGTCATGGTTTCTCCGAGCTGGCGGTTGGTCTCGACTTCAGAGGCCGGGTGGGTGGCGGACGGTGTAGATGAGGCCGTCGGCGAGGTTGCCGGTGGGGTTGGGTCGCCAGCGGGGTCCTGAGCCGGGTGGGGTCGAGGTGGCGGGGTTGCCGGCGTTGGAGGTGTCGAAGGCGATGCCAGCGACAGCGACGAACGCGTGTTGGCTGTTGGCGTAGATGGTGATCCATTGGCCGGGGCCGGGGTCGCCGTAGCTCTCGAGCTGGGTTGAGTCCTCGGGTTGGTCTGAGAGGAGGCCGGCGCCGTGGAGGAGGTAGCTGACGGCGCTTGAGCAGTCGTAGCTGGGGGCGATCGTGGTGAGCGGCTGGGTGTGTCCGCCGCCGTAGAGGTAGGGGCGGTTGGTGATCTGGTTGGCGGCGGCGATCGCGGCTTGGACCGGGGCGGGGGCGTTGGCTGGGGCGGTGGCTTGGCCGTTGGGGAGGATCGTGGCGGTCGCGCCGGGGGTGAGGTAGAGGCTGGCGGGTTGGGCGGTGGTGGGAGCACACAGCTGCTGCGGCCCCGTCGTCACCGAGGGTGTGGTGGGCTGGGCGGGGGTCGGGGTCTGCGGGGTGTCCAGGTAGAGGGCGGTGCCGGCGTTGAGGTATTGCTCGGCTTCCTGGGTGACCTGCGCGACGTAGGCGTCTGAG
Source organism: Solirubrobacterales bacterium (assembly GCA_027315255.1). Classification (GTDB taxonomy): domain Bacteria; phylum Actinomycetota; class Thermoleophilia; order Solirubrobacterales; family Solirubrobacteraceae; genus Palsa-465. The sequence continues at coordinate 5,128 of DAHUYL010000121.1, read as the reverse complement.
TGGTTGTAGGCGTAGATGGCGGTGGGCCAGTTGGCGGGGGCGCCTGAGGCGGAGAGGTAGTCGGCGGCGGCGAAGATCGCGTCCCAGGGGTCGTTGGGGTTGGGTGGGCCGGTGTGGTCGATCGCTTGTCCGTATTGGGCCCAGGTGGCGGGTTCGAATTGCATCCAGCCGATCGCGCCGGCGCTCGAGGTCGCGAGGTCGGTCCCGAAGTTGGTCTCGACCTGGTTGATCGCGGCGAGGAACGCCCAGCCGTCGGGTTCGAGGTCGTAGCGGGCGGCGGCCTGCTCGTAGATCGGGACAAGCCAGGCCGGGATCGGGGTTCGGCCGGCGGGGCCGTAGGTGGCTGATTGGCCGCATTGCGCCTCGGAGCTGGCGGCGACGACGGCGAGCCCGATGATCATCGTCGCGAGCCCGGCGAGCGTGAGCGGCGCGGTGAGCCACAGCATGCGCACCCGCTCACCGCCCGCCGCGGATGCGCTCGGGGGCTGAAGCTGCCGGAGGCGTGGGTCGCTGGCGGCCGGGCGTCAGCTGAACTCGCACGCGCATCGTTGGCTGTGGGTGGTGGGTCGGGAGCTTCGGAAGAGGGTTGGTTGTGCGCATGCGCTTCTGCTCGCGCGGCACGCTCGTGGGTGCCTCTGGGTTCTCTATTTGCAACAGAAGTTACTATGAGCTACAGTGATCCCTGTGTGTTCTGTGCGTTATATGAACAAATCATCGCGTTCGTCCGCGTGGCCGGCTGACCGGGTCTCGCCGATCGGTTCGGGTGCCGTGCGGGCGAGCGTGAGCGGGAGGAGGCGTGGTCGATGGGTCATGCGGTGATGCTGGTGCTGGCGGCGAAGACCACCCCAGACGCTGGTTCGGGGTTCAGCTTCTCGATGAGTCCGAATCTGTCGGCGCCGGGTGCTGCGGGGTTGCAGACGTTGATCAACACGATCCTGTTCTACGCGCTGATCGCGTGCGGGATCGGCTCGCTGGGCGGGATCGCGGCGTGGGCGGGCGCGAAGGCGGCGCACCTCGAGCACGTCAGCGCGAAGGGCAAGGAAGGGCTGATCGTCTCGATCGCGGCCGCATTCGTGGTCGGCGCGCTCGCATCCGTTCTGAACTTCGCCTACGGCATGGGCTAACCGGTGCCACGCCAGCGATCAATGCTCACCGTGGCGCTCGCGCTGAGCGGCTGGGCCGGGCTGTTCGCCGGCACGTTCACGCTCGCGCGCGCGAACGCCGGTGCGGTCGGGCCGGCGGATCCGGTGATCGTCCGGGACGGGGTGCCGGTCGGCGTCGCGGACACGCGCGCCGGCGCGGTCGCGGCCGCGGCCGAGTACGCGTCGTTTGTTCAGCGAACGTCGGTGCTCGATGTTCGTAGGTTCACGCGGCTGGTGGCGCTCGCCTACCAGCCGGCCGCGCGGGAGCGCGTGCTCGCGCTTGTGGGTGAGGCGCGGGCGGGCGATCCGCCGCTCCAGGGGATTCATCTGCTGAGCGCGGTCGCGGCCGCTCGCCTTGACCGATACACGACCGGTGCTGCAGCCGTGTCTTTGTGGCTTGAGGCGACGTACTGGTCGACCGCGATCGTGCCGACGCAGACATGGGCGCTCGAGCAACTGTCGCTGCGCTGGGCCCATGGCCAGTGGGTGATCGTCGCGCAGACGCTGGCGCAGCCGCCGGTCCCGGCCTGGGCGACCGTGCACGCCGCCAACGACACCGCGGCCGCGTTCGACAGGAGCCTGGCCGGGATGGCCGGCGCGAGCTACGGCGGGCTGCTCGGATGAGCGTGATCGCCCAGCGTGCGAGCGAGCCTCCCGCCGGCATCAGCGGCCGCACGCGCGCGTGGGCGATCGCGGTGATCGTGATCGCGACCGCGCTCGCCGCCACACTCAGCGGCCTCGGAAGCCGTACGATCGAGCCGCCCGCTGCGAGCGTGATCCGCGACGGGGTGCCGGTCGGCGTGCTTCACAGCAGGGCGGGTGCGCTCGTCGCCGCCGGGGACTACCTGCTCGTCGACCAGCAGACACTCGAGCGCGACCCCACCCGCTACGCCGCGCTCGTGCGCGACGCGTTCGCGCCATCGATCCAGGCTCAGGCGCTCGCGCAGGCCGCCAGGGTCCGCACCGCGGATCCGGCTGGCATGAGGCTGTGGGCTTCGGGTGGTCGGAGCGTGACCCTGATCGGCGCGCACCGCCTCGATGCGTACCGTGGCGACCGCGCTTCAGTGTCGTGCTGGGTCGCGACCGTCTACTGGGGAGCGGGTCAGGTACCGAAGCAGGCGTGGTCGCTTGTCCGTCTGATGCTGCGTTGGCGGGATGGTCGGTGGTGGTTGAGCGGACTGGTGAGCGATCGCGGCGCGTCCGCGCCGGTCCCCGCCCGCACCCCGCAGGCCACCCCTGGCGACGACACGACGCGCGCGTTCGACAGGCTGCTCGCAGGTTTCTCGCCGGTCGGCGCGGGAGCGCCCGCGCCGTGACCCCCAGCCGACGACGCTCGCGCGGCGCGCTCGCGCTTGTGTTCGTCACCGGCGTGGCCGCTGTGTGCCTGTCGTTGGCGCCGGCCGCTCGCGCGAGCACGAACGGCGGAGCGGCGGGGTTGTCGCAGACCTCGCCGACGACCGTGCCCGGCGCCGGCCTGACTGCGGTCGGCGGTTCGCGGGTGGTGGCGGCGGAGCGTCATGGGTGCACGGTGCTCTCGACGCTCGATCCGTTCAGCACCTGCAACCCGATCACACGTGTGATCACCGGGATTCCCGGAGTGATCGGCGGGCTCGGCGGCGATCTCGCGGGCGCGCTGGCGACCGGGGTGCTTGACCAGGTAGCGCGCTGGATGCTGACCGCGGCCCGCACGATCAACACGTTCGTGATCCGCGAGGAAGGACAGATGACCACCCCCGAACTCCAAGCAAGCTGGTATCAGCAGGAGTTCGGACAGATCGCCGCGCTCGGCGCCGGACTCGCCGCACTGATCGCGCTGATCGCGATCGGCTCCGCCGCCCTGCGCCGCGACCCCGAAGGACTCGCCGAAGTCCTCTACGGGATCCTCCGCGCCGGGTTCGGAACCGGCGTCGTGATCGCCATAACGGTGATGGCGCTCGCCGTCTCAGACGGAATCTCAAACGCGGTCGCCAGCTCGATGTCACCCGAGTTCTTCCACACGCTCAGCAAAGCCTGGTCGACGAGCGGGTTCGGCGGGTTCGGCTCGGCCGCGCTCGCGTTCCTGGTCGCGCTCGCGCAGGTGCTCGCCGCACTGGCGGTGTGGATCGAACTACTGGTCCGCGACGCCGCGATCTACGTCGCGGTCCTGTTCTTCCCGGTCGCCCTGGCCGCGGGGATCTGGCCGGCGTTGCGGAACTGGGTGCGCCGGTTGGGGATGCTGCTGTTGATGTTCGTGATCCTCAAGCCGGTCATCCTGATCGTGCTCGCGCTCGCCGGCAACGCCGCCGCGGCCGGCCTGTCGTTCGGCGACGGCGGCGCTCTGCAATCCGTCGGGACGATCCTCGTCGGCGTCGTGATCTACGCGATCGCAGCGTTCAGCCCCTGGACACTGATGTTCCTACTCGGCACCGAAGTCGGCGCGATGCGCGGCGGGCGCACCACCGGCAACCCAACACCGGCAACGAACGGGACCTCACGATCCGGCGACGGCAGCGAATCGGGCGCCAGCGTCGGCGGGGAGCTGCTCGGCGGCGAGGATCCCGGCGGCCTCGGCGGCGACGACAGTGCGGCGGGCGGGGCAGGGCTCGGGGTAGGCGCGCCTACTTCTGGGAGCGGCGGCGCGAGGGGGCGGTTGGGAAGCATCGGTGGCAGCGGCTCACTCGCCAGCACCGCAGGCTCGATCGCGCCGGCGCTGGCGGCCGCGGCCGGGCTGGTGCAACGGACCGGCAGTCGGGTCGCGGGCGCGAGCGCCGCCCGGATCCAGGTCGCCGCCGGACGCTCCGGCTTCGTCCCAGCACTCGCAGGACTTCCCAGCGGCCCGGCCCCCACCCCACCCGCGCTCCCCGCCGCCGGCCCGTCGCCAGTCGAACCCGACACCAGCCAACCCGCGGACACAGCGCCACCGTCACCCTCGCCCTCGCCATCGTCCTCGCCATCGCCCTCACCGTCGAATGCGTCGCCGTCGTCGTCGCCATCGTCGTCGTCTTCGCCGTCGTCGTCGCCTTCGCCGCCGTCGTCGTCTTCGCCGTCGGCTGCGTCGTCGCCGTCGTCTTCGCCGTCGGCTGCGTCGCCGCCGTCGCCGGTGCGATCGCCGGCGCCGTCGGGATCATCTTCAGCGCCGGCGGCGGCGGTGAGCGGGCGTGGTTCGGTGGGCGCGCCCGGAGCGGGCGGGCAGGCGCATGGAACCGCCGGCCGCTCGCTCGCGAGCGTCGCTGGAACTGACAGCTCGCCGGCGGACACCGGGGACACGGCGGCGATCGTCCCGTCAGCCGACCCAGCACCGTCGCCGGCGCTCGATCCGTTGCTGGTCGAGCTGCGTGATGAGGCGCAGCGAGCGCTTGGGCGAGAGCCCGGGTTGGATCCGAACGCGGATGCGCGGCGCGCGTTCGGCGACCCGGAGCAGAACGAGGAGGGGCGGCGTCGTGGGTGAGCGTGAGCGGCTGTACCGGTTCGGCCCGCACCCGCACGGCGGGTGGCTGCTCGGCTTCCGCCTGCCGCAGGTGCTGGGGTTCGTGTGCGCCGCGGCCGTCGGGATCATGCTGCTGAAGACCGGGGGGGTTGAGTCGCTGTTGCTCGTCGCACTTGATCTCGCGGTCGCGTCGCTGCTGTTGGTCGTGCGGGTGCAGGGGCACACCGTCGAGGAGTGGGCGCCGCTCGCGCTCCGCTACACGCTCGCGCGCTCCCAAGGCCGCCACCGCTTCAGAACCCGGCTGCCACTGCTCGGTCACACCGTTCGTCTCCCCGACCGGGCAGAACTCAACCCGTGCGAGCCGGTGCCGGGGAGCTCGCTGCCCGCAGAGCTCGCCGAGCTCGAGCTGCTCGAGGGCGAGCTCCCCCGCTACGGCAAAGCGCCGATGGGCGCCGTCAAAGACCTGCGCGCGCGTACCTATACCGCCACGCTCGTCTGTCAATCGAGCGCGTTCTACCTGCTGTCATCCGCAGACCGCGAGCAGCGTCTGGCCGCCTACGGCGCTTTGCTTGCGGCGCTC
>DAHUYL010000114.1 GCA_027315255.1 Solirubrobacterales bacterium | reverse complement strand
AGCTGCCGCGGTCGCTGGCGGCGCTCGCGCTGGGCGACGCCGGCGTGCTCGGGACGGTGCGCGCGCGGCTGCCGCCGGACGCGCTCGCCGACATGATCGGCGACGTCGTCTGCGTGCTGGTTCCCGACCCCGACGGGCCGGGCCGCCGGGCCGAGCTCGAGCGGCTGACCGCGCGGCTCGAGGCACCGGCGGGACTCGGGACGACCGTCGGCTGGCCCGATGCTGCGACGAGCTTCGCGCGCGCGCTCGGAGCGCTCGAGCTGGCCCGCGCCGGTCAGGCGGGTGACGGCGGCGCCGGGGTGCTGGTCGTCGCGCGCGAGCGCGCCGGAGAGCTGCTTCTGGCGAGCGCGCCGGCGCTCGTGCGCGAGCTCGCGGAGGATCGGCTGCGCCCGCTCGCCGCGCTCTCGCCGGGCTCGCGCAAGCGGCTTACCGCGACCCTGCACGCCTGGCTGGCCGAGCAGGGTCGCCTGACCGCCGTCGCCGCCCGGCTCGGGATCCACCCGCAGACCGCTCGCTACCGGATCGCGCGGCTGCGCGAGCTGTTCGGCCCGGCGCTCGAGGACCCCGACGAGCGCTTCTGGCTCGAGCTGGCGCTGCGCGCGGGCGACCCCGGCGATGGCGAGCGAGCGGTCAGCTCGGCAGCTCGACCCGGATGACGCCCGGCTTGCCGAGGTCCGGGCCGACCGTCAGAAGCTCCCAGGAACGGCCGTCGGAGGTGCTGGCCGCCAGGCAGAAGCGACCCCAGATCGTCTCGAGCCCGCGTCCCCAGACGTCGACGAGCCAGCTGAACGGGAGCCGTGCACGGAGTAGTCCTGCGTCTGCGGTCAGCGACGGGGAAGGATCTGCCTCCGGCCGTATCTCGAATACGAGCTCGAGTTCAACCGAGCCGAGCCAGTCGCGCAGAGAGCACAGCAGGCGGCCCTGGATGGCGGCCTCGATCTGCGCGGCCGGTGCGGCTGCCCGCCGCTCGCGCCAGTGAGCCGCGACGGTCGCGACCAGCCGCCGGTCGATCCCGCCGCCGAGGCTGAGCAGGCGCGCGAGGCGCTCCATCCGGGCGAGCTCGGGATCGACATCCGGGCCGGAGCCTGCCGCGGCCTGGGCGCTGCCGACGAAGGTCGTCATGCGTGACCGCGAGGTCATCGCGACCGGACGCGCGCCGACGAACCATCCGCCCTGCCGCGCACGTGCCACACCGGGCGATTCGAGCTGCTCCGGAGCCGGGATCCGGTCGCCCGCACCCCGCGTTCCGAGCACGAGCACGCGCAGGTCGCTCGCGTGCTGCGCCCAGGCATCGAGCAGCTCGACGCAGGCGCACGGCTCGCCGCCGAGCGCGACCAGCGCCCGCTCGGCGTCGGGATCGCCGTGGTCGAGCGCGTGGAGTTCGCCGTGCTCCCAGCGCAGCCGGTGCTCGGCGCCCGAGCAGGCGATCGTCGTCTCGGCGCGGGGGAAGCCGAGCCATGAGGCCGCGCTCATTGCTCGGATTCCCAGTCGAGCCGGACGGGGATCACGGCGCGCTCATGCAGCGTCGTCGGCATCAGCCGTAGCTCGGTCGCGCGAGCGTCGAGCGGGGGGCCGAAGCCGACGGTTCCGTGTCCGGTGCCGGCGCCGCCGCTCCACTGGCCGACGTCGCCGAGATACCAGTTGCCGCGATCGTCCGCCGCCCACCAGGCGATCCACGACTGATCGAGCTCGGTCCGGCCGAAGGGGCTGTCGGCGCCGTCCGAGCGGATCGACACCTCGGCGCTGAATCCCGCCTCCTCGCTCGTCAGTTCCGTGATCGTGATCACGCCGCCCTCGAACGGCGGGGCGCTCGCGCCGACGGCGACCGAGCCGTCGGGGCCGCCGGCCTGCTGTGCCCGGCGGCCCAGCAGCGATCGCCACTCCTCGGGGAGGTGCTCGGGCGCGCCGGGGCCGCCACCGGGCACGCGCGCGCGGAGGCCTGGCGGCCCGGGTCCCCCGATGCGCTCGGCGACGTGGCGGACGCCATCGAGCACCGGGTCGTCCGCGCTCATGACTCCCGCGTCGACGAGCACGCCGATCAGTTGCTCGATGCCGCCGTCGCGCATCCGCCAGCGATTGCCTCGGGCGAGCCAGTGCCACAGGTAGCGGTGCGGTTCGCCGGCGCCCTCAGGCGACTCGATCGTCGCGACGGGTCGGGCCGGCGCGGGCCTCAGCTGGAAGCGCACGCCGTCGAGCTCGAGCCACGCGGTATCGAGGCTCAGCGGATCGGTCGAGACGAGCTGCCCGCGCCATTCGATCTCGTTGCCGCCCCCCTGGAAGTGGCACGCCACCGAGGTGCCGCGGTCGTCGGTCGCCGTCACGCCTCCCGGGCCGCCGGCCGGCCCCGGTCCGTACCGGGTGCGACCGGACCGTGCGCGCCGATGCGTGCCCGCAGGAGGGCGCCACGTGGCTCCGATCTCGACCCGTTCCGAGGTGAGCAGTGCGTAGCGGCACTCGATCGTCCCGGCCGGCTGCTCGAGCGAGCCGCGCAGGAACTTCAACATGCGGGTGGCCTCCGGCGCCGCAGGCCGGGGCGTCGCCGCCGGACGGCGGCCGGAGCGCATCAGTCGATGGACGACCGGGCCCGTCATCCGGAGCGATGCGGCGAGCACGTAGTCGTCGACGATCGGCTGGGCGTCGTCGGCGCCGATCACGCCGACGGCGACCAGCGCGCGCGCTGCCTCGCCGAGCGGGGTATCGCCGTGGGGACCGTGCTGCTGCTCGCTCCCGAGCACGAGTCCGCGCTCGCCCAGCAGGCGCAGGTAGCGTTCCGCGTCGAACCCCTCCGACGTTCCCATCGCCGCCAAGCGTCGCACAGCCGGCCCGGCGGTGCTGGACACTATGAGGCATGGACGAGCAGGCGACGGTCGTGCAGGCGCTCGGGATCGCGGTTGCGGCTCGCGTCCCGGTGCTGCTGTGGGGAGCGCCCGGCACCGGGAAGACCTCGGTGATCAGGGCGCTCGCGGAGGGAGCCGGGCTGCCGTGCGAGACGGTGATCGCGTCGATCCGCGAACCGTCCGATTTCGCCGGGCTGCCCGTCGTGATCGGTCGCGACGGCGCCTCCGCGGAACCGCACGTCAGCTTCGCGCCGCCGCGCTGGGCCGTGGAGCTCGCGCGGGCGGGGGAGGGGATCGCATTCTTCGACGAGATCTCGACGGCGCCGCCGGCGGTCCAGGCGGCGCTGCTGCGGGTCGTGCTCGAGCGGACGGTCGGTGACCTGCCGCTGCCCGACGGCGTCGCCGTCGTCGCCGCCGCCAACCCGCCCGAGCAGGCCGCCGACGGCTGGGAGCTGTCGGCGCCGCTGGCCAACCGCTTCTGCCACCTCGACGGGCCGCTCGACGCGCGCACGCTCGCCGACGGCTTCTCGGCCGGCTGGCGGGCGCCGGAGGCGACCGAGCTCGCACCGGGATGGGAGCAGCGGATCGCCGTCGTGCGCAGCTGGATCGCCGCGTTCGTCACCGTGCGCCCGACGCTCGCGCTGGCCGTTCCCGATGACACGGCCGGGGCCGGCCGCGCGTGGCCGAGCCCGCGCACCTGGGACATGGTTGCGCGGCTGTACGCGGCCGCGGAGGGCAGCGGTGTCGAGCCCCTGCTGGTGCGCGGCTGCGTCGGCCACGGACCGGGCGTCGAGTTCCTGACGTGGCTGGTCGAGGCCGACCTGCCGGATCCCGAGGCGGTGCTCGCCGATCCGGACAGCTTCGTCCTGCCCGACCGCGGCGACCGCGCCTACGCGGTCCTGACCTCGATCGCGGCGGCCGTCGCGGCCGACCCGTCCGACGGGCGCTGGGAGCGAGGCTGGCGGGCGTTCGGGCGGGCCGGCGAGGCGGCGCCCGACGTCGCGGCCGCCGCCGCACGCACGCTCGCTCGCGCACGACCCGCCGGGGCGCCGATCCCCGAGCAGGTGAAGGCGTTCCTGCCGCTGCTGCGGGACGCCGGCCTGGTCGCGTGAGCGGTGCTCGTGTCCCTGGCGTGGCGGCGCTCGACCAGCCCAAGCTCGCAGCCGCCCGCCTGTGGGCGACCGCGCGCCTGCCGTACCTCGCGAGCGCGGTGTTCGCCTGCCCGATCCGGGCCGAGCCGGGGCTCGGAACGATCTCGGTCGATCGCGGCTGGCGGCTGCATGCCGACCCCGCGCTGGTCGAAGCGCTCGAGGTCGAGCAGCTCGGGCGGCTGCTCGTTCACCTGTGCGGGCACCTGATCCGCGACCACGCCGATCGAGCGGTGCGGCTCGGGGTCGCCGCCGCGGGGGAGGGGCGCCGCGCGCGGTGGAACCGCTGCGCCGACGCGGAGATCAACGACGACCTGACGGTGTCTGGGTGCGTTCCGGACGTTGCGCCCGACCTGCCCGGCGATCTCGGCTGCGACGACGGCAAGCTCGCCGAGCGCTACCTCGAGCACGCGAGCGACGGCCCGCGCCGGTGGGACTGCGGCTCCGGGGCCGACGGGTGCGAGCGGCCCGGCGACGGCTTGCCTGCGATCGGTCCGGGCCAGCGCGAGCTGCTGCGCCTCGGCGTCGCCGCCGAGATCCAGCGCTACGCCGCGCAGCACCCCGGCACGGTGCCGGGCGGCTGGCTGCGCTGGGCCGAGTCGGTCCTCCCGAGTCGCATCGACTGGCGACGGGTGCTCGCCGCCGAGGTGCGGAGCGCCGTCGCCGCCGTGTCGGGGATGGTCGACTACAGCTACCGGCGTCCGTCACGCCGGGCGCACGCGAGCCCGGACGTGGTGCTCCCGACGCTGCAGCGCCCGGTGCCCGAGGTGGCGATCGTGTGCGACACGTCGGGCTCGATGCACGACCGGCTGCTGGCGCGAGCGCTGGCTGAGGTCGAGGGGGTGCTCACCAAGGCGGGGCTACGGGGCGGGCAGGTGCGCGTGCTCGCGGTCGACACCGCCGTGCAGGCGGCCAAGCGGGTCTCGCGCGCGAGCCAGGTGACGCTTGCGGGCGGGGGCGGGACCGACATGGGCGCCGGGATCGAGGCGGCGGCGGCGCTGCGCCCGCGGCCGCGGGTCGTGATCGTCCTGACGGACGGGTTCACGCCGTGGCCCGCGCGGCCGCCGCGTGGCGTGCGCGTGATCGTCGGCCTGCTCGCGCAGGGCGGCCTGGTCCCGATGTGGGAGCCGCCGCGGTGGGCGAGGACGGTGACGATCGACGAATGACCGCCTGCAGCGATGCCGTCAGGCCGCCGAGGGGGACGCCACCGGCGCCGGCGCAGCCGCCTCGCGCGGAACCTGCGGGCCGAGCTCGCCGGAGGTCAACTCCTGGTGCGGGACGTAGGCGATCGGCGCCTGGTACTTGGCCGCGTAGCGGGCGCGGAACTCGATCAGCTCGGGGCCCTCCCAGAAGCGGACCCAGTCGCGGTGATTCTCGAACCAGATCATCAGCAGGATCGAGTACCGGTCGTCGAGTGAGCGATGCACCGCGTACCGGGTGGCGCCGTAGCGCAGCGAGACGGGCGCCATCTCGGTGACGGCGTCGGCGAACAGGTCGCCGCGCAGGATCGTCGCGTACCACTTGACGTGAACCACCTCTGACATCAGGCACCAACCTCCGCATGGATCGCTCCCGGGCCTTCCGCGGTGCGGCCCTGGCCCTCGGCGGTGGCGCCGACCAGGATCGCGATCTTGCCCAGGTGTTTGTTGTCTCTCAGCAGCTGGTGCGCCTCGGCCACGCGGTCGAAGCCCATCGTCTGCCACAGCACCGGCCGGATCTTCGACTCCTCGATCAGCTCGTTGGCCTTGGTCGCCTCCCAGGCGTTGGCGAAGTGCGAGCCGATGATCTCCTTCTGGCGCATCCACAGGTAGCGGACGTCGAAGTCGAGCTGGTAGCCGGAGGTCGCGCCGCAGATCACGACCTTTCCGAACGGCCTGACCGACAGCACCGAGGTGGGGAAG
>DAHUYL010000112.1 GCA_027315255.1 Solirubrobacterales bacterium | reverse complement strand
CGCCGGCGGCCGCGCGCAGCCCTCGCACGAGCCCGCGGCGCGATCGCAGCGCCAGCTCGAGCTGCGGGGCGGTGGCACGGACGCTGAGCGCGTCGCAGCTGCCGGCGTGGATGCCGCCCAGCAGCGGGTCGATCAGCCGCTCGAGCACCTCGCCACCCAACCGCCGGCGCACGAGTCGGCCGATCGAGACGTCGTCCGCCGGAGCCCGGGACGGGACCAGGAGGTCGAGGCCGGCACGCGCCAGCCCGTAGGGCGAGAGGATGCCGCTCTCCAGCACGGCCCGCAACCCGCCGGGCACGCCCGCCAGCAGCCGTGGCGGCAGCGGCCGCAGGCGGCCGCCAACCCACACGAACGGCTGGTCGCTTGCCGGCTCCACGAGTGACGGTCCAAGGCCGAGCTCGCGGCACAGGGCGAGCGCCTCGGGCACGCGCGTCAGCAGCGCCTCGGCGCCCGCGTCGAGCCTGTGGCCGGCGAACGTCTCGGTCTGGATCTTGCCGCCCAGCCGCCCGCCCGCCTCGAGCACCGTGACGCTAGCCCCGAGCTTGCCAAGCCTGTGGGCGGCGGCGAGGCCGGCGATGCCGCCGCCGACGACCGCGACGTGCGACCCCGAGCTCACCCGGCGCTCACGGCGTCGTCCACGCCCTGGCCGAGCTCCCTCAGCAGCGCCCCGGCGAGCGCCCGCGCCAGCTCGGGCGCGGCGTTCGGCGACGCCGTGCGCGCAAACGCGAGCCCGAGCTCGGCCGCCCGGCCACGCGCCTCTACGTCGAGGTCGTACAGGATCTCCAGGTGGTCGGCGACGAACCCACACGGGCAGACGACGACCGCATCGGTCTGCGAGCGCAGCTCGCCCAGCACCTCGAGCACGTCCGGCCCGAGCCACGGCTCCGGGGTGCGGCCGGCGCTCTGCCAGGCGATGCCCCAGCGCTCGAGTCCCGCGAGCGAAGCGACGGACGCAGCGGTCTCCCGCAGCTGCGACGGGTACGGATCGCCTTCGCCCAGGATCCGCACCGGCAGGCTGTGAGCGGTGAACAGGACATGGGCACGGTCGCGCCGCTCGGCCGGCAGCGACGCGAGCGCGTCGCTGACCGCGCCCGCGAGGAACGTCAGGTAGTCGTGCGCGAAATACCAATCGCGCACGACTCTCACAACCGGCCGACCCGTAGCCGCAGCGGCCGCAGCGACCGCACGCGAGGCGTACTCGCCGACGCTCAGCCGCGAGTAGTGCGGCGCCAGCACGATCCCGACGATCCGCTCGACGCCGGCGGCGGCGAGCTCCCGCACTCCGTCCTCGATGAACGGCGAGCAGTGCTTGAACCCGAGCGCGACCGGGAGCCCCGACCGGCCCGCGGCCGACAGCTCACCCCGGAGCGCCGCCACCTGCGCGCGCGTGATCTCGAGCAGCGGGGACCGCCCGCCGATCGCCTCGTAGCGGCCGCGCAGCTCGGCCAGCAGCTCCGGCGTCGGCGGCCGCCCGCGACGGATGTGCGTGTAGTAGGCCTCGATCTGCTCGGGGGCGGCCGCCGTGCCGTACGCCATCACGAGCACGCCGTCGCGGACGCCCGTGGTCATGCGACGCCGGCCGCCTCGCGCCGGAACGTGTGAACCAGCTCGACGATCCGCGCGAGTGCGGCCGGGTCGCTCTCGGGCAGCACCCCGTGACCAAGGTTGAATACGTAGCCGCGCTCGGGCGCCCGCTCCAGCACGCTCAGCACCTCGCGCTCGAGCACCGGCCACGGAGCCAGGCAGGCGGCCGGATCGAGGTTGCCCTGCAGCGCCACGCGCCCGGGCAGCCGCGCGCGGGCGGCGTCGAGCGGCACGCGCCAATCGACCCCGACCACGTCGGGCCCCGCGCGGGCGATCAGCTCGAGCAGGTGGCCGGTCCCGACCCCGAAGTAGATGCGCGGCACGCCCAGCTCGCTCAGCCCGTCGAACAGCCGGCGGACGACCGGCAGCACGTGCCGCTCATACTGCTCGGGCGCCAGCGACCCGATCCAGCTGTCGAACACCTGCACGGCGGCTGCGCCCGCCTGCACCTGGGCCCTCAGCGAGTCGAGCGCGATGTCGCACAGCCGCTCGAGCAGCCGCCGCCATGTCAGCGGCTCGGACAGCATCAGCGCCTTCGTGCGCGTCTGCGCCCGCGACGGACCCCCCTCGACGAGATAGCTGGCGAGCGTGAACGGCCCGCCGGCGAAGCCGATCAGCGGCACGTCGAGCTCGGCCACGGCGAGCCGGACGCCCTCGCCCAGCCAGGGCGCGTCGACCGCCGGCTCGAAGCGCCGCAGCGCGCTCAGGTCACGGGCGCTGCGCACCGGCGAGGCGATCACCGGGCCGGTGCCGGGGCGGATCTCGAGCTCGACGCCGATCGCCTGGAGCGGCGTGACGATGTCCGAGAAGAAGATCGCGGCGTCGACGCCGTAGCGGCGTACGGGCTGGAGCGTCACCTCGGCCGCCAGCTCAGGCACGCGGCCGATCTCGAGCAGCCCGGCGCGCTCGCGGATGGCGCGGTATTCGGGCAGCGAGCGGCCTGCCTGGCGCATGAACCAGACCGGCAATCGCTCGCTGCGCCCGCCCCGATAGGCGGCCAGCAACGGAGCCTCATCGGCAGGGGAGGGAACGCTGATGCGGGCGCTGTGGCTACCTGGTGGGGGCACCGCGCCAAAGGTAGGGGCACCCGAGCGCCGCGTCGTCCGCCGCTGTCCGCGGGCACCGCCAGTAGTCCGCACGGACGCCCCTCGGGGTGGAGCCCCGACGCCCGACGGCCTGCCGGCGCCTAGCGTCCAAGCGACGATGCCCGCTCCCGACCATCAGGCGTTGAAGCCGGGCGCCCGGGCTGCCCGGCGCGAGCGCGATGGATGGCTCGAGCAGCTCGATTTCGACCGCGCGCCGTTCACGATCGCATGGGAGCTCACGCGCGCGTGCGCGTACGCATGCGTTCACTGCCGCGCCGACGCCCAGCACCAGCGCGACCCGCGCGAGCTCGACACCGCCGAGGGCCGCCATCTGATCGACCAGCTGGCGTCGTTTCAGACCGAGCCGATCCTCGTGCTCACGGGCGGGGACCCGCTGATGCGCCGCGATGCGCTCGAGCTCGCCGCGTACGCGAACGACCGCGGGCTCCGCGTGTCGCTGACGCCGACCGCGACCGCGCTGCCGACGGAGAAGCGGATGCGGCAGGCGCTCGCGGCCGGGGTGCGCCGCGTCGCGTACAGCGTCGACGCCGCCGACGCCGAGGTGCACGACCGCTTCCGCGGCTTCCGCGGCTCGTTCGAGCGGACCCTGCGGGGGATCGCCAACGCGCAGGCGGCCGGGCTGCCGCTGCAGCTCAACACGGCGGTATGCGCGCTCAACGTCGATCAGCTCGAGCCGATGGTCGAGTTCGTCCGGCAATCGGGCGCGGTTCAGTGGTCGGTCTTCTTCATGGTGCCGACCGGGCGCGGCGCGTCGCTGCCGCTGCTGTCGGCCGCCCAGCACGAGCGCGTGCTGGGCTGGCTGCACGAGCTCTCGCGCGAGGCGCCGTTCGACATCAAGGCGACGAATGCGCCGCAGTACCGGCGGATCGTCAGCCAGCGGGCAGGTCGCAGGGAGGGTGCCGGCTTTCGTTTCCCGGACGCGCTCAACCGTCCGGCGAAGGGGGTCGGTGACGGGCGCGGCTTCATGTTCATCTCGCACCGCGGCGAGGTGATGCCGTCGGGGTTCCTGCCGCTGCCGGCCGGCAACGTCCGCCGTCGCAGTCCGGTCGAGATCTATCGCGACGCGCCGCTGTTTCGCCAGCTGCGCGACCCCGCGCTGCTCAAGGGCAAGTGCGGCCGCTGCGAGTTTCGCGAGATCTGCGGCGGCAGCCGCTCGCGGTCCTACGGGGTCACGGGCGACTACCTCGCGGCCGACCCCAGCTGCCCGTACGAGCCCGCTGGATCGGCCTGAACCTCACAACAATCGGCCTGACCCTCACAACAGCTTCTCGGCGAGCAGGACCAGGCCGAGGCACGCGAGCACGACCCCGGCGAGCCGCTCGGCCCCCTCGCGCCACCGCATGCTGAGCCGCCCGCCGAGCCGCAGGCCGACCTGCACGAGCACGACCGTCTGCACCGCGATCAGCACGAGCACGAGCACGACCGGCAGCCGCAGCAGCCCGAGCGTGAACCCGATCGCGAGCTCGTCGAGGCTGATGCTGAGCCCGAGCAGCAGCATCTTCGGCCCCGCCTCGGCGGCCAGCTCCTCGACGCGACCTTCGCGCTCGCGGCTGATCAGCGTGAACACCCCGAATGCGAGGAGCAGGCCGGCGGCGACGTAGTCCGCGACGCCGCCGATCGCGTGGCCCAGCGGAGCTCCCAGCCCGAGCCCGACGAGCGGCATGCCCGCCTCGAAGGCCGTGAACATGAAGGTGATCTGGGCGCCGCGACTCGCCGTCAGCCCGGCGACGCCCAGCGCGGCGGCGACCGCGAAGCTGTCGAGGCCGAGCGGCAGGACCAGCGCGATCAGCTTGGCGACCACGAGCAGATCGTCGCATCCCGGCCCGCCGGCTCGGCTTGTAACCATGCACGCCTGTGCATAGAATGATGTCTGCATGGGTCGTACGCATGACATGGACCTGGCCGTGCTGTCCGCCGAGACGGCGCGGTCGGTCGCCGAGACGATGCAGGCGCTCGCGACGCCGAGTCGCGTGCGGATCCTCAGCCGGCTCGCGGCCGGCGAGTGCTCGGTCGGCGAGCTTTCGCACGCGGTCGGGATGGAGCAGCCGGCGGTCTCGCAACAGCTGCGCGTGCTGCGCCACCTCGGGCTGGTGGTCGGGGAGCGGATCGGCCGGCAGGTGATCTACGCGCTGCACGACGACCACGTGCTGTCACTGCTGAGAGAGGCGGTGTCGCACACCGAGCACCTGCGGCTCGGGTGGGTCGCCCCGCCGGGCAGCCACGAGACGGTGGCGGCATGACCGGCCGCGGGGCGGGGAGGTCGTCGCGATGAGCGGCACTGGTCCTGCGCTGCTGGCGGCCGCCGCCGGCGTCGGCTTCGGGCACGCGATCCTGCCCGACCACTGGGTGCCGCTCGCGGTGCTCGGCCGTACACAGCGCTACCCGATGGCCCGGATCGCGCGGCTGTCTGGCCTCGCGGGCGTCGCCCACGTGCTCGTCTCGATCCTGCTCGGCGGGGTGATCGTCGTGGTCGGGCTGCAGTTCCGCACGACGGTCGAGAGCGCCCAGTCGACGATCATCGGCTGCATCCTGATCGCGACCGGGCTCGGCTTCGCCTGGCTCGAGCTGACCGGCCGGGGGCACCACCACCACGAGCACGACCACGATCACGATCATCATCACGACCAGGATCACGATCACCAGGACCACCACCATGACCACGACGTGCCGGTGCGCGGGCGCGGGATCGGCGGTCTGGCGGCGGTGATGGTCCCGTTCGGCGCCGCCGCGTCTCCGGACCTGACGATCCTGCCGGTGTTCCTGGCGGCGACGACCGCCGGCCTCGCGACCGCGATCGGGTCGCTCGTCGTGTTCGCAGCGGTGACGATCGGGACGATCGTCGGGCTCACGCTCGCCGCCGCCCGCGGTGGCTACGAGATCCGCGGGCAGTGGCTCGAGCGCTGGGGCAATACGTTCACGGCGCTCGTGCTGGGAGCGATCGGCGTGCTCGTGCTCGCGGGCGTGATCTGACCGGCGTCGCGGCCGCACGGCTTGCAGTTGGCGTCCGGGCCGGGGGCGACACTGTTCCCGTGCCCACTCGACTCGGCGGGACAGCCCAGCATCGCCGGCCGGCGGCCGGCTGGCGGATCGCCGCGACGGCGCTGCTGACGGGTGTCGTCGTGCTCGTCGCCGGCGGTTCCAGCGCGTACTGGCTGTGCGTGCCCGGGGTGCTGGTGGCAGCGTCGGTCGCTGAGTCGAGCGCCGGGATCGTCGGCGGCGCTGCGGCCGTGGCCGCGGTCGCGGCGGCGACGCTGCAGCTGCGCCACAGCCCGCTGCCGTCGCCGCTGCTGGCGCTGCTCGTGCCGGGCGCGAGCGCGGCGGTACTGAGCTCGGTTCGGCGGCGGCTCGAGCGCGAGCGCGACCGGCTGCGCGACGTGGCCGAGACCGATGCGCTCACCGGGCTCGCCAACCGGCGGTTGCTGCACGCCCGCGCCGACTACGAGATCGCCCGCCACCGCCGCGAAGGCCACAGCTTCGCGCTGGTGATGGCGGATCTCGACGGGTTCAAGGCACTCAACGACCGCTTCGGGCACGCGGCCGGGGACGAGCTGCTGTGCGACGTCGCCGCCGCCCTGGCCGATGCACTGCGGGCACAGGACACGATCGCCCGCCTCGGCGGCGACGAGTTCTGCGTGCTCGCCCCCGAGACCGATCGCGCCGGGGTACAGCAGCTGGCCCATCGAGTGCGCTACGCGGTCGCGACTGCGACGCGGGGCGTCGAGGCGCTGGGCGCGACAGTCGGGGTGGCGCTGTTCCCCGACGACGGGACCACCACCACGGCGCTGCTGGAGGCGGCCGACCGCCGGCTTCTGGCCGGCAAGCGCGTCCGCTACGGCAACGCCCGCCGCCGGGCCGCCTGATCGGTTCCGATCGGGGCGGCCACCGCGAGCGGCTCGAGCGGCCGGGGATCGCCGGTGGGGGCGGCTTGGGGCTCGCCCCCACCGGACAGGCCGTGCAGGCGCGCGACGAATGCGTCCGCGACGCGCCGGGCGTGCAGCTTCGCCAGCTCGGCATGCTCGCCCGCGAACAGCTCGTCGATCGTCTCACCCCACAGCCACAGCCAGCGCTCGAAGTGACCGCGGCGCAGCCTGACCTTCGCATCGAGCCGGACGTGGGGCTCGAACGCGCCGCCCGCGTAGGAGCGGGCGCCGAGCAGGATCGTCTCCCAGAACCGCGTGATCCGGGGCACGTGCGCCTCGAGGTCGAGCCGCGCGACATCCGTGAAGATGAAGCCGATCACGGGATCGGCGAACGCGCGCGTATAGAACGCGCGCACGAGACGCTCGCAGTCCTCGTGGGTCTCGATGTCGGGCCGGGCGCCGCTCACCGGTCAAGCGTAGTGCCGCATTCGCCGACAATTGACGTATGGACCGGCCCTCGGCGGAGGATCTGCGCATGCTGCTCGATCGCGTGCCCGTGATCCTGTACATCGCCGAGGCCGGCGTCGACGGCGGGTTCCGCTACGTCAGCCCGCAGATCGAGTCGATGCTCGGCTACTCCGAGCAGGAGTGGCTGGCGGACAGCGGCATCTGGGCGCGCAGCCTGCACCCGGACGACCGCGAAGGCGTGCTCGCCCGCGAGCAGCAGATGGCCAGCAACGGGCAGTCGCTGGACCCGGTTCCCGAGGAGTACCGGTTGCTGCACCGCGACGGGCATCCGGTGTGGGTCCGCGACGACGGGTTGCTGCTCGTCGACGCCGCGGGGGGCAGCCGGTGGTACGGCGTGATGACCGACATCACCGACCGCAGGCGTGCCGAGGCCGAGCTCGAGCGCCGCGCCGCCCAGCAGGCGGCGGTCGCGCGGCTCGGCGAGCACGCGCTCGAGCGGGTCGCGATCGACGAGCTGTTCGCGGAGGCGATGGCCGCGATCTCCGAAGTCCTCGGGGCGGAGTGCGCGATGGTCGGGCAGCTGATCGAGGGTGGAAGACGGATCCAGCTGGTTGCAGCGACCGGGCCGGCCGCGGCGAACGTGGGCGACAGCCACACGCTCGATCCCGGCGACTCGCAGTCCGAGCACGCGCTCCGCACGCGTGAGCCGGTCGTGGTCGAGGATTGGACGGCGGAGACCCGCTTTCGCCAGGCGACGCCGCACCAGGCGATCGGAATCGCGAGCGGCATCACCGTCCAGATCGAGGGTACCGACGGGCCGTTCGGGCTCCTCAGCGCGCACGCGCTCTCCCCGCGCCGGTACCTGCGCAGCGACGTCGCGTTCGTCCAGGCGCTGGCCAACGTGCTGGCCGACGCGGTCGAGCGTGAGCGGACAGAGGCGGCGATCGAGCACCGGGCGCTGCACGACCCGCTCACGGGGCTTCCCAACCGGGTGCTGTTCCTGGACCGTCTGGAGCACGCGCTCGAGCGGTTGCGCCGCCGTGCCGAGACGCTCGCAGCGGTCCTGTTCATCGACCTCGACCACTTCAAGCTCGTCAACGACAGCCTCGGCCACCAGGCGGGCGACGAGCTGCTGGCGGCGGTCGCGGCGCGGCTGCGCCAGACCGTACGCCCGACCGACACGGTCGCCCGCTTCGGTGGCGACGAGTTCGGGCTGCTGCTCGAGGACGTCGGCTCCGAGCGCGATGCGATCGCGATGGCCGAGCGGATCGCAGCCGTGTTCGCGCGACCGTTCGCGCTCGACTCGAGCGAGCACTTCGTCACGACCAGCGTCGGGATCGCGCTGGCGAGCGGCGGCGAGCTGCCGAGCGACCTGATCCGCGACGCCGATGCGGCGATGTATCGCGCGAAGGACCGGGGGCGAGCGCGCTACGAGCTGTTCGACGAGCTGATGCGCGCCAGGGCGATCGCGCGCCTGCGGATCGAGAACGACCTGCGGCGCGCGATCGAGCGCGGCGAGCTGGCGCTCGCCTACCAGCCGATCGTCGCGCTCGCCGACAGGTCGGTGGTGGGCGTCGAGGCGCTGCTGCGCTGGGAGCACCCGCGGCGCGGTCCGATCGGACCGGCCGAGTTCGTCCCGGTAGCGGAGGAGACCGGGCTGATCGAGCGGATCGGGCGCTGGGTGCTCGCGCGGGCGTGCCGCGACGCCGTCGCGTGGTCGCTCGAACGACCGGACGCAGCGCCCGTGTGGATGTCGGTGAACCTCTCGCCGGTGCAGATCGCGCAGGGGGGATTCGAGACGATGCTCGAGCGGATCCTCGCCACCACCGGCCACGATCCAGGGCTGCTGTGCCTGGAGATCACCGAATCGCTGCTGCTCGACGAGACGAGCACGACCAGCGAGACGCTGCTCGCGTTGAAGCGGCTCGGGGTGCAGATCGCGCTCGACGACTTCGGCACCGGCTACTCGTCGCTCAGCTACCTCACGCGGTTGCCCCTGCACGCGCTCAAGGTCGACCGGTCGTTCATCTCGACGCTCGGGGCCGAGCGCAGGTCGGAGGGCGCGATCGCCGAGGCGATCGTGGCGATGGCCAGGGCGCTGTCGCTGGCGGTGATCGCCGAGGGGGTCGAGCGCGAGGAACAGGTGCACACGCTGCGCGCGCTGGGCTGTGGCTTCGCCCAGGGCTACCTGTTCTCAGAGCCGGTTCCGGCCGGGTCGATCGCGAAGCTGTTGCACGACGGTGCCAGGTTGCCGGCGCGCAGGCCGAACTGACGCGCGAGGAACTCCCGCTGCTCGGCGTACAGCGCGGGCGGCAGCGTCTGGTACCAGTCGCAGCCTGCCGGGAGCTCGGCGGCGCCCGGGAGCGGCGGGCGGGCGCGGAACGCCAGCCCGACCGGCGAGTCCAGATCGTTCTCGAAGTGGCTCGGGTACTCGATGTAGCCGAGCAGTTCATCGGGTTCCAGCGCGACGCCGAGCTCGTCGAGCGCAACGCGGCGGTAGGCGTCCGTCACGAGCTCGCCCCAGCGGACCGTGCCGCCCGGGATGTGCAGCGCCCCGATGTTCGGCGGGATGTCGCGGTGCGACAGGACGACGCCCCGGGCCTGCTCGAACACGACGACCTCGACCGTCAGTCGTGGGACGCGGCTGAAGACGTAGTCGAACTCGGCCTTGGGAAGGGGCCCGCGCGCCCCGGGTACCGCCATCAACCGCCGCTGAGCTGGATCGCCTTCACGACGAGGAGGATGACGGACACGACGAGGTATCCGCGTAGCGTAAGCATCGCGACCTTGCGACCCGTCGACCACTGGGGCCGGGCCAGCAGCGTCAGCGGCGCCATCGTCCACTGCTCCTTGGGGAGATCGGCCCGCGGATACGAGCGATCAGCCGCGCGGCGTCCCGGCCGGATCAGATACAGGCCGAAGCCGGCGAGCACGACGGCCAGGACCGCGCCGCCGATCAGCGCGAACTGGGTGACGTCGATCGTGGGGAAGACGGTCGTCGCCATCAGGATCAGCGACAGCAGCACGAGGATCCCGATGATCACGCTCGCGAGCGCGTTCAGCCACGACGGGTTGGCCCACGGCCCGAGCACCTCGCGGTCGTTGCACAGCAGCAGCAGGAACACGCTCGCGCTGGGGAGCAGGACGCCGGCCAGCGCCTGGACGGCCTCGGTGATCACGCCGAGCGGCGCCCCCGGGATCAGGACGATCGCGGCACCGCCCAGCACCAGCCCGGCGAACATCATGTAGAAGGTCTTGGCGTCACGCCAGCTGCGATGCAGCGAGCTCTTGGTGCCGAACACGTCGCCGAACGCGTAGCTGGTCGACAGCGTCAGCGCGCCGGCGCCGATCATCGACGCGTTCAGCAGGACGAGCGCGAAGAACGGGCCTGCGACCGAGCCGATCGTGTGCGCGAGCGCGCGCGCGGTGCCGCCGGCGTCGGTGAAGCTCCCGAAGTAACGCGTGCCCTGGAACGCGAACGCGGAGATCGCGATCAGCGCGGCGGCGCCGACGACGACGATGAAGGCTCCGATCCAGGTGTCGAGCCGCTCGTAGTTGATCCACCGTGGGGTGATCCGCTTGTCGATCACGTTGGACTGCTGGAAGAACAGCTGCCACGGCGCGACCGTCGTGCCGACGATCGCAATGATCAGCAGCACGGAGGTCGAGTTGGCGCCGCCGCGGATCCCGGGCACGACGAAGTGCGTCGCGACGTTGCTCCAGCTCGGATGCGACATGAAGAACAACGGAATGACCAGCAGGTTCGCGAACACGAACACGAACATCCCCCGCTCCCAGGCGCGGAAGCTCCCCGTCGACGTGATCGCGACGAGCAGCACCGCGGCGATCGGCACCGCGAGGTACTTCGAGACCCCGAAGTAGCCGAGTGCGAGGCTGACGCCGATGAACTCCGTGACGATCGTCAGGAAGTTGAGCAGGAACAGGTCGCCGACCGAGAACCATCCCCAGAAGCGTCCGAACCGCTCGTTGATCAGCCGCGCGTGGCCGACGCCGGTCACGGCGCCGAGGCGAACCACCATCTCCTGGTTGACGATCAGCACCGGGATCAGCAGCAGGAGCACCCACAGCAGGCTGGTGCCGTAGTTCTGACCGGCCTGCGAGTAGGTCGCGACGCCGCCCGCGTCGTTGTCGCCGACCATCACGATCAGCCCGGGACCGATGATCGCCAGCAGCGCCAGCGTGCGGGCCCGCAACGAGCGGCGTCCGGGCTCGTCGAGCCGGATCGTCCCGAACGCGCCCTGGATGTCGCCGACGTGCGCCGAGTCGAGCACGAACCGCTCCGGCGGGGCCATGGTCGAAGGCGCCGCCGCTGGTGCGGTGGCGGCGGGCAGGCCGGTCGAATCCGCCCGCAGCCGCTGCAGCGGCGCGGGTCGCCTCCCAACCGTTTCTCTGGCCATCGTGCTCGACCTCCTTTCCGTGGTCCGTCGCGTGCAGCCCGCGGCGGGTCGGCGAGGGGGGGTCAGCTCAGATGGCGCGGATCAATCCGATCCCGGCACCCAGCGGACCCCACGGCAACCGGCCGCGACCGACTACTTCGCGGTAGTTCGCCGTCTTGTGGTGTCTCTTGGTTGCTCATCGAGTTGGATGTCGCTTGGCCGTCGCGTGTGCGATCGGTCCTCGCAAGCGTACCGCGAAACCGGGACCCGGTGGATCGGGGTGAATCCGCGCGTCAGTCGCGGGCTGTCCCCGCCCGGCGCCGCCACTCGGCGGGGAGCATCAGCTCGAGCAGGTCGTCGACGGCGATCACGCCGATCGGGGCCCCGGCCTCGTCGACGACCGGCAGCGCCATCAAGTTGAAATCGGTCATCAGCCGCGCGATCTCAGGGACCTCGACGTCTGCCGTGACGGTCGGGGTCGGCGCCTCGATCAGCTCCGAGACGGGCGTCGCGGGGTCGGCCCGGGCCAGCCCGGCGAGCGGGAGCACGCTGGTGAGCGCGCCGCCGTCACCGAGCACGCACACGACCGCCAGCTGCTCGGGCTCCAGCTCGCTGCGGCGCACCTGATCGAGCGCGACCGCGGCTGTCTCCGTCCCCGGAACGGCCAGGTAGTCGGGGTTCATCATGCCGCCCGCCGTCGACGGGTTGTGACCGAGCAGCTTCATCACCTTGCGCTGCTTGTGCGCCGGGAGCATGCGA